>CAZKYP010000041.1:0-20109 GCA_964556885.1 uncultured Pirellulales bacterium | reverse complement strand
ACCTGCTATTGCCGGTCTGATTCATAAGTGATAATGCCTTGAGAGCATCCATTTGTGGAGAAACGACATTCTCATTCGAACATGGAGCCATTATGTCACTAACCGGATGTCTTTTCCATTCTTCCTCCGGAAGTTCTCTTACCTGTTTAGAGGTCACACAACCAATGAGACCGTCACCATTTGTGACAGGAAACATTTTGTAATGATATTTATAGAAATAATCATTAACAAGCTGATCGATAGACAACGCCGGAGAAACAGTTACCGGATCGGTTTTCATAAATTTCCCTATCTCTTCTCCTCTCAACGCATTTCGTATAAGAAGCTGGCTGTACGACATCTGGGAAGCCGACCGGATGAAAATGCCTATGAGCAAATACCATATCCCGCCGATAAAGCCCCCCGTAATAAAGTTCAGAATCCCGAAGACTATCATGAATATGCCAAAGGCTGAACCCAGTTCTGAAGCGACGCGGGTTGCCCATCGCAAATTTCCCTTAACGCCCCAGAGAATCGAGCGCAATATCCTTCCGCCATCAAGAGGGAACGCGGGCAGAAGATTGAAACCGGCCAGGACGAAATTAATTACCATTAGATACTGCAGCACATCGTTGACAGGTTTAGGCCATCCCATGTTGTTGCCGGCCAGGTGTATAAAATATAGAATTGCTCCAAGAAAAACACTCGAGACAGGTCCGGCCGCTGCCATCAGGAACTCTGCTCTCGGGCTCCCCGGTTCCGATTCCATCTCGGCAACGCCGCCGAAAATAAACAACGTGATACCTTTCATCTGCAAACCGAATTGTCTGGCTACTATCGAATGGCAGAACTCGTGGAAAACAATTGATATGAACAATCCCACTGCCCCGGCGACACCCATCCACCAATAAATACTGTTTGAAAATCCCGAAAAATAATATGGAAAAAGACTCTTCGCCAGCGACCATGTGATTAAAAGGGCGAGAATAAGCCAGGACAAATCGATGTTTACTTTGAAACCAAATAAATTGAACAGAGGTATTTTCTTCCCAAACATATTCTTATCCTTTCAAATACTCATGGAAATGAACGATATATTTCTTTCGACGGTTACGCATCAAGGCATTTCAAATTTATGCTGAGGATGCCTGATTGACAGTACCGGGCAAGGCGCCTTGCGTACGACTTTTTCTGCCACGCTTCCGAGCAGCATTGAAGCAAGGGCACTGCGGCCATGTGTACCCATGACTATCAAATCGATGGAATTGTCACGGGCATAACGTATTATCTCCACAAAAGGCTTGCCTCTTATCACTTTTTTCACCAGAGGCTGTGCCACAGCCATATTTTCAGATACAAATTCGTCAAGCTGTTTCTGTGCCGATCTCATTATCTCACTCTCAGAAATATCAGGCTGCGATACTAATGGAATTACATACCCATGCCTTATAAACTCCTCATTTTCTACATCGACGACATGCAAACAATGAAATTCAGATTCGTTCTGTTTTGACAAACCAATGGCATACGGCAACGCCGCTATTGAATATTCTGAAAAATCTGTGGGATATAGTATTTTTTTTATATTCACCATAATATAAGACTTTCAAATAAACTGTCTGTTTCTTAAATTATCAACATTACCCCGAGCCGGCGACTATCCAATAGTGGACACCGACCATGTGAATCGAGGAACCAAAGTTACGAACTATGGAATTTAAAAATTTGGTATAGGTCCCCGGTTTGTGACTGCGACGGGAATTGGTATATCCCTCTGTATCTTTCCCGATATAGAAAGCTTCTTTCTCGGACAACAGCCGATCATCCATATACAATGCATATTGTTTCCCCGGTTCACTGTTATTACCCTTCTTTGACGGCATAGGATTCAAACCATATTTCAGTCTGGTTGCATTGTGATTACGCTCAAAAGTGTTAACAGCTAAACGCTCTCGATGTGCCCGAGTGCTTTTAGTTTCAAGCGGTTGCAACAGCATCACCTCACGGATATCCGTGATAGAGGCCGGCTTAGACAGCTTAGGTGCGAACTGTTCGACAATATTCCGATAGTCGACTTTTGTCGAATCAGAGATATTAAACGGGCTTTTGCCCCACGAAGGGGTGACACCCAAAACAAGCATTAACATGATATTAATTTTATGAGCCATATTCGGAACCTCTTTTCGGTATACTCATGCTGTACAAAACTTATATTCGTCCTTTTATCAAGGTTCTGCTTACTACTGTCTCTTTGCGTGACAATACCGGGCATTTATTTCATTTAGAAAAGATTATCAAAGCTCAATTATATAAACCCGGTCATCACGGAGTTAACTGTACAATAATGAACTGAGAATATTCGCCACGTCTGATCAACAGCAGAATTTTATTACCTTTCGTCTCGTTTACCGACTTTTCAAAGTCGTCCACCGAATTGACGGACTGCCGGTTGACACTCCTAATCAAATCACCGGGCTGGATACCGGCCTCTGAAGCAGGACTGCCGGGAGCAACACTGCTAACAATCACACCTTCGCCAACGGGATAACTAAATTGCTCCGCAATATCCTTCGTTACATTCTGCACCTCGATCCCGAGGGCCTCTTGTGATTTCTGTTGACTTTTGGGCTGATTGTTTTGAGCGATTTCCATGGGACGTTCTGCAAGTGTCACAGTAATATTGCGGATTTCCCCCTCATGCAGGACAGAAAGTCTCAGATTGCTGCCGGGCTTCAAAACCGCAACATCGTTGCGAAAAGAGTCGTAGGATTCAATCTTCTTGCCGTTCATTTCCATAAGTACATCGTGGCTCTGGAGGCCGGCCTTGTCGGCCGGGGAACCCTTTTCGACACTGGCAATTATTACACCCTTACTGTCTTTAAGTTTCAGAAGCTCAGCCATGTCCGGAGTAACATCCTGACCGTAGATACCCAGATAACCTCGAGTGACTTTGCCGTTCTCCTTTAACTGCTGCTCGATGTTTCGAGCCATATTAACCGGGATGGCAAAGCCGATACCCATATAACCGCCGCTTTGGCTATATATAGCCGTATTGATCCCGATGACCTGCCCATCCAGATTAATCAGAGGTCCTCCTGAGTTGCCGGGATTAATAGCGGCGTCCGTCTGAATGAAATCTTCGTACGCTGCAATATGAACATTGCTCCTACCGACGGCACTGATAACACCTACCGTAACGGTCTCATTCAGGCCGAAGGGATTGCCGATAGCGATGACCCAGTCACCTATTTCGATTTTATCAGAGTCACCCATTGGTAAAACCGGAAAGTTATTTCCATCTATCTTAATCAAAGCCACTTCGGTATCGGGATCTGTGCCAATTAGTTTCGCATTTTCGAATTTACGTCCGTCCTGGAGTTCCACTGTAATCTTATCGACATCCCCGACAACATGATTGTTAGTCAAAATATATCCATCCTTGCTGATAATAAATCCGGAACCCTGACCATACTCATGGAATTTCCTGGGAGTCTGCTGCTGTTGCGGCGCTCTGTCTCCGAAAAATTTCCTCAGAAAATCGTCACCAAAAAGCCCAAACGGGTCATTATATCCGTATGGCGTTCCAAATGACATCGGGTTAGCCTCAACCGCTTTCTCCACTTTAATCGAAACCACAGCCGGCATTGCCTCCTTGGCAGCGCCGGAAAAGGCCTTGGAAAGCTCCTTGGCCGCTTCAGGATTTGATTGAGCAAAAACATAATTTGTCAAACCAACGGTCATAACCATTGACATTATTACAAAAATGAAACTTCTGACTTTGTCTTGTTTGCTTCTATTTAGTGAGTTCATTTTATTTCTCCTTTTCTGAATTATATTCGATTTATCTGTTTCATTATTTCCAATAAAAAGGTTTCCATCAGTTATTCATTTTTTACATCAATGTCACCATTTCCCTTGAGGCCGCAGACAATCTCGACATTAATCCACATTTTCATGATTTTGCTGTCACAAATCTTAAAACCCGCATCTTCCAGAGCCTGGCGCACAAGGATCGGACGGCAGTCAAGATAATTCGGAAAATGCCGATGCGTCCACTCAAACATCTCCATCACCAGCCCTTCAGGCATTACTCGAGACATACCGACGATTACTATCCGACCTTCTGGTTTGAGCACGCGTTTACATTCAGAAAGCACAAGAATAATGTCGGGCGTATCGAAAAGTTCGAGCGTAAAACTCATAAAGATACCATCGAGACTCTCCGGCTCGTAGGGAAGATGCAAAGCATCGCCGCAGGACAACTCTATCTGCTCATCATGGCCTTCCTTCTCAGCCAGTTTCTGAGAAATCTCGACCATCTTATCTGACAGATCGATACCATATACCTTTCCGGACGGACCCACAGATTTTGCGAATTCGATGAGACTATGGCCGGTGCCAAAACCAATTTCCAAAACTTTCCAGCCCGGTCGGACATCGAGCATTTCAAGTCCCGCTTTGCGTACGGGCGCTTCCGAGTGCTCGGCAAGAATATCATAGACCTTGGCGATTTTGTTATAAAAGGCCTTTGTTTCTTCCTTCGTCTGCAAAACTCGGAGAACACCCGGTTGATGATATGTTAGAGTTTCATTCACTTCAATTGCTCCTTTTAATTGCTTCTCTCTATGCCTTTACTTATTTTGACCTGCATTAACATACGAACCGGAACATACTAAGTCATTAAGGATTTTGCTCGAAATCGACACCGTTAAATACTCAATGCCACTTCGGTTAATCGCCTCATTATTCATGAACCGCCGTCAGAATCTTTCAGATACCAGTCTTCCCATTTGTAATTGTAACCTTCAACCTGGATTCGATTATCTATAGCCCTGACCCCACTGGTATTTTGAACAATTCGCTCGGCCTCACGCCGCTCGCCCCAGTTGTATACCGTGCCTGCCAAAGTAACTACACCTTTTCTGACATTGATTTTTATCTTATCCCTGACAGGTGAAAGCAGCCAGTTTGATTTGATACGATTCATTAATCGACCCAACAAATCCGCATCTTTGTATTCCTGCTTCCAGTTGACCTCGATTTCGTCTTTCAGCTCTTTAACTCCGCGAATGCGAGAGGCAACAGTTAAAGCATGTACTCTATCGTAACCGGTGCTCACCTTGCCCGACAAAGTGACAACACCATTGTTAACCTTTACTTTAATATCCTGGTTCCAAAGAGCATCATCGGTTGAAAATTCAAAAAGGATATCGTCGCGAATTTCGAAATCATCCCGTCTGATCGCCCGCACGACAAGATTGTTCGTTATCCAGCCGACGCCTACTACGTCATAAGTATCCTTCTCGGCAATGCTTTTCTGGTGGAAATCGGCCACGGATCCTATTAATGTAACATGGCCGTAGGAAGAAGTGATCGCCAGATCACGAGGATCAAGCCTGCCATCCTGCTGCAGCTCATCAGTCACGGCTTTGGCAAGTTCGGTATCGGTAACATTATAAGCAGGCTTCGTTCGAGAACCTTCTTTTTCCCACCATTGGACTACCAGGTCGTTCTTGATATTCTTAATATTTTCGATCCAAATAACATCTTCGTAAGCACGACTTTTCTGATATTCACTCCCCACAGTACCACTAAGAGTCACAAATCCATAAGTAACCGTAACGTCAATAGGAAGATTGACCAGATAAACATCACGCCGGAGAGTGGCCTGAACATCCTTTTTTATATCTTCGTCAGAACGGGTAAACATCAAATTAACCGTCAGGTCGTTTTCAACTCCTTTGACACCTCGAACCTCACCGGCAAGAAGACCGGCCTGCTTTCCTTCCGACCAACTGGCAACTTCTCCGGTAAGCTTAACCTTGCCGTCTGCACAGGTTACGATGATGTTTTGCGATTCTATTGCAGCATTGTCAACGATTCTACGCCTGATATTTTTAACGATGTCAGTGTCATTCACGTCACTCGATAAAACTGAAAGTCTGTTTATTACACCAAGAACACCGCTGATCTTTTTCGCCTCCTTATCTGCATATGTCTTCGAAGCCAGATTTTTAACATCCCCAGACAAAGTGACAATACCGTTTGATACTGCAACATCTATTACTGAAGAATCGATATAAGGATCTTCGCTGATTGCATCCTTGACCCAGAACCTGATATCGTCATCGCCCGGGCGATCTATCGCAACAGCAGCTAACGGACATGTTATCAAGAAAATAAACATACAATATGGAATCATTTTTTGGCTTTGCGTTTTCATAATAAAACTCCTTTTCTAAATATGATTTTATGGTATTTTTGTTTCGAAAATGATTTTACACTACACAATAGTCCATATTATTACACGCATAAGCAATTACCTCCCTAACTCAATACTCTATTTGGCCGCATTAACTGAATTTATTTTCAGATAAAAGACCGTTTCACTCTCACCTTTTATTTTCATAATTGTCAACCTGTTATAATTAGTTCTTATCAAATTGTGTGGTACTTATTTGTGACCGTTGTCACCCAGATATTTACTACAAATCTGTTTTGCCCATATAAGCTGCGCTTTGCCGGTTTCAGCCGCCGCGACAAGCAGAGTTTCCGTGATATCCCCCTTTGTGGCTCCGGCTTCGAGTGCACCTTTCAGGTGTTCATCAACGCCGTCAGAACAGTGGAATACAGTAGCTACGGCCAGCATTAACAATTCCTTCGTTTTTTTATCAAGTACTCCTTCTTTGCTGCATGTTTTGTAAAATTCATCAAACTTCGTACCTATTTCCGGTGCATGTAATACATACCAGGGTGTTTTCACATTGCTCATTTTATTCCTCCTTCCATGTTTCATTTAAGCCGTCAGAGAAATTGAATGGTCGACATCAGCTCTGATGTTTCGGACCGGCCCTATTTTTTTATTTCTCAAGGGAACTGCCGGTTCTATGGATGCCGGTGCAGACCGGATTTCCTTTTCCAACAGATTCCAATATGCCCGGCCAACACTCGCCCAAGTCCTTGTTCTGCCATATTGGTATGCCCGAAACTGCATCGTGTTAAGCAGAGAATCATCATCAAGGATTTGCATAATCGCCGAAGCCATCTGCCCCGAATCACCGAATGCCACCAGTTTCCCGCGATCTTCGGCCAACAGCTCCTCTGCGGCCCAGTAAGGCGTCGAGACAACGGCCTTGCCCGCACCGACCGCAAATGCAAGAGTGCCGCTGGTTAACTGTTCTTTATACAAATACGGGGTGACATAAATATCCGCAGCACAGAGGAATTGCTGTAATTCCGAGTCGGACACAAACCTGTGATGGAAGATCACGTGATTTTGCAACCCCAAATCTTCGACAATCTTGTGTAATTCATCCCGGTATGAAGAACCTTCATGTTTCACTACTTCAGGGTGAGTTGCTCCCAATACTACGTATAAAGTATCGGGGTGTGCCTTAATGATGGCCGGCATAGCCCTAAGCATTACTTCGATGCCTTTGTTTCTGCCGAGCAGCCCGAAGGTCATGATGATTTTTCGCCCGGAAGGGCTCAAACCTCGTTTACTAAAAACTGAACGGCTGAACGGGATATCGGGTATTCCGTGAGGAATGAGCCTTATCTTCCTTCTCGGGACACCGTAAATATTCGTCAGCATACCGATACCACGTTCATTCATCACAATTACTTTATCAGATTTGTCGCAGACGTTCACAAGAGCGTTAAAATAATCTGAAGAAGGTCTCTCGAGAACCGTATGCAAAGTCGTTACTACAGGAATATTCAGACGACTGAGCAATAAGCTTATGTTCGAACCTCCTTCGGCCCCGAATAATCCGAATTCATGCTGAAGTGATACGGCATCAAAGTTGCCTGAGTTTATATAGTCGGCCGCATCAGTATAATCCGGAGCAATATCTTTTCTGATTACGAATTCCACCGGCTCTTTATATTCGTGCTCATGCCCCGCCTGCATTGCTATTACCGAAGGTAGAAACTCGATTCCACCAGTTTTTCGAATGTTCTCTATCAAATCAGAAGTAAAAGTGGCTATACCACATTTTCTGGGTCTAAAAGACGATATAAATGCGATTTTTCGGGTGTTCAATCTCATAATCATGGTAAAAATCTCCTCATATCATTGTTGTCGTCCTGATCGAAACCTACATGCGGCTCAATCATTTTTACTGATGTAACCTGTACGAATCCCGGACCGTTCTTACCTTCTCTATATATCTCAACCATCTCAGCATAACTCTCGGGAACATTAATCGTGATATATACTTCGTGTAATTCTGAGGCTATTCCATTTAATTCAAAATTTCTCATTTTCGACTCTCCTTTTATAATCCGTCATCAACTTCTCTTTCATCTGCCTGTAAATCCGGTTCTATGACAACCATAAAACGAACCACTAAAACCTAATTCCTTATTACCAGTTTCATTCAATTAAACATGTAATAGAATACGGTTTTTGTGTTCAATGTTGATATAGGGGAATTACTTGATTCAAACTTCGTAATTGCTTAAAATATCAATATATTCGATGTCGAAATAGCCAGCCAGCCAAGGTCAGGCAGGCAAGGCCGATAAGCAGCATCGGCCAGAACTGGTGAATAAGATTGCCGAATGAGGCACCTTCGAAAAAGGTTGAGCGAATAATAATAAGGAAGTACCGCATTGGATTTGCCCGTGTCAGACTTTGTACCCAGACAGGCATATTGGAGATAGGTGTGGTAAAACCTGATAGAATTATCGAGGGCACCAAAAATAAAAATCCCCCTAAAAGTCCCTGCTGCATCGTCACAGCCAGAGAAGATATCATCAGCCCAACTCCGACTGAGGACAACAAGAATAATGAAAGTCCCGTGTACAAGGTAATAATATGGCCACGAAGCGGGATCTTAAACCAGTACACCGTTACCACTATAATCACGGTTGCCTCGGCAAAACCAATGATAAAACCGGGAATCGCCTTGCCAAGCAAAATCTGCACAGGTGTAAAAGGAGTAACCAGCAACTGGTCAAAAGTGCCCTGTTCCCTTTCACGAGCAACAGAAAGGGCCGTGACCATCATAGTAATTACCAGTGTCAACAGCGCAATGATTCCCGGAACAATAAACCAGCGGCTTTCAAGGTTGGGATTGAACCATGCACGGGTTTTGATAATAGCAGGCGGACCGTCAAACCCGTGTGTTTCGGCCCATTTATTGTTAAAACCTGCTACGATGGACTGGACATAATTGAGTGCTATCATAGCGGTATTAGAATTACGTCCATCCACTATTACCTGCACCTGAGTGGATTTGCCCAGCATAAGATCGCGGGTAAATTGTGGTCCGATGTGAAGAACAAGCAAAACTTTCTTTTTGTTGATCAATGATTCGATTTGTTCATTATGGATAATTCCTGCAGCTTCATGAAAGTTCGGAGAACCCCGGAACCCGGCAATCAATTCACGGGAGGCAGTACTGGCATCTTCATTGTAGATCGCAAACCGAACATTGTTAAGGTCGAAGGTCGCTGCATAACCGAATACAAGCATCTGGATTATAGGTGGGCCAATCAGAACAAAACGGCTTTTAGGATCCTTGAGGATTGCCAGGAATTCCTTGATTACCAATGCTGTGATTTTATGCAATGAATTGATAGTATCACTCCAGCCTTTTCTTTGATTTCAGTCGAATCAATCCAAAAAATACAATTGCCATCGCCAAAAGTGCCGCCGAATTGGGTATAATAATTGAACCGATATTACCCGCCAGAAAAACAGTCTGCAGAATGGCAACAAAGTAACGGGCGGCAATAACATGTGTGAGGCCCTGTACCACCAATGGCATGCTTGCAATATCAAAAATAAAACCGGACAGTATAAATGCCGGCAGAAATGTCGCAATTATTGCAATCTGGCCGGCCACAAACTGGTTTTTGGTTACTGTTGAGATCAGTAAACCCATGCCTAACGCCACCAAAAGGAATAAAGATGAAGTAGCTAACAGAACGATAAAAGAACCACGTAACGGAACATGGAATAACCAGATCGCCATCACAACAGATAAAAGCATCCCGCCGATACCAAGGATAAAATAAGTGATAAGTTTACTTAAAATAATCTCTCGCATTTTGATCGGTGTAACCAATAACGCTTCCATTGTGCCGCGTTCCCATTCACGCGCCATTACGAGCGCCGTCAGCAATGCACCAATTAATGTCATGATAACTGCAATCAAGCCCGGGACAAGAAAGTTTTGGCTTCTGACCTCGCTGTTAAACCAGATACGTTGTTGAACTTGTACCGGGACGGTAATATGTTTCCCACTGGTCTGAACCTTATGCTCAATCCACATGGTCCATGCACCTTCAATATAACCCTGAACAAGGCGTCCATAATTGGCATCTATCCCGTCGACTATGACCTGAATGGCCGCGTCTGAATATGTGTTTAGTTTTCTTGTAAAATCCTGCTTTATAATAACAATAGCTTTGACTTTACGAAGCATCATCGCCTCCCTGGCAACGGAGACATTTGAAATAATAATCGGTTTGAAATAATCCGTTCCCCGAATCTCAGCAACAAAACCCTCTGCCTCCGGGCTTTGATCTTCAAGGACAATTGCGATTGGTATATGTTTAGCATCGAGAGAAACCCCATAACCGAATAGAATCAGCAAAATAACAGGCATGACGAAAGCAATTGCAATACTGCTGGGGTCACGGACAACCTGAGCAAACTCTTTTCTCACCAAACCGCGCATGCGCATTAGCATTCCACCACGATGTCTATCATTCATTTCCTGCTTCATGATGCTTTCCTGTCGGTCTCATTTTTCTCGATGAGATGAATAAAGGCATCCTCAATAGTTGGTTCAGAATTTTTGTCGGTGCGGCCTATTTTACGAATTTCAGATGGTTTACCCAGTGTCAGGATCTTGCCGGCCGCCATGATTGCCAAACGGTCACAGTATTCGGCTTCTTCCATAAAATGGGTCGTGACCATCACTGTTACGCCTTGCTGAGCAAGTGCGTTGATTCGATCCCAGAATCTTCTGCGAGCCAGGGGATCTATTCCGGAAGTCGGTTCATCAAGAAAAAGAATGTCAGGATTGTGCATGAGGGAACATGCCATAGCGAGCCTCTGTTTGTATCCCAGAGGTAAACTGATGCTGTTCATATCGGCATGGACGGTCAGGTTGAACTGATCCAGCGCCCATTCGATTCTCTCATCGCGATATTTACCGGTAAGACCATAGGCGCTGCTGAAAAATTTCAGGTTCTGCAGAACACTGAGATCACCGTACTGTGAAAACTTTTGGGGCATATAACCTATTCGCAAACGGGCCTTCGCAGCGGCGTGACGCAAATCCACACCTGCAACCCGAATAGTTCCGGAGCTTATGGGCAACAGGCCGCAGAGCATCCGAAAAGTCGTGGACTTGCCTGCACCGTTGGCACCAAGAAGTCCAAAAATTTCACCTTGCTGAACATCAAAGTTAATTCCATTGACCGCATAGAAGCTTCCGAATCGTCGCGTCAGATCATTAACCTGAATCATGGTTATTTTTGATTGCGACTGCTGTCGTGATTTGTCCATATGAAAGTCCCAGCGATCTATGCTTCCGGATACGGATTGTTGCTCATGCAGAATCGAAATAAAACTGTCTTCGAAATGTGCCGGTACAGGCTTAATTGAGACGTCGGATTGATCAGGAAACAGATCTTGTATCTGCGGAGGCGAATCCGTCTGTGTTACGAGCCGAACATTGTCGCCTTGAATCGTAGCATCCAGAATACTCTCCTGCCCGGAAAGATTTTCCTTGAGAGCTCTTTTTTTGATTCCGGGAACGTTGACAATGTAGGTTCGTCCGTTAACCTTGTCTATGAAGTCTTCCGGCGAACCTTTGCCGAGAATATCTCCTTCATGGATCAGGATAATATCATCACATTTCTCAGCTTCATCCAGATAGGCAGTACTCAGGATTACGGACATCCCTTTTTCTCTGACAAGGCGGTAAATAATACTCCAGAGCTCCCTGCGAGAGAGAGGATCGACACCGACGGTCGGCTCATCCAGAACAAGCAAACGGGGAAATAGTACGAGGGCACAGGCCAAACCCAGCTTTTGTTTCATTCCTCCAGAAAGACGACCCGCAAGTCGTCTGGTAAAGGAGTCTAAATTCGTCATGTGCATAAGTTCTTTATAGTGGTCGGGCCTTGTACTCATGGGGACACCTTGCAAGTCCGCATACAAATCCAGGTTTTCCTGAGTCGTGAGATCTTCGTATAAGCCAAAATGCTGAGGCATATAGCTTACTTCAGACTGAACTTTCATGGATTGCCGGGAGGCATCCCTGCCCAATACGGTTATCGTACCGGAATCAGGAACCATTAAACCTACCGCCATGCGTAAAAGAGTGGTTTTACCTGCTCCGTCGGGACCAATCAGGCCGGTGATTTTACCTTTTCGAGCAACAAAATTTATATCCTTCAGAGCGGCGGTTCGGGATTTGGATTTTGCATTCAGAAATGTTTTGCAGACATGTGAAAATTCTACGACAATCTTGCCTGCTGTCATTTCGTGTTCGGCTTTTACAGAATAGTTTGTCATGCGTAGACCCACATAAACCGCCAACGATTTTGGGGGTTATCTTTCCTGTGTGCTGACAGGTAAATCTATTACTACAGTGGCGGGCATCCCCAATCGAAGCTGGTTTTCAGGATTTTTTACATACACACGTATCTGGTAGACAAGATTGGTTCGCACATCAGTAGTTTCCACTGATTTTGGAGTAAACTCTGAACTTGGCGAGATAAAACCGATCCATGCATCATAAATCTTGCCCGGAAAACTATCCGTACTCACTTTGGCCGGTATCCCCGGATGAATTTTTCCAAGATCGGTTTCGGAGAGATAGGTCCGAACCCACACGGGATCTGTCAGGGCGAGTATATACACCGGCACTTGAGGAGAAGCCATATCGCCCGGTTCAAGTATGCGATTCTGAATGACACCGGAAGAAGGTGCATACAGATTTGCATCGGCAAGGTTGCATTTGGCGATTTCCAATTCAGCCATGTAAAACTCAAGAGTAGCTTTCGCCTCAACAATATCTTCCCGTCGAGGCCCTTCAATTATCAGGTCCAATGCCTGTTTAGCGGCCTTAGATTCGGAAGCAGCCATTAAAGCCAATGCATTTGCGTCATCCGCCTTCTGGGCTGATTCGGCATCCATTTCTTTTAATGTCTGATAACGTTTATTCGTGACCGACGCATTTTCAGCATGCACCTTCGCCGCTTCGTACTCGGCGCGGGCTTTCTCAATCTCCTGCGGGCGAGAACCTGCTTCCAGGCGCGCAACAACCTGAGTCTGAGCCTTAACCTGAGCTGCTTTGCTTAAAACAGCAGCATTTAATTTGGCCGTCTCAAGGCCGGCGAGAAGCTGACCTTTTTCGACATGTTCTCCTTCCTCGACCAGCATCTGACGGATGTGCTCAGTGACGTTAAATGACAGATTCACCTGTCGAATATCCACGTTTCCATAAAGAACGAGCTTGCTGTCAAAATCTTCTTTTTTCAGCATGCTCCATATAAAAAAGCCAACGACAGCAGCAATGATTATCACGAAAAACAAAAGAAGTCCGACAACCCGGCGTTTTCTCGTTGGCATAATGATTGTCTCCCGACATATTTTTAGCTGTTATCTCCAATGACAATTCTATTAATGCGATTCGGCTACATATATAAAACATACATTGATATTCATCTCTCAATCAGCCTGACATGAGACAAACAACTTATAGATAAGGATTAAAAAAACTGCTTATGCAGCGCGTCCTGAACGAACAACTACCCAAATACCACCTGAATTCACATTGCGATTAGTCAGCGCGAATATCAAATAAGTTACTTTTTTCACACTATATAATGATACAGGAGAATTACTCGATTATAGCTTCGTAATTGCTTAATGTCAGTTTATTGCAAAGTAATATGCAAAATATAAAATGGAGCTTTCATATGAAACGGAATCAAGGCTCCGGTGAAGTCAAACCTTCCTGGATGGCATATTTAGTAAGTTTTGCCACATTATCAATGTTAAGTTTTGCCATGAGACGCAGGCGATGTCCTTCCACGGTTTTAGGGCTGATATGAAGCTGTCGTGCTATTTGCTTGGTTGTCTTGCCTTCTGCCATGAGCTGTAGAACTTCTCTTTCCCTCTGTGACAGTAATGAGAATGCTGAATCCTGTTTATCCGTCGAGTTGCGCACGTAATTTTCAACAACAACATCTGTTATGGCGGGACTGAGGTATATTTTACCGTCAGCCACTGTTTTAATGGCAACAGTAAGCTCTTCGAGAGCGCAATCTTTCAGCAGATAACCCGAGGCACCGGCCTTTAGCATTTCTACCACAAATTTTTTTCCGGAATGCATAGATAATCCAATGACCTTCATCTGCGGGAAGTCATGGACAATCTGTCGAGTCGCATCGATCCCGTTGAGATCGGGCATACCTATATCCATTATAACCATGTCCGGGGATAGTTCCCTTGTAAGCTCTACCGTGGAATGCCCGTCTCCGGCCTGAGCAATGACTTCCATATCCCCCTGCTGCTGAATCAACTTGCTCAAACCGTGACGTACTATAGTATGATCGTCGGCCAATATGACTCGGATACTCATTTTTCCCTGTTCCTTTCCTAATGCACCTTTTGCTCCAACGGTGCCAACAAAGTAATTTTTGTCCCCTCGCCTGTCTGAGAATTGATTTCAATTTTGCCGCCCATCTGCCTCAATCTTTCGATAATACTGAATAATCCGTAACCTGCTGATTTTGTTCGATTTGTTTTGTCAAGACAGGAAGTGTCGAAACCAATACCATCGTCTTCAATAATAATCTCAATATTATCATTCGCTCGGCGCATTATGATTTGTACGGACTCTGCCTGCGCATGCTTGGCAGCATTGACCAATAGCTCACGCACGGAACGATAAAGCAGAATCTTCAACTGGTCGGTCAATCTACAGGAATTATCATAGACATCCACAAAACACCTCAGACCTCTTTCTTCATTAAATCGGCGAGCCAGTTCTTCAATCGCAGAACCAAGACCGAGTGTATACAATTCAGGCGGACTCATCTCGAAGGTCAGTGTCCGTGTCTGTTTAATCGCCCGCTCAACCTGTTCACGGAGATGACTTATTGTGCTGATTAATTCTTTGGACAGCCCGGATCGCTGCAAGTCTCCGAGCTCAATTTTAAGAAAAGCAAGAATTTGACCTACTGAGTCGTGGAGTTCCGTTGCGATCTTGCGACGCTCGTTTTCCCCGACCATCAGTAATTCCGCTGTCAGCGCCCTTAGTTGTTCCTGATCGTCGAGTATCCTTCTCTCGGCCTGCTTTTGTTCGGTAATATCGATGCCCATTTCGAGAATGAGACGTGAGCCGTCAGTATCTTTAAATGGGAAATCGAATATATCGTAATCTCTACCGTTGGGACCGGTCCATTCCCAGTGTTGGGGCTTGTTGGTCTCAAAGACTTTATAGGTTTTACAGTTTTCACAGGGTTTTGACCGGTCGAACAGGAACTCATAGCATTTCTTGTCGGGGTAATAGCCGAATAGCTCACGGAAGACGCGATTGGCGAAGGACATATAATAGTCCGGCGTCAGCAGGCAAACGTAAACCGGCAGCGTCTCCAGTACGTCATTGAACCGCTGCCGTTCGGCTGTGGCAATTTCCTCGGCCTTGATTCGGCTTATTATCTGCTCCTGCAATTGCGAAACGGTCTTATTCAGCTCGGCAGTTCGCTCCCTGACACGAGTCTCCAGCTCAACTCTCGCTTTTTGCAGAGATTCTTCGGCTTTCTTCTGTTTGGTGATATCGGCTCCAATGGCAAGTATCTCCGAGACCTGTCCGTTTTCGTCATAAATAGGCTTGTTGGTCCAGGCCATCCACACTCGATGCCCATCCTTGCAAACATTCTCATTGATGTTGTTGGCATAACGCTGAGGCTCGTTGACAACACCTCGAATCAATTCCGACGGGTCCACTTCTTCGGATTGGCCTTGCGGCAGGAGGATATCCACCGGCCCGCCAAGCATTTCATCGGCCGAATAGCCGAAAAACTGCTGGGCATATTCATTGAATAAAGTGATCTTACCGTCACGGTTCCATTGAATGATGGCGCTATTGGCATTTTGGACCAGCTCCCGATACTTTCTTTCACTTTCCCGAAGTGCTTCCTCTGCCTCATCGCGTGTTATGCGAAGCCGGATTGAAGTTATCCCAAAGGAAAGGTCGCTTACCAGTTCGGTGAGTAAATTCACCTCATCCCGCGAGAACGGATCCGGCTCTGTCGAATAGATAGTCAGGGCGCCAAAGGCCGCATGCCCGCTCATCAGGGGAATAGATATGGAAGAAGCATAACCTCGTTCCAGAGCATCTGCTCGCCACGGCTCGAAGGCGGGGTCGGTCAGCATATTTCTGCAAAAGCAAATCTTGCCGGTTCGTATAGCTGTGCCGGTGGGGCCTCGACCCCGTTCGGCGTCCGCCCAGGTAATTTTGAGAGTCTCGATATACCCTTTTTCAAAACCCGAGTACGCAACGGGCCGGACACCTTTAGCCTGGTCATTCTCGGCAAAACCGATCCAAACCATCATGTAGCCACAGTCTTTAACGATTATATCGCATACTTCCTGGATGTACTCCAACTCATCTTTCGCACGCACCATTACCTGTGTGCTGTTGGTGAGCGCCCTAAGTGTCCGGTTAAGCCGGTAAAGAGTTTCTTCTCTTTTCTTTCGTTCTGTAATATCCGTTACTGTGCCGAATCCGCCTGAGAGTGCGCCGTCCTTTTCATACTCTAATTCCGCTCTTTCGCGGACCCAATTGATTTGGCCGTCAACAACGATTCGGTGCTCTATATCGTATTTTTCCCCTTTGAGGGCAGCCTCCCACTTCTCTTCGACATATTGTCGGTCGTCGGGATGGATATAGGAAAGAAAAGATTCATATGTCAGTGCTGTTCTGGTAGAAACACCGAAAATGCGATAGGCCTCGTCAGACCAGATTAATTTATTATTTCGAACATCTAATCGCCAGCTCCCTGTATGCGCCACGGTCTGGGCGCGTTTGAGGTCTTCGCGGCTCTGGTGCAACTCAACGGCCTGTTTCTCAGCCTTTATGCGAGCAAGTCGCAGTACTTGACCAACATAGCCAACAAAGACGCTGGTCAGGATCAGCACAGCAGTCCGAGACCAAAATTCGATACCAATATCCCATGAATGCAGCGGTGATATGAAAAAGTAGTCTGTTATCAGCACACCAAGAACACCCGTCAGTACCGCCGGGCCCATTCCGCCCAGTAAAGCGATGACAACCGTCGCTGGGAAGAGCGTTATAAACGGCGTGCCGTGGCCTGTTAACGGCAACAGGGCAAAACGCGTTAGAACGACGACCGGAATTGCCAATATCGCGTAAAAATAACGTAAATAGTTTTTCATATTCTCCGACTTCTTTGAATATTGCCAGGTTACCTTACTCGTAATTCGGAGTACTACGTCTTCATAGTTTGCCGGTCAATAGTGTTCTTATAAGTTTATTGTACGCTCAAGACTTGTGCAAATCAATTAAAGACTACAGGAATATGTGGCTTATAATGGATGCTACAGGTCAAGGTTAATTACAAACATGAACATTTTACTTATCCACAATCAAGGATTTTCCCTGTTTCAGTATTTTTATATCTAACATAAAAATGACTGTAGGAAATATTTCTATTGAAATAAATTTTGTTCGTTTCAATAATTAAAGGGAAGGATTATGAAACGATTTGGAAGGCAAACAAATGTTTTTCGGAATATTATAATACAAATACAGGATAAGCTTGAATCTATTTTTGGATTATTCATTTTCGTCATGATTTGCGTTTTTACCTGTGGAACCAACACCTATAATAGAAATACAAATAATGAGCACATCGCCTCGATCTTTGCTGCCGGCTTTGCGGCAGATCCAATCATCCAGCCGAATGCTGCAATAAAAACACAAAGAGACCGTAATGACTTTACCCTCTCTGTCTTGGCTAATAATCTACCGGCCATGGATCATCTGGTCAAAAGCACAAGGTTCACAAAAAACATTCGAATTGCAGTCGAAAAAATTTTCGTTGAAGATGCATTACATCCCGACATTGATAAATGTCAATATGTTGAAATAACACTTATTTGGAATCCCAATACAAGTGAGTATAAAAACGATGTAAATTTCGGAAACGGTATAGTTAATAAGCTATCTTCCCGATCTGACAGGCAACTCTTATGGAATCCTGACGTATACAGCAATGATATCTTATCGGACAATGAATATGATGCTGGAACACTGTTCGTTGTCATACATAAACACTCCATACCCATAGTGACAGAGAATAATACTTTCAAGAGTACGGCTCAAACTGAAATAAATTATACGAAGTTGGAAAAAACATCGCCCTTTGAATGTAAAGTGTATGGTTCAAATTTTAATAATTGGAATGTTAACTTCTTTAATCGAGAGAGTAGATAATACACATCGGAACAGCAGCAGATCACGGTGGTTTAATCTCAGACCATCGAATACGGAGCCTGTTATGCCGCTCAACCGGGAGGCCGAAGACAAAAAACACTCGAGCAAAAAAAGAGGGAGTTATAATATGAATGGTCTCGAAAGAGGAAATACAAAATGACGAACAAAACAGATACTGAAAGTAAGCCAACAAAAAGAGAAAAAAAGACTTTGGATGACCTTATATCCGAATTAAGGGTGTCGGTGGAAAAAGGTCTTAGTGATTCCGAAGCCAAAAGCAGGATAGAAACGTACGGTTACAACGAATTGACCGAGGAAAAGACCAATCCAGTCCTGAAGTTCCTTACATATTTCTGGGGACCTATCCCATGGATGATTGAAGCTGCTGTAATCCTTTCAGCAATCGTACACCACTGGGCCGATTTCATTATAATTCTGGTGCTGCTGATTATGAATGCTGTTGTGGGTTTCTGGGAAGAATATCAGGCTGGAAATGCTATTGAGGCCCTGAAGAAAAAACTGGCCCTGAATGCCCGTGTACGAAGAGATGGTGCCTGGAAAACAATACCTTCTCGTGAACTGGTTCCAGGCGATATCATTCGACTTCGTTTAGGTGAAATAATTCCTGCCGATGCAAAACTTATGGGAGATGATCCTATAGAGGTCGATCAGTCCACCTTGACAGGAGAATCGCTGCCGGTCGAGCGCAAAAAAGAAGATGATGTTTATTCCGGCTCAATTGTAAATCAGGGTGAAACTGAAGCCATTGTTTATGGTACCGGAACAAAAACGTATTTCGGCAAAACAGCACAAATGGTCGAAGGAGCCAAAACTATAAGCCACTTCCAGCGTGCAGTATTAAAAATCGGGGATTACCTGATAATTCTCGCTGTGGCATTAGTTGCAATTATCCTGATAACAGCATTGTTCCGTCATGAAAGCATGTTGACGACATTACGATTTGCCCTGGTTTTAACTGTGGCCGCCATTCCGGTTGCCATGCCGACGGTTCTGTCAGTGACTATGGCAGTGGGCGCCAAATTATTAGCCGCTAAACAAGCTATAGTCCGTCGGCTGGCTTCTATCGAGGAACTTGCAGGCATCGATATCCTCTGCTCGGATAAAACAGGAACATTGACCCAGAATAAACTGACTCTCAGTGATACCGTTAGCTTCAAAAATACGGATAAAGAACAGATTATACTGTGTGGTGCTCTTGCTTCACGTGCAGAAGACAAGGACCCAATCGATAATGCAGTCATTAACGGCTTAAAAGACCCGAAAAATCTGAAATTATATCAGACTGTTCATTTTCAACCTTTCGATCCAGTTCATAAACGAACAGAAGCGACAATCAAAGACTCCAAGGGAAAAAACTTTAAGGTCAGCAAAGGTGCCCCACAGGTTATCTTCGAGCTTGCTACGAACAAAGCGGATATTAAGGATAAGCTGGAGAAAACGGTGAATGAATTCGCAGTCAAAGGCTATCGTTCTTTAGGGATTGCCAGAACGGATGACAAGGACAAATGGCAATATTTAGGTGTACTTGCTCTTTCCGACCCGCCTCGTGAAGACTGTAAAGACACCATTATTGCAGCGAATCAAATGGGAGTAAACGTGAAGATGGTGACCG
>CAZKYP010000040.1:0-20228 GCA_964556885.1 uncultured Pirellulales bacterium | reverse complement strand
TGTTGACGATGCTCCGGAAGACAGGGCCTTAAACCGGGAACAAAATAAAGCTATATGGACGGCCATGTCACGGCTGGCGATCCATTATCGCAATGTCCTGACTTTACGCTGTCTGGATAACCTTTCCTATTCCCAGATTGCTGCGGTCATGGGCGGCTCACAACTTAAAGCGAGACTTTTATTTTTCAGGGCCAGGAAATCTTTTCAACGGGAGCTGGCGAAGAACGGAATCGATAAGTCCCACCTCGTAAGGGCCCTGTCGGTTTTTGCCTCTTTAAGCATCCTGCATACACAGGGCAAGGCCGCTGCTGCAGGTATTACGGCCGCTTCCGCTAAAATCGATCTGGGGACGGCTTTTATCGGTATCTTTGCCGGTAAATTGGGCATAACCATTATCGCATCTGTTGCTGCAGGATTAATTGCTATTGGTACTGTCCCATCAATCTTCACGAGCAAAATAGAAAGGGGTAGATCGGTAAATCTTTCCCAGGATGTGGTCCGGCAAATAGACCATAAGATCGAGGGCTACCTCGGACAGTATGACTTTCTTAATGTTGCTATAATGGATGATATCAATACTGTTTTTACCAGTTCATATGGTCGGCAGGCAGATATCCATGCGGTCATTCCTTACCCGGGGCCGACTCCCTTTATCGCAACCATGGTGTTGCAGTTGTACGAACAAAGGATCATTCAGAGTTTGGATGATCCTGTTCGTAAATATTGTGCTGCGTTTAACAGTATCGTTCCGTTGCGTTATGCAGATTCACCCTTAACCTTTCGCCATCTGCTTGCTCATACCAGTGGTATTGTTGCCGGTCCTGGCAAAGACGGTCAATCGGTTTGGCAATCTGAGAAGTTGAATCTGCAGGTTCGTCCTGGTACGGATGTATGGTATTCCGATACTAATTATGCACTACTGGAAACAGCCTTACAGGAGATTACTGGAAAAGACCTGGATCAACTGCTTGATGAATACATTGCCGCACCTGTACAGGCCACCTCATTTGCTGCACTCGAACCAGATGATCCTGGAGTTGCCGGTGTCAGTTGTACGGTTCAGGATGTAGCCAGATTTATTGGTGGATTACTGAACGGTCAATATATCTCCCACGAACTGCTCCAGCAGGAAATGTGGTGCCCGCATAAAATCAACTATGGTCTTGGGTGGTTTTTACTGATCCCGGATGAAGGTCCTGCAGAGGATCAAGTCACTGCGATGTTTCATTTCACCGACTCGAATGATCGCTATGAGAGTATGATCCACATCCTCAAAGGCCCGGGATCTGACATGTCTACCGCCATTGTCATGGGACGTCGTGCGTCCAGTACGGCGTCTGGGATAGGTCCTCATCTCCAGTTACTGGTTGACTTGGTTGCGATTCTTCATCAGGCAAAGGCGGGGAACGGAGATTAAATCACGGATTGCGGATGATGGATCACGGATAATAGCTTTGGCCAGACTGTAATCTGCGATCTTGTACACGTCTCAAACAAATACTTATCCGAAATCTGCGTCGGGGACTTCTCGGACTGATGGCGGGACGTTGAAGAAGTCCTGGCTCTCGAATCCGAACGCACCTGCAATGAGATTGCTTGGGAAACTCTGGCATTTGTTTCGATAATCGCGCACGTTCCCGTTGAAAAAGCGTCTGGCTGCCTGGATGCGGTCTTCTGTGTTAACCAGCTCATACTGTAGCTCTAAAAAGTTCTTGTCCGCCTTCAGTTGCGGGTAGTTTTCCACTACTGCCAGCATCTTCTGCAGAGCCGCCACCAACTGGTTCTCATCTGCGGCCTGCTGGTGAACGGCGCCACGGCTTTGCATACATTTGGCGCGCAGCTCGGTGACGCGTTCGAACACTTCCTTTTCGTGGGCCGCATATCCTTTGACCGTAGCGACGAGGTTCGGAATCAAATCGTATCGGCGTTTCAGTTCCGTATCGATATTGGCCCATGCGTCCTTAATGTGATTTCGCAACGCCACCAGCGTATTGTACGTCAGTACGACATAGACTATCGGCAGCAGGAAAAACAATCCAATTGCAATGAATGGTGTTACCATAATCACCTCCCGGCAAACAGATAATCCGGCATCAGCGACCGGACTTCGATCAGACGATTCAGGTTTGGTTCGATCTGCTCCAGCGCCAACTTGCGATTGAACGATATCGCCAGGACGCTGTCTTCGATCTCTATACTAAAATCACTATTCGATAACAGGTACTCAATCATGCGTGCGTTGCATACATCATAAGCAAACTTCTTGTCCTTCGACCGTACGCAGAATTTGCGAGAAAACTCGTGCGATTCGAAGTCGATATCGTCATACCCGACAGCCTGTGCGATTTTCGAAAAGACTCCCTCCGGGCCGATTACCAGTTCCGGGAAAGATGCTGTCAGGTGCAGCATGAAGAATGAAAAGTGGTAGTGGTGTGTATCTTTTCCGGAGCCGGTTTGGTAATGGTAGTCGAACAGAGTCAAATCATGTCCCTTATAACTTCCGGACAGGATGTTGTACGCATAACGATTGTGACCTCTTCGGAGCTTATCAAGAAACTTATATCGCCTGGCCATATCGCGGCTCTTGCCCGGCTCGTATCGTAAGCCCAATCTTGCCGCAAGCGCCCTGAAAGCTTCACGCCGCTTGCGAGCGCCGATGATACCGAACACCAGCACAATGATAAAAACCGCAATAAACCCGACTATAATCAGAGGTTCCATTAATCGTATCCAGTAATAAATTCTGCAATGACAGTCACCACCGGTTGATGTGATTATATTTACTTGGCGGTGGGCAGTCAATCTTTGTTAGTTCTCACCTGTTGAGTGTGCGTGATAGCACGTTAAGCGATTCAGCGATAGCGATATAATTTGACCTGTTGTATATCGAAGTCACCGGAGGGTATCCGAAGGTGTCTGCCCTGATGGCTCTGGTCGCCGTTGAGCCATCGTCCGCCAGCCCACTTGCCGTCAATGAATTTGCCTTCCTGAATAGAGGCGATTCCGGCAATCGAATCGTCCGGTGGATTTGGAGCGAATGTTATGATGATACCGATGCCGGCTATGATATAATCGTCGGGTCCAGTTGAGATGATGATGCACCCTGCTTTCGGCCATTCCGACCTGTCCGACCCGCCGGACCATCCCCACGTGAAGTCATGAGAGACAGTAAGAGTATAATTGCCTAATTCGATCGCTTGTTTCTGGTTTTCCTTATCAAGCAGAACACCGGTCATAGTCCCCTTGCCCTGGTGTTCCATGATAACAGGTGTCAACTGAGAAAGAATGTTATATCCTTTTCCAAGAGGAGCGTCGTCTGGATTACCGATCGATTCGATTGAAAAGGGGCAAAAGCCCATGGCGTCGTGCCGCCCTATCGCGTAGAATGCGTTGGCCGGAGTTTCGCTGCCCCGCCCTACCTCTGGTATGAACAACGGATTTCCGGAGCGATGATATTTTTCACACCATTCGGCAAAATTGGGGAAGTATATATCGGGCGAGAAGAAATCAATCAGCGGCCCGCCAGCTCGCCAGATATCCATGATATGAGGCAGCGGCCCGGCGCTGGGATACTGGCCGGGCTTGTAGTTCGGGCGAATCAAAGCCGCATTCACGAACATCGGCAGTGGATACTCGGCCTTACCAACCTCCGCGATTCTGTTAACATAGCGTGCATAATGCCATGCCATAAATATTTCGTCCGTTCCGAGACCTTCGCCGAAGACCTCCACCCATGTCCCTGATGTCCGAAAGTCGGTGGCTTCCCACACTTCTCGAAATTCCGGCATCAGTGTATCCTTGTGTTCCTGGAGATAATCCATAAGCTCTTTCGGTACAAATTGGTTGAATAATTCGTTGGCCGCATCACTGTAGTCGCGCGCCTCCGGTATCATGCCTATCTCATTTTCCACCTGCATCATAATCACTGTGTGCTTTCTATCATCAACCTGCTTTATGTGTCGCATCAGGGCGGTGAATGCCTGCGCATCGGCGTCGCAATTCTCCCTGCTGAACGGAGATAATATTTCCATGCCTTTACCCTGTTTATCCTCGGCGCGGGGGAAACGCTGCTGGTTCTCCTTTACCCAGGCTGGGGCGTAGCAGGACATGCTGTTTTTCCAGCTTGCAAACCACAGCAGGACGAGCCGCAGATTATGTTTTCTGGCGTCCTTTATCAGTCCATCCACGAGTGTAAAATCGAACGAGCCTTCCTGCGGCTCAATCAAATCCCAATAGACGGGAGCGAGGACGGTGTTGAGGTTCAGTTGAACCAGGTTTGTCCAGTAAGGTTTCATGTATTCGAGGCTGGAGGCGCTGGAGTTGCCAAGCTCTCCTCCCAACATCAGAAACGGCCTGCCGTCCACGATAAGCTGTTTTGCGGAGCCTTGCTTGCGCAGATATGGTATCTCAGCACCTGCGGCCGGATTAATATGTGCAATCATGGAAATAAGGACGATGAATATGGCAAGTATATAGGTCTTGAAGTGTTTTGCCATTGACATATTCTTTGCCTCCAATTTTATTTTCTTGCGTATCTGATTTAGAAAGAGTAAGCCTTATGTATAAGAATTTTGCGCGAAAAATGCAAGTTGAAGTTTGCACTTTACCCGTAATTTGATTATTCGAATCAAGAACAAAGATACCTTTTAGAACGTTGATAACTTTGTAAATACAGTCTAAAATTGGTTTAATAAGAAGAAAATAACATGTAATATTTCGGGATAATTTAAGGAGTATAAATTATGGCTTTTACATTACAGATTGGCGATAAGGCGCCGGATTTCAAGCTGCCTGCTACGGACGGAAAGACATATCAGTTGTCCGATTTCGACGATGTCGAAGTGCTGGTAGTTTTTTTCACGTGCAACCATTGTCCTTATGTCATAGGTTCCGATGAAGTCACCCGGAAGACCGTCGATAAATTCACACCCAAAGGCGTCAGGTTTGTCGGAATCAATTCGAACAGCAAACACACGTACGTCGAAGATAATTTCGAGCACATGGTTGCAAGGATGAAACAAAACAAATTCCCGTGGCTTTATCTCTACGATGAATCTCAGGAAATAGCGAATGCCTATGGTGCGCTGCGAACGCCGCATTTCTATGTGTTCGATAAGGACCGCAGGCTCGTTTACACCGGCCGGGGCGTGGACAATCCCCGCGATATGAGCCAGATGAAAGTCAACGACCTCGAACGAGCGATCGAAGAGCACCTTGCCGGCAAGCCCGTCTCTGTACCGATAACCAATCCGATAGGCTGCAATGTAAAATGGGACGGAAAAGACCAGCACTGGATGCCGGTCGAGGCCTGCGATTTGGTCTGACCAGGCTGCGGCTCGGAGCTTCGCCGAGACGAGTCCAATGGTTCCTTATCGCGATGCACACAGGCTCCGCGCTTTGTAGAAAATGCCAAAAGCACCCTCCTGTAGGGTTTGCGAATCATGGAAGTTGTGATAGTACGCCGCAGGAGATTCAAAGAAGATCAATAATCCTCGTCTTCCTGATCCTCGTCTTCGTCCTCTTCTTCTTCCTCTTCTTCCTCTTCCTCGAACTCTTCCGGATCCTCGAATTCTTCCTGGTCACAGACGCAATAGTTTGAGGGTTTTCCACAGCCTGAACATACTCCGTCTTCGATCAGAATGCCGCATACTTTACAGGACCTGCTTCCACATGATTGACACATTTTTCTCTACCTTCAAAAATTGAACAATATCAGTTTCGTCCAAAAAATCACGGGACTCCGTTTGAGTCTCCAACAGCGCCGTCATAGTAAACTGGTATTTAAAAAAAGCAATAGAATTATGTAAAAAAATTTCTTTGTACGATACTCCACCCGCTTTTATTTAAGTGTCTTGATAAAGACCGGTTAGGTTCGTATCACTGTTTTTAAAAAACACCTTCAACATAGTCTTTTATATGATTAAATTCAGCGTTTTCGAGGAATGTTTGCGGCTTCGCAATGAAGTCGCAGATATTTTGCAGCAGGACATAATGTTTGTGCTCTTCGGCGGCCAGTTTCCTGAAAATTTCTTTTTGTTTCGCATCTTCAATCTGTTCGGCCTGCTCCAGATAAAAGCTTTGACTTTCCTTCTCGATGTCACGTGCCTTCTGATATAGCTGCAACTGGCTTGTATCGAAGTCGAAGGTTTCCGTCGACCGGCGCATCTTTTTGAAGATATCTATTGCGTCATCCGGGATGGAAGACTCCTTTACTTCGGAAGGAGCATTTCGGCTCATCCGCTCAACAATCCTGTAATGGTTTTTTTCTTCCTCAGCGAGCATACCACAGATATTTTTCAGTCCTTTGTTTGTTGCTTTCGAGGCGAGTGTACGATAAAGGTTTTCGCTGAGCTTTTCCTTTTCCATTGCAAATTCGAAAATGTTCATATCCATATCCTTCAATAATAAGTTTCAGATTCAAATAGTTCCGTTCTCCGGAAACAATAACTGCGTATTATCGTTCCCGGAACAATATATGGATAATATTCTAAAGCGGTAGGCGGGAAAAAGGTATAATTTTTGATATTTATAGGTAAAAAAGCCTGATTAGGATTTTTTTCAGGCTCTTGAGATTGTTGTGACTGGATATTAAAGAACCGGTTGGATTTCAGAAAGCCCTAAGTTTGAGGGATTTTGCATTGACAATCATATATAATAGTATAAAATAACCGGTTTTCACAACAAGGATTGAACCAAACTAAAATATTTATTTATCCCTTTTGAGAACTTGATATGTATTCAGACTTTATTCGTAATGTGGCGATAATCGCCCATGTTGATCACGGCAAGACAACACTGCTCGACCGGCTTCTGTACCAATCCGGCATGTTTCGCCAGGAGGAACTGGACAAGCTGGCCGGCAGCGAGCACAGATTGATTATGGATTCGAATCCCTTGGAACAGGAGCGGGGAATAACGATACTCAGCAAGAACTGTGCACTTTATTATACGGACACCGAAGGCGAAGAATATAAAATCAATATAATCGACACGCCCGGGCATGCGGATTTCGGTGGAGAAGTCGAACGGATTTTAGAAATGGCCGACGGCGTGCTGCTTCTGGTAGATGCGTTCGAAGGACCGATGCCGCAGACGAGATTTGTTCTAAACAAAGCCCTTAACCATAAGCTCAAACCGATAATCGTGATCAACAAGGTCGACCGCCCGAACAGCAGGCCGAACGATGTTGTGAACGAGGTGTTCGATCTGCTTGTTCAGCTCGGCGCAGATGATGATGCCCTGGATTTCCCGTGTATTTTTGCTTCGGCGAAGGAAGGCTGGGCAACAACCGACCTTGAGAACAAAACCGACAATATGCAGGTGATATTCGAGTCTATTATAAACAATGTCCCCGCCCCGCAGGCAAACATGGACGCCCCGCTGCAAATGCTTGTGAACAGCCAGGAGTATTCGGATTATGTCGGCCGAATAGCGATAGGCAGGGTTTTCGCCGGGCAGGTAGCTGAGGGCCAGAGGGTGACGGTCATTGACACCGATGGACTTCATACGCAGCAGAAGGTTTTGCAGATTCATCAGTTTCACGGTCTCGGCCGCAAGCGGGTCACGAGCGTTCAGGCCGGTGATATATGTGCGATAACCGGTCTCGATCCGATTGAGATTGGTTATACTATTGCCTGTGCGGACAAACCCTCGCAGCTTGCCGTCATCCCCGTCGATGAACCGACGATGACGATGATGTTCATGGTCAACAACGGGCCTTTCGCCGGCCAGGACGGAAAATATGTCACCGGAAGGCAGATCGGGGAACGGCTTGAAAAGGAGCTTCAGCAGAACGTTGCGTTGCAGGTCGAGCCCGGTCGGACGCCCGAAGAATTCAATGTTTCAGGCAGAGGGCTGATGCACCTTGGGATTTTACTGGAGAATATGAGGCGGGAGGGTTTCGAAGTGTGTGTCGGCAAGCCGAATGTCATTTTGAGGATTGTCGAGGGCAGGCGCCATGAGCCGATTGAACTGCTTGCAATCGACTGCCCGTTGGATTGCCAGGGTTCCGTTATGAGCCTGCTGGGCGACAGGCGGGGCGAGGTATTGAGGATAGATGCCAAGAGCGGGGCCTCCGATTTTATTCATATCGAATTGATGATACCTTCGCGAGGCCTGTTCGGTCTTAATGCCAGGATGATGAACGCTACGCAGGGCAGAGCGATTATGCATCATACCTTTGAAAGATACGAGCTGATGCGTGGAAGCATTCCTCAGCGAAAGGCCGGTGTAATGGTTGCGACCACTACCGGTCTGGTGACGGCTTATGCGCTCGATGCCTTGTACGACCGGGGAATATTTTTTGTCGAGCCGGGGGAAAAAGTATATGAGGGTCAGGTTGTCGGCGAGCATTGCAAGGAAAACGACATACCCGTGAACCCGGTAAAAGCCAAACAGCTTACGAATGTTCGGGCGTCGGGCAAGGATGATGCGGCCAAGATAAGGCCCGCCAGAAAGATGAGCCTCGAGGCGGCGCTGGAGTACATCCAGGAGGATGAGCTTGTCGAGATTTGTCCCAGTTCGATTCGACTCCGCAAGCGGCTGCTGAAGGAAACCGACCGGCGTCGCTACACTCGTCAAACCACATAACGATAGATCCTACAAGCTTTATTGAATCACAAGTGAGTGTAGTGAGTTAGCTTGTGGCTGTTTGTGGTTCGATTGCGGGTTGTTCGGTTTCGGTTTTATGGAATCCCAATCGGATTGCGATGCGGCTGAACATTACATAAAGAGACGGCACCACCACCAGCGTCAGGATTGTAGCAAAACCCAGGCCGAAAATGACGACGACTGCCATGTTGCGCCACCATTGGGTGGATTCGCTTTTAGTGGCCCAGGAGAATGTGTGGAAATCGTACGAGACGCCGACGGCCATGGGAATAAGACCGATGATGGTAGTCACAGCGGTCAGCAGGACCGGGCGAAGTCGGGTGACGCCGGCTTCGGCTGCGGCCGATACCAGGTCCATACCTCGCTGCTGCAATTGGCGTGTGTAGGCCAGAAGCACAATAGCGTTGTTTACTACAACACCGGCGAGGCTGATTACACCGATACCCGTCATGATGATACCGAAAGGCAGGTCGCATATCAGCAGACCCATTAGCGCCCCGATGAGTGACAGGATAACTGTAGTCATGATAATAAACGGTATCATGACCGAATTGAACTGGACAACGAGTACGAGTGTTACTAACAATAGAGCAATGCCGAACGCCTTGCCGAGGAAGGCACGCGATTCGTCCTCCGTTTCTTTTTCACCGGCATATTCGATATTATAGCCGGGCGGCATCTCAAGCTTGGCCAGGTAGGTCTGGACATCCTTGAGCACATCGGAGCTGAGTCGCCCTTCGGTATCGGCCGTCAGTGTCACTACACGTTTCTGGTCGACGTGGTTGATTGTGCCGAATCCGCCGCGATATTCGAAATCACCAAGTGAGCTTAGTGGAATCGAATTGCCGGTCGTGTTTGGTATCTGCAGCAGAGAAAGATCGTCGATGTTGACCCGATCAGCCAGCGGCAGGCGAACTGTGATGTCATATTCGTCTTCATATTGACGATATGTTCCGACCTTTGACCCGAATATGGCCATTTTCAAAAAGTTACCGACGGTGGCGGTGTTGACGCCGAGCAGCATGGCGTTCCGACGATTGACAATGAATGCCAGTTCCGGACGTGTGGCTTCGAGGTCGCTTCGAAGGTTGACAACGTTTGGAACCTGGGCGATCATTCGTTGGGTTTTATCGCTCAGCTCCTCGAGCGTTTTGAAATCTTCTCCGATAAGACGCACCGTTATGGGAGCGCCCGTCGGCGGACCTTCTTCTTCTTTTTCGATTTTTATCTCGGCGCCTGGTATATCAGCAATGTCCTTGCGAATATCTGCTATAACTTCCGTTGAGGGACGTTCACGCTCGACATAGTCATAGAATGTCATGGTTATATTTGCCAGGTGCGGCCCGCCCGTACTTGCTGAAAGGTCCATACCACCGCCTGCCGAGCCGACGTTTGTCACCATGTATTTTATATAAGGTTGGTATGGTTCGACGCGCTTCTCGATAATACGGATGATACGGTCTGTTTCGTGGATATTCGTACCCTGGGGTGTTCGTACATTGATCATCGCTCGTTCCGGATCACCTTCGGGGAAAAACTCCGTGCCCCGGCCGATCTTGCCGTAAAGTGTCATCATTGCTATGAGCAGGCATACGGTCAGAAATAAAGTTGTAGCCGGATTATTTAGTGCAAGCTGCTGAAACCGTCGGTAACCTCTTATGAACCAATGCTCTTTTCTGCTGTCTTTTTTTGAACTACTGACCAAAATCGAACAAATGGTCGGGCTGAATATAAGCGCCACAAAGAGTGAAGCCATCAGACCCAGTGACAGGGTTATTGGCAGATATTTCATGAAGTCGCCCATTATACCGGGCCAGAACATCAGCGGTAAAAATGCACCGACCGTCGTGAATGTTGAAGTAGTAACAGGCCAGGCGACCTCGCGGGCGCCGAGAATGGCGGCCTCCATTCGGCTGTACCCGAGCTGCACGTGTCGATAGATGTTTTCCACGATAACGATGGCGTTGTCGACGAGCATACCCAGGACAAGCACCAGGCTGAATAAAACGATCATGTTCAATGTAAAGCCGAGCATCTGTATCATAAAGAATGTTATGAGCATGCTAAGTGGAATAATCATTGCCACGATTGAAGCCGAACGCCATCCTAAAAACAGAAGCAGTATGCCTGTTACCAGGATCAGTGCGGCCATGATATTATTCTCGAGGTCCGCCACTATGTTGCGAATGTATTTGGACATATCGTAGGTAATATCGAAATTTACGAATCCGGCGGTTTGCCTGCGTGCTTCTTCGACGACGGCTTTTATGTTGTCGGATATTTGAACGACATTGGAGCCGACTCGTTTCTGAACGCTTAGCGTGATATTATCAATCCTGTTTAACCGTGAAAGTGTGGTTCGGTCTTTAAAGGTGGCTCGTACGTCGGCGACATCGGTCAGATAGATGGGCTTACCGTCACGTACCGTCAGGATCAGGTGGTCGACGTCTGCAGCAGTAACAAGTTCGGCCGGGACTCGCACGTTGAATTTTGTTCCTTTGGTCTCCAGACCGCCGGCAGAGATGTTTACATTTTCCGAAGGAATCAGGGACAGAATTTCCGGGATGGTTAAATTGTAGGTGGCCAGCCGCTCCGGGTCGAATTCCATTCGGATTTCAGGCTCCAATACACCAAGCACCTCAACTTTGAGCACACCGGGAATGGTTTCGAGGGTGTCCTGCATGGTGTCGGCAATCTCTTTGAGCTGAACGGGTGATATGTCGGCCGAGATGCTGATAAGCATAATGGGAAATTCGGCCAGGTTTATTTCGCTTATTACCGGTTCATCCGCGTCCGTCGGGAGATCACCTTTGGCAAGGTCCACGCGGTCGCGCACCCTCTGCAGCGCCACTTCGGTCGGGACATCGGGCATAAATTCCACGTCAATCATCGAAAGACCCTCGGCGCTGCTGGAGCGGATTTCCTTAACGCCCCGGATACTGTTGAGCTCTTTTTCGATTTTCATTGTTATGGACGTTTCAATGTCCTCAGGTGAGACGCCTTCGTACGTAGTATTTATCAGTATCTGCGGTATTGGGATGTCCGGGAACGCTTCGCGGGGCAGCGAGAGGTAACTGTAGCCGCCCAACAGGATAATAATCAGTCCAAGGACGGCTATGGTTGTCCGGTTTCGAATGGCAAGGTCGGTTATCAGCATAGCGGCTTATTTAATTTCTGTATTATCTGATATAATGTTCACTTTTTGTCCCGGCGCGACGAAACGATGACCGGCAATAATTAATTGGTCGCCCGGCTGAAGACCTCGCATCACCTGGACGCGGTCGCCTTTAATGATACCAAGCTCCACCTGCCGTCGTTGCGCCTGGCCGGACTCGACCACGTATATGACGTGACCTTCTTCCATCGGTATCACGGCGAGAAGCGGGATAAGTATGGCGTCTTTCAACACCTGGCGTGTCAGCCGGGCACGGACTATCTGTCCGCTCCGCATAACCATATCTTTGTTCGGAAGAGTAATCTCCATGCGTGTTGTGCGGGTATTCTCATCGGCGATTTCACTGATGAAGGTGATGGTTCCTTCCTGCGGTTTGCCTTGGGCTGTTGTATTAAGAAAGACCTCCGCCTTTTGGCCGACCTTAAAGAAGCCGATGTCACGCTCAGGTACTTCAACCACCACTTTGACTACACTCATATCTACAATATCAGCGACCGGTGTACCCGGCTGGACATATTCACCTTCTTCCGCCATCAAATCGTTCAACGGTCCTGTTATCGGAGATGTGATGCCGGTTCGTTCCAGGCGGGCCTTGACTTCCTGAAGAGTGGCTTTACTGATGGCCAGGTCTGTGGTGGCATTGTCCAGGTCGCTTTTGGATGTGGCGTCGTTTTTAACCAGGTTCGACATGCGCTCATATTCAATCTGGTCGCGTTCGACCTGGGCTTTTGCCCTCTCGAACTCCGGTTTTATCAGGTCCGTATTAAGCTGTATCAACAGATCTCCTGCGTGCATGAAAGATCCTTTTTTGGGAGGTATCTGTTCGATACGTCCGGCAACCTCGGCCGATACTGTTATAACGCGGTTCGGCTCTACCACAGCCGGCAAATCGAAAGTATCGGGAAACTCGGGTACCGGTTCAACAGTCATAACCGTTACGTTTGTGGGTGCGGCTTCGGTCGGAGCGGTCTCTCGATTCTTTTGGGGTATTTTAGAAATCCCCGTCAGTGCTGATACAGCAACTAAAACGATTATCACCTTTAGTCCGTTCCGGCGAAACCACCCTTTTTTTGTGTCGATTCCTGCCTTTTCCTGCGTTTTTTCACTCATTGGATCAATCTTTATTTCTTAATGAGAATATCTTTCTGTCTTAAAACAACTGTTTTATACGAGAGATTAAAACAATCGTTTTACTTTGTCAAGTCTAAAATTTATTTTTCCTTGAATTCACTGCTATTCATAAGAAATTATTCAAAACCCATATTGTAAACATTTCAATTATTATATGCAAGGGGTGATGTTCCCCTTCTTAAATTGATGTGGTGTTGTTTTATTTCGATATTTTTCTATTTTTCTTGGTTTGCCGCTGTTTTTTGCCCGAGAGACGGGGGATGAATTCCACGGAAGGTAATTTTTTGCATATAACTCGTCTTGGGTGAATGGTCTTAAGATGCCGTTCCGTTGTTATTTATGTTTTGTGAATTGTCAAATGGTTCGTTTTGCGGAGCAATTTTTTACAGAAAATTTCTGAATTTTCGTAAGAAACCGTTTTAACGAACGTCTTACATATTTGAAAGAAAGAGATTTTTATGAACGATTAGAGTAATGTGGAAAGAACAAAACGATGGATACACAAGACATCATTAAAATAGGCTATAAAGCCAAGTGTGAGACTGAATCTTTCATCAATCGATATATCAATGACGGGACCAAAGGGTGGCCGAAATTATGTCTTTGTGGCTCCCATTACGACAGCTCGAGCCCTGACCGAGAACTTAAAAAACACAGAGATTATTATAGCAATTGTCAATGACGGGATTTCAGATATCCAACACTTAAAATAATTGCCGGCGGGAAAATGAGTTTTTAATCGAAGGTGTCTTCGGATAGATAGTCATCGATTAGCGATTCGTGGATGCCCCAGTAATCGAGTGCGTTTTTGAACTGGATTTCCATCATCGATCCGGCCTTTTTTCTAAAGAACCATAAAATACCGAAGAACGGCCAGAATATCGGGATAATTGCAAACGGAATCATGAGCCAGCCGAAACCTTTTAAAAAGGACTTGCCGACTTTGATTTTTTCGGCCGCGTCGCGCAGGTAAATTACTCGGCGGCGCCTCTGCTCGCTCTGCGTCAGGTTCGCAATAGTTGCGTCGAATTCGGCAAGCTGCTTGATATCCAGAGGATTCGGTTGATGATTATGATGAAAGTGGATATCGTCCATTTATGTTTTTGTAAATTATTCGAATTCTTTTTTTAGCGCCTGATACATCACGTCCACGGGTGCATCCAGACCGGTCCACATCTTGAAACCTATCGCCCCCTGGTAGACCAGCATACCCAGCCCGTCAAGTGTTGTCGCCCCGTGTGCTTCTGCTTCTTGCAGGAAGGCGGTTCGAGGAGGATTGGGGATGACGTCACATACAATCATGCTGTCAGTGATACTTTCGTAATCTATGTTCGGCATGATATCTGTGTCGGGAAACAGACCGATGGATGTCGCATTTACCAAAATTTCCGTCTCGGGCGGGACATTGTAATCGTCATCCCATTCTGCAAATTTTGCAATCGTCTTTGTTTTTTCATTGAGCAGCCTGACCAGTTCCATTCCCCGTGATATGGTGCGATTAACAATCGTTATATGTCCGGCCCCGGCAAGAGCCAGTTCCACGCTTATAGCGCGGGCGGCGCCGCCTGCTCCCAAAATAACGATTAGTTTGCCCTCCGGAACGGTCCCTGCATCCTGCTTTAGAGATTGCAGGAAACCCTTTCCGTCGGTATTTTCTCCGATTAATTTATTTCTCTCGCGCCGGACTGTATTGACGGCCCCTATCAAGGCGGCGTCGGGTGCAACTTCGTCCAGGTATTTTAAGACATTCACCTTGTGCGGAATCGTGAGATTTATCCCTCTCATATTCATCGCACGCATTCCTTTGACGGCGTCTTCCAAATCCTGTGGGTAAACCTCGATTGTCAGATACTTCCAGTTCAGGCCTAAAGCACCAAAAGCTGCTTCCTGCATAATAATCGTTGGATTCTCCGCGACAGGATGCCCGAATACCCCAACCAATTCTGCTTTATAATTTTTTGCCTGTGACGTCATTGTTCTTTTTTGGGAGCGTGCTTTACTCGGTATATTGTTTTATCCTTCATAGCCAGGTACTCTGTCGTGCCGTCATCCTGAACGACCGGGCCGCCCTGGAGGATATTATCGTATTGAGGACCGGGCTCGCCGTTAACAACCACGAAGAACTTCTTGTTATCGTTTGCAACATAGGCCATGTTTTTCCCGTCCGAGCTGAAAACCGGCAGGATGGCGCCGTCGTAAGGTGAACTCAACTTGCCGTTTGTCACTACGTAATATTTTTTATCTTTTCTTCCTACGTAAACGAGTTTTTCGCCGTCGGGGCTGAAGGCCGCACCAGGTTGGCTGATGCCGTCGAAGGCAGGTTCCGGCTCGTTATTATCGACTACGTGCCACTGTTTATCTTTTTTTGCTGTGTGTACGAATTTTTTCCCGTCGGGACCGAATGTGAGCGAACCGATTTCATCGTAAACAGGTCCCTCTTTGCCGTCGAGCACTATGCAATAACCGTCGGCCTTCTTCGCGGCGTAAGCCAGATGATCACCTTCAGGGCTGAAAGTGAGAGTGCCGTTAACAATCTGGTCGTAGGCGGCTCCGGGTTTATCGTCGAGAATTACAAAATATTTATCACCTTCCTGTGCCGAATATGCGATATGCTTACTGTCGGGACTGAAGACGAATCCATCATTTCCGAATTTGTCGTACTTTTCTTTTGGTTGACCGTCCACTACAGCTAACCACTTGCCATCCTTGAATGCGGCGAATACGAAATGTTTACTGTCCGGGCTGAAAGCCATGTAGTTAAATCTGTTATATTCAGGTATCGGTTTGCCGTCGCAGACAAGCTGCCAGTCCTCCTCGGTTCGGATTACGTAAAACGTGCGGCTGCTGTCCGGGCTGAAAGTCAACGTGCGGCGGCCAAATTCCTTGCAAGGTATTTCCGGCTTGCCGTCGATTACAAAGAAGTAATTTTGTCCCTCTTTGGCCGCATATCCCAGGCGCTTGCCGTCGGGGCTGAATGCGATTTCTCTGATGGCATCGTATTGAGACTGTAACTGGGGCTGACCGTCAACGACCATGAACCACTTCTTGTCTTTACCAGCCGCATAAGCGAATCGCGAGCCGTCGCTGCTGAATGTTAGAAAGTTTATGTAATCGTATACCTCGCCCGGCCGGCCGTCCACGAAAATCACTTGCTGTTTGTCTTTACGGGCCGTGTAGGCAAAGTGGAAGCCTTTATCGCTGATGTCTCTGCGAAGCATGTCCTGAGGTAAAGTACAGATTGATTGCTCGGTAACTTCGTACTTTGCATCGTCCGTACCGGCGTGAGTTGCTCCCGTGATTGTTAGGATTACAAAAGACATTGCCAAAAACCTGGTAAGGTATTCTTTCTTCATACTCTTCCATTCTTAAATATTCAAAATATTTTATGTTTTGTCTATCAGCCTTGTACCACTCAGGGTACATGACTAACCTTTTACTCACAGTCGGTTATTATACCGGCTCTCTTGAACAAACAAAACAGCTTTTTCAATGCCTATATCAACGGTTATAGACTGTCTATGCTCGCCGAATCTTCTAACCGAGTGGATATGGTTAAGAATTACCGTGTGACCCGGCTTATAATCCAACCGGCCAATAAAATTGGTGATTGTGATAAACCATCAAATATTGATGTATGGTATCAATAAACTTGAATTGAAAAAAAACATGAAAAATAAACCTGTGTTGAGTTAAGGAGGGCTGATATTGGACCGAAAATAATTAATTAAGCAGGTAATGTATATAGATAATGCGTAATTTTCATCGATTTAGGCCGGAATTGGTAGCTGGCTATGCAGACTAATAATCAAAAAATTACCGTTCCAGTTTTGGCACCGTTAAGTTTGGCGGTACTGATTTTATTGGGATCTTCAATTCTCGGCGGATATATGCTGGAGCGGCGTAACCTGCTTCATGAAGTGAAGCTGAACGTCGATGGGACGCATAAACTTTTCGAAAAGTATCTTCAGGAAGATGCACACCTGATGAACGGCATGATCGATTTCATCGTCAGGGACAGGCAGTTACAAAGAATCTGGCTCGAAAAGGACCGTGATGAATTGCTCGAATATTCATTGCCTATATTCGAGGATATTCGTTCCAAATATAAAGTGACTCATTTTTATTATCATGAACTCGACAGAACATGTTTTTTAAGAGTTCATAATCCGCCTAAAAACGGGGACTATATAAACAGGTTCACGATGCAGGAGACCGCAGACCGGACCGAAACTGTATGGGGGATTGAACTGGGGACTTTCGGGACTTTTACGCTGCGTGTTGTTCATCCGTGGCTGATTGATAATAAGCTGGTCGGTTATATCGAGCTTGGCGAGGAAATCGAACACATTTTACCGGTGATGAAAGAAATATTTAACGTCGAGCTCATGGCTGTGATCGATAAGGAATTTGTCAATCGCTCCGGCTGGGAAGAAGGCATGAGAATGATGGGGCGTAAGGGTGATTGGAATTTTCTTCCCGATACAGTTATAGCTGATTCCACGTTCGAGAATCTATCGGAAAAATCCCTTCAGAATATAAAGAAAGTCGTGAGTAAAAAGTGTACATCCTTGCCGAGTTTATATATCGGTGATCATAAGTATCGAAGCGGGTTCGTGCATTTGGTTGATGCCGGGAACCGGGAAGTCGGTCATATTGTTGTTATGAAGGATGTTACCTCAACGGAAGCGGCGTTGAAAACATTTTCGGTAGTTCTGACGACCATCTGTGTCATTATTGGAGTGTCGTTGTGTCTGTTGTTTTATGTGTATATCCAGAAGATCGAGTTCAGGCTGACAAAATTATATTCGAGTCTTCGTGACCAGATTGTCAAAAGAAGACAGGCGGAAAAGGAACTGCAATCGGCCTATGACCAGATGGAAGTTAAAGTGAAAGAGCGGACTTCCGAGCTTAGAAATGAAATTTCCGAACGTCGGAAAGCCGAGGTGGTATTACAAAAGCTCAATGAAGAACTGGAAACGACTATTGAGAAATTAACAGCGGCCAACGAAGAGCTTAAGCAGTTTGCTTTCATTACTTCTCATCATTTGAGTGAACCGGTCAGAAAAATTTCCACATTTGCAGACGAGCTGGTTCGTTCCCTTAAAAACAAATTGGATGATGATCAAATTGAGAACTTGAACTTTATGATGGCGGGCGTCGATATGATGGCGCAGATGGTGAAAGGATTGAAGTTTTATCTTAAAGCCGCCACAGATAAAGAAGAGTTCGATGAAATTGATTTGAATGTAATGATAGAGCAAATAAAAAGTACAGATTTAAAATTAGAGTTCGAAAGAACAAAGGCAAATTTAGTGCTGCCGCAGGCTTTGCCTGTTATCAGAGGTTGTCGTGACGATATTCGGCAGGTCTTACATCATGTAATGGCGAACAGCTTGAAATTTCAAAAAGAAGATGAACAACCGAAAATAGTTATAAAGGTGAGCAATGATGGTAATAAAATGGCTCGCATTGAAGTAGTTGACAATGGAGTAGGTATTAAAGCTGAATACCTTAAAGAAGTTTTTAAACCTTTTAAAAGGTTAAATACTGAATATAGCTATGAGGGGGTAGGTATCGGCTTGACTGTTTGTAAAAAAATCGTGGAAAGGCATGGTGGACAAATAGGTGTTGAATCTGTCTATAAGCAAGGTACAACATTGTGGTTTACACTTCCATTAGCCAGAGGTGGTTATCAAAAAGAAAATCTTACTTCTAATTCTGTCAGTTCTTCAAATCAAGCTGCATCATAAAATTATATTGCACAACTAAGTCTTTTTGTATCTTTTATAGCTGCCTGATTATTTATTCCAGAATGTGGGATCCTGCTGGTAGAAGTGTTTGAGTTCTTCATATAGTTCCGGATGTAATTTTTGGAGCTGCTGTGACTTTTCGAAAAAATATTCGGTGGCGACGGCGAAGAACTCGGCGGGATTGACAGCGCCGTACCGGTCCAGGAAGGTTGCGTTGTTGCGGCTGACGTCGCGCCGGAGCTTTTCGTAGTCTTTTTGCAGGATACGTGCCCAGGCGATAAAGCTCGATGGATTTTTAAGTACCGGCGTATCGTCGCCTTTTGCGAATGAACTGTCGAGCTGGTGTGCAAATTCGTGGAAAACGACGTTATGGCCGTCGTGGATGTCAGCGGCGCTGCGTCGGACGTCGTCCCACGAAAGTACGACCGAGCCGTGGTGCCATGATTCACCCTGGCGATGGTCCGGGCCTTCGGCCCAAATTGCACCGCCGAGATACCGTGTGCTGTGTACCACGTATGACCGCGGATATACGAGTATGGAGGAAAGACCGGGGTAGTAATCCGTCCGGCGGTGCAGCAGCAGGATACATGCCTGGGCCGCTATGGTGACTTTTATTTCGTCGGTTATATCAAGACCGCCGCAACCTTCGAAATGCTTTTCACCTAAAAAGATAAGAACATGCTGAAGCAGCTCTTTTTGGTCCTCGACCGGCAGCAGCTTGTAGAGCGGCATATTCTTTATAATGATTGCCAGCCACTGCTCGGGGAACTGCCGGGCGGCAAGTTTCTTTCGTCGTCTTTTTTTGAATCCGAACATATACACCGAAACCTTTTATATAATCGAAACGGCTGTATTTATACCAGATTCATACGAATTGTTAAATACTCGGATGACAATAATTGCAGGATACAGGACGATTTGATGGGGACCCGAATTTTTATTGAATTTCTACGTAGGAAAAGTTTTTAGAACAGCTTGATTAGCCAGCTCCAGGGCGGGATTCGAAGCAACATCAGGATTGGAATCGCGGCAAAACCCGCCACAGCGAAGGTACACATGTCTTTGTTTCTTCGGTATGCCCCTTCTTCGCGAAACCTTTGCCATGCCGGGATAAAGAACAGCAGCGGAATCCCGAAATAAAGCCCGCAAAGAAAAATCACAATTCGCCATTCGGTGTTGAGCGGCTCGGCGGCAATCAAACGTTCCTGTTCACGGCGTACCTGTTGGCGGTGTCGTAGTTCTTTTTCGAGCTCGGCCAGATGGTCGGGGGAGAAATGCCGGTCGGCCAGCTCAATCCGGGCAAATTCACGAGCTTCCGGAAGATGGTCGAAATTTCTTGTATATTCCAGCAGGTCGACATCCGGCAGGTTATGTATATAATTTTCCACTTGCCTTTCCATACTTTTTCTCCTTTTGAAGTAAAGTATGACGGGTTAAGACCCATTCGGTCGTTCGGCTGTATAATGACGCCTGACCGATAAACAAGTTTTTTAGCGGATACGCTAAGAATATAATTTTTTATCCCAATTTATCGGGAGCACATTTCCAAGATGAATAACTCA
>CAZKYP010000039.1:0-20254 GCA_964556885.1 uncultured Pirellulales bacterium | reverse complement strand
TGTCGTTGATAGCGGTATTCATTCTGCTCATAGCTTCGGTGCCGGAACCGGCCGACTTGCGCGCTCCGGATGACAGGGTATTGGCCTGCTGGGCGTTATCGGCATTCTGTTTTGTCATAGAGGCCATTTCTTCGAGGCTGGAGGATGTCTCTTCCAAACCGGCCGCCTGCTCGGTTGCACCTTCGGCAAGCGATTGTGAGGCGGCGGAGACCTGGCCGGCGGCGGAAGCCACCTGTTCGGCGCCTTCGGATAGTTGGTCCACTATACGATAGATTTTTTTCGTAATACCTCCGGCCATGAAAAACCAAATCAATGCCGTAGAGATGAAGGCCCCCAGAAGAACACATCCCAGAATACGATTGCTGGCCGAGCCGACTTTAATGACTTCATCGCGTGCTTCGTAGAACTCGTCCAGATACGAACCGACACCAATTACCCAGTCCCAGGGTTTGAAGTACATAAGGCGAACAACTTTTTCCCTGGCTATAGTGTCACCCTCATTCTTCCAGGGATATCGTTGCTCATCGATTTCGCCATCCTTGAGGTTGAGTGCTTTTTTGCAGATGTCCTGGATAAAGAGATTACCGGAAGCGTCTTTTGCTTCGTAAATGCACTCGCCATCACGCTTACCATCCTTCGAGATAACGTAATTGCCCTTGGAGTCAAGTACATATACATATCCTGTCTTGCCTACCTCAGCGGCCATAATGGCTTCTCTCAGAACAGTAACGCTCTCCTGCGGCACACCCACATACAGCATACCGATAACCTTGTTATTCTTATCATATATAGGCTCGTATGCAGTGATATACCATTGGTTGACAACGAACGCTCTGCCTCCATAACTTTGTCCCTGAAGCACACCTGCAACTACAGGATCGGTACTGGGAATATATGTACCAATTGCACGCCGGCCGTCCAGTTTCTGCACGTTAGTGCAAACTCGCAGCATATCGCCGGAGTCATTCATTCTTTGGAAGATTGTACATGTTCCCCGAACAAGACTTTTTACGTGGTCCACAATGGGAGCTGTTAGGCTCATATCGCTGGTCTGGCCAAGCCAGGTTTCGCCGATCATCATCTTCGGCAGCTCGACATGATATGATGTCTTGGTGAATTGATTGACGGCTTCCCATGATACCTTTTCCTCGGCGAGTTCGATCTGGCCGGCGTCTTTCAGAGTATCTCGAGCAACATTTAGAGATGCATTTACATTTTCCTGAAGAGACTCCTGCTGAGCCTGACACATAGCGTATATGTTTTTAGCTATGTGGTCGAGGTCTGCATAGGCCAGATCGGTACTTCCCTGTTCGGCAATCTGTACCATACGCTTGTTCTGTACGAATACCACCAGGGAAATGATGACAAGCGGAATTAAGGTCATAAAAATTCCTATGACCAGCAGCTTTGTTTTTAGTTTTACACTGTTCAACATTATCTTTACTCCTTCATTTATTGGAATAAAACAATTCACACTCCTTCAACAATAGCTCCGTTAGAAATTGTAGATAAACGACAATTGGCCCCGCGTATCTGTTGCATCACCCGGGCCGCGATAATGAGTGGTCCAGCGGGACAGTTCAAAACCGATTTGTGAGTGTTTGTTTAAGGAATAGATTAAATTGCCGAACACCGAAGTATTCAGGGTTCGGCCGCCGTTGGCAACATCATCTCTTTCGACGTTGTCAGTGCCGGCACCAACATTAAAAATCCACTCTGTCCATGGGCCGAGAGCAGCGGCAATCCAGCCTCCCCTGCTTTCTATTTCCTTTAAAGTTGTCGTATTTACTCCCTGCCCTATACCTCCAAAATAACTATCCAGGGCTTTACCTGAGAACAACTCTCCCTTAACGGTCAGCCATTCACAAACCGGCTGTGTGACATCAAGGTTAACCGAAGAACTGTGCAGGGTCGTATTCACACCCTGTGTATTGATATCGTATTCCTCCTTGCCGACATGTCCAGACAAACCTACGGTTGTCTTTTTAGGACCGAAAAACGGGAAGGTTACGCTGGCTCTTCCCTGTAATGTCGGAGTACCAGCGTCTTCACCGGTCTCGGAATTCGTAAGGTCGTTGCGGCCGATTGTGCGGGACACAGCGCCTTCAAATTTCATTTCGACCTGATCCGCCGGTACAAATGATTTTGTCAGGCGAATTTGGGGACGACGATAACCGATATTGCCGGCATCCCAAAGCACGGTGTAATTTAAGGTATTCGGGACCAGGGGCGATATCACATCCGAAGCCTGGCCGGCCAGGATACTGAATTTATCCTCGGGCCAGTCAAAAATCATGTAGGCGTGACGCATCTGAATCTTTGCCTTGTTTTCGGAAGCGTAGTTGCCGTAAAAATCAAATTCAATACGGCCGGATGCTTTCATGGCGCCATCCGGAGGCCCACTAATATTCATGCCCAGACGCGTTTGGTTTGCCGTCAGATTGAATTCATCATCGTTTCTATTGGTCGCCTCGGAATCAACATAGAGAACATAATTACCAGGTGTCGTACGTGAGTTGTCATAAGAAGCATCGGCTTTAATATAACCATAAAGCTGGATGTCCAGGCTTGACCAGAGGCTCTTCTTATCGGCATTGCCGGAACTGGTTGCACCAGGCGGTGAAGCAGAAGCGATATTTTTTAATTCGGCAATTTCTTTTTCCAATTTTTCGATTCTGTCATTCAGTTGAGTGCCGTTACCGGCCGGATTATCCGCTCCGGCGGATACATAACATACAACCAAAACAACTACAACAATAAACATCCACATTACTTTCCTGGATTTCATAACATATCCTTTCATTTTGTTTACCCGTTCCGCATCTGTCCGTGCTTTATTTCTCTTCGTCATCCGTCACAGATGTTTCGTCAACACATTGAGCGCATGATTGGAGAGTTGCACCATCGAGAACGCAGTCGATATCAAGCAGAATTTTGACGGATTCACCGATCTTACCCATTCCGAGGATAAAATCCGTATTGACCTCAGAACCGAATTGAGGGGCTTGTTCTATGTTTTTACCGGCTATGTCCAGTACTTCCTGAACCCGGTCGACGACGATACCTGTGCTGAATGAGCGGCCTTCCTGAGAAGTTTCTACCACTATTATGCAAGTCTGCTCCGTGACATCTGTGGTCTGCATGCCGAATTTGGCTCGCAGATCGACTACAGGAATAACCTGCCCCCTGAGATTGATCACTCCTTTTACATAATACGGTGTCTGTGGCACCGCAGTTATATCCATATAACCGATAATCTCACGGACCTTCAGAATTTCCAAACCGTATTCCTCGGGTCCAAGGGCGAAAGTCAGGTATTTTCCTTCTTTATCCTCGACTACTCTGTCCGATTGTTTTTTTGGGTTTGTCGCTTGAACCATGATATGGTCTCCACAAGTTTTTTAATCTATAAGATTCTTCCTTCCAAAATGAAAAAACGATACGAAGGATCTAATATACACACCATCTAATATTGAGCTGACGATTTTATAATTCCTGTTAGTCACCTTGACCCAAACCGTTCAGGTTTGACAGGAACTTCGACAGTCAAAATCATATAATGGTACAGGTTGTTAATATGAACAAATTTAAGCAACTATCCGATTAAAGAGCGGCAAAGCAAGACATTAATGTCTTTATTGACCCTATGAAAATGTTATTTTAATTTCGTTGTTTTAAGAAACCGTTGTTTCTTTTATTCATATGCTGATAGTGTTGTCTATGATTTTGCATGTCTTATATCTCTATAGAATACATAGACAAATAAGATACACTTGACATATTCGGCTGATTACGTATGTAAGTTTATTGCGGAAACTACCTGATTTTAATACGAAAATATAAATGGAACGATTAAATCGGACAACTGTGTGACGTGGAAATGGACTATTGATAGAATATTTAATGGGCCTTGATGATATTCAGAACCGACTTCTATAGTTTTCACCGCAACAGTCTGATTGCAGGGGATTAATCTTATTCTTTAGGGCTGTGTATGCTGTAAATTTTCATCCAGTCGCTGGTCTTCTGTTCAACACCTGTATACCTGAAAGCGACATTATTTGTGGCAGTATTGAACCTGACGCGCCTTCCGCGTATCCCTCCGACATCTTCGTTTATGATGTGGATGTGGTAATTATGGAGTAACGTATGAGCAATCTCGATATTTTTTGTGCCGACATCGATTCCTGCTCTCACGGATTTGACAATAGCCGCACCGCCGTAAACATGCGCGCGATAGTGTGAGGAATTGGCGTCAACAGTTAGAAGTTTATCGATGATATGTTTGGTCGAGGTCGATCCGAATCTGCCGATATCGTGGTTTGTTTTCATACCATACGGCTGATCGAGCAGGTAATGATTCATTGCGGCATAGCCGTTTTTTGTGTTGTATAAACAAACACATACACACGAACCTACGAGTGTTTCGATGAATATCCGTTCATTGGTGATATAATATTCGCCGGGCAACAAATATTTACGAATCATACCCAAATTCTCCTAATTAGACAGATTATTCCATTGGCAGAACGTACGTTGTTCTGTTCTATATTTGGCCAATCAATACAAATAAATTTGTCCTCCCGAGCTTTTATCAGCCATTTATTCTGTATTAGAAAGATGATCGACGTCCAAGACCATGGCCACGGTGCCATCGCCCATTAATGCGGCCGCAGAAAAAAGCTGCGAAGTGGTTTTAAATGAATCTAACTCCTTGAGTACAACTTTTTGTACACCGATTACATCGTCGACACAAATCACTATTTTCTTCCTGTTGGCATTGATTGAAACCATTATATCGCCGGTTTTACTTTGACGATCGGACGAGGAATTGCCAAAAACTTCGGCTAATCTGATAACAGGAAGCAAGTTATTGTGTCTGTTTACATATTCGCCTTTTCCGACTATCGAACTGATCTCATGTGATTCCGGACGGAATACTTCCTGCAATTTCTCCATGGGAATCACATAACGATTATCAGCAATTTTCACAAGAAATCCGTTTATAATCAGAGTGCTTACGGTTTTCGGCAATTGAATTCTAAATTCGGTTCCCCGACACGGTTTTGTGTCTATGTATATGTTACCGTTGGCTGCTGCAATATTACGCTTGACTACATCCATCCCAACGCCACGACCGGATACCTCGGTTACTTTCTTGGCGGTGGAAACTCCGGAACTGAATATCGTATCGATAATCTGTTCCTGCGATATTTCCTGGTTTGCATCAAGTAAACCTAAACTGACGGCCTTTGTTCTTATAGCCTCGATATCCAAACCTTTTCCATCATCTGATATCAGGAGCATTACTTTGTCAGCCGTTTCAGTTACTGCCACCCGCACTACTCCCTGACGCGGCTTACCGGATGCCAGCCGATCTTCAGGTGTCTCAATACCATGGTCAACTGCATTGCGAACCATATGTGTCAGCGGTCCGTCGAGGGTTTCTAAAAGCCTTTTATCCACTTCAATATCTTCTCCGGACAATTCTACTTTTATTTCCTTATTGCAGGCCGAAGCCGTGTCTCGGACCATTCTTGGAATCTTTTGCAATAATGTGTTGATGGATACTTTCCTGACCTCCATAATGCTCTTCTGCAGATTGTCGGACAGGTTGTTGAAGGTCTCATTTATCCTTCTAAATTCATTTGCCAGTTCAGTTTCCGAACTCTTTTCCGAGATCGTTTTTTGCAGGTGATTATACATCTCGCCGATCGCTATAAGCTCACCCACGTGACTAAGGAAATTATCGATGCTTACCTCCGTGACACGCATAGTTTTGTGTTGTTCTTTTGGATTTGTCACCTCCTCCTTCTGCTTGACAGGTTTTGCCTTGTCTGAATCGGACTCTATTTTCCAGCCGTCGAGCGACAACAGTACCTCAATCTTTTCTCGAAGCAGCTTAGTCAATAATAAATGATCATTATCGCCGCCGCCAATCACCCTGTGATACTCATCAAGAGCACTGTCAATAATCTCGACAGCCTGTTGATTCGTGGTAAGCTTCTTTAAAACCGTCAGGTCTTCAAGAACAACAGCGGCGTCGTTTGTGTCCAGCCCTTCCTCACCTTTGCGATCGAGAATGGATTTGATTTCCTGTAAAGGTTTGGGAACAGTGGCCTTACTTTGAATTTGATCTTTACCGGCTTGGCCATTTACAACGGTCTTGTCGGCTTTCAGACAGGATGCTATTGCAATAACGGCATCAATTTGTTCGGTATAAGATGAATCAAGCCGGCAAAGATCTGTTTTAACTTTATCAAGTTTTTGGAGTAATTCAGTCCATAGTTCTTTTTTATCTTCTTTAATTTCTCTGGCGGAAATCACTCTTTGGATAAGTTCATTGAAGGAATTCTCGTCTTGAATTTCACTTTCTTGCTCACGGGTCCTCTGCAGCATTTCCTTCAGTTTGTCGACTCCCGCAAGTAAAACATTGATAATCGACTGATTGGGGACAAATTTTTCCTTTTTGGCAAGGTCCAATAGGGTTTCCATTTCGTGGGATAATTTCTTTACCTTCATCAATCCAAAAAAAGCTGAGTTACCTTTTATGGTATGAATAGGACGAAATATAGACGTAATAATATCAAGATTTGTCGGCTCGGCTTCAAGTTTCACAAAAAGACTGTCCAGTGTAGCAAGCCCTTCTTCGGCCTCGTCCACAAATCCCGCAACCAATTCGGGATCGATATCAATCTTCGTATTATCTTCCATGTTATCTTCCTGAAATGGCAGGATTCATTAACTGCAGTATCCTTAACTTCTCGTGCCAGTGTTTCAGCCTGGCTACCGCCTGCTCCACAGCCTCTTCCAGCTCATGAAGGTCATCGAGAGGTTTGAATATGCAGGTATCGGCCCCATGCCGCATACAACTTAGTGCGTTTTCCATTGTCACGTACCCTGTAATCATAATCGTATGAACCATCGGGTACTGTTTGCGAATAGTCCTGAGAAGCTCAACGCCATCCATTCGCGGCATTGCAATATCCGAGATCACAACATCAACTTTTGCCTGGACCATTTTCTCCAGGGCTTCGACGCCGTCCGGCGCCGACTCCGCATCATAGCCTAAATAACGAAAATGGCGCGAAAGCATATCGCGAATTTCTGATTCATCGTCCACTATCAGCAATCTTGTTTTCACTTTCCGTCTCCTTGCCGGGAATACAGAATTATTCTTTATTTACAGTATTTCTAATCCAATTTATCAATTGGGAGAGTTATAACAAATTCGGCCCCTCCGTTTGGCCTGTTCGAAACCTTAATTTGTCCTCCGTGGTTTTCTATGATTCCACGAACGGTAAAAAGCCCCAGGCCGGTCCCCTTGTCCGGCTGCTTGGTTGTAAAAAACGGTTTCCATATATCTTCGAGATTATCTTCGGGAATGCCCGTTCCGGTGTCACTTACTGTAATTACTACGGAATTATCCAATACAGCAGTTTTAATGCCCAATATTCCGCGTGCCTTTTCTGATCCGGGACCTTCTTTAATAGAATCTGCGGCGTTGACAAAAAGATTCACCATCACCTGCTCCATCTGCTGAGAGTCCGCTTTGATGCGTGGTAATGTTTTCATTAAATCCTTTTCCATGGTAACTTGATATTTTAATGCATTATTGCAAAGCTCAATCGCCTGCTCAATGCATGCGTTAATATCACAGGCACCAATTGATTTTTCATTTCTGCGACAAAAACTTTTTAATCCTACGACAATGCGTGAGATTCGCATCACTCCATTGCGTATGCCGTCCACGGTTTTCGGCAATTCTTTCAGAATAAACTCAAGTTTTTGACTGTTGTCACCGCCGGATGTTATCTTATCGCGTAATATCGGTTCCATATCACGACAAAATCTGTCCAGTATTTGAATGTTTCCGGCAATGAATGATGCCGGATTATTGATTTCATGAGCAATCCCGGCGGACAATAATCCGACAGTTGCCATTCTTTCGGCGTGAGTCAACTGTTCGGAACGTTCCTGCGCCAATGTTTCCATCTCCAGACTGTATCGCTGCAACCGACGGTTTTTTTCGGCCAGCAACGATTCATATTCTATGATTCGAGCACCCACGGTAATCCGGCTGCACAGAACTTTTCTGTCGAATGGCTTGATTATATAGTCGTCCGCTCCTGCGTTCAGTCCGGCTATAATATCATCTTTTTCAGATTTGGAAGTCAGGAGAATCACATAGGTATAGTTTTCTGTCTGCATTTTCCGAATTCTTTTGCACAGTTCCACGCCTTCGATCCCCGGCATCATCCAGTCGAGCAAGGCAAGCTTTGGCTTGTCTGTCTGTATAATATGCCATGCCCGGTTGCCGTCCAGGGCTTCAAGTACCTCGTATCCGGCTTTCTGAAGCGTCTCCTTCAGAAACAGATTGGAGGCGGAATCATCTTCGGCAATTAGAATCTTCATTTAACACCGACTTTCTGAGAGTTTAATAACACCAAGTTTTTCTATTTCCTGATAGAGCTTTTCTCGCTTAATCGGCTTTATAAGATAAGCTTCACAACCGGTCCTGAACGCCCCGAAGATATTTTCAGAGTCGTTTAATGTCGTTGTCATAATTACTTTAGTACTGTCCAGGCCCCCTATTCCCTTTGCATCTTCCATTTTACGGATAGATTCCAGGACTTCATGCCCGTTTTTCTCCGGCATCATAACGTCAAGGCATATAAGGTCGAAAGGCCTGCATTTATCGAGAGCGTTTTCGAAGGCTTCGATTGCTTCCTGACCGTTAACTGCAACATAACAGTCGCCCAGTTCAGACAAGAACACGCTTAGTAATCTTCGACAGGCAAAATCGTCTTCCACAATCAGAATCTTCGGTCCTGAACCGTCTTTGACTTTCTTCGGTTCCGGTGGCTTATATCCTGTGTCTGTACTGTCATCGGTCACATATTTGTGAGAAGCATCTGCAGCCCCACCCGTAATTTTCTGAAATGCGGCATTGAGCCAGTCTTTTATTCTTAACAATACCTTTACGTGTTCGTCGTCATGAAGCTGCTTTTCAGCGGTTTCAGCCTCGTGGCAAAACTCGTATATCTCTTCTATGCCTACCATACCCGACTCACCCTTGATCTTATGCAATGTCCGCCGCACAGATGCGATATTCTCCTCTCGGTTCTCTCCTGCTTCGTAAGCCGTGATCGCGGTTTCAAGCTCCTTGAACATCGAAGTGATTGATTCCACATACTCGCTCAACAAATTACCCAGACCATCCGGGACCTTTAATTTATTCGGGTCCGGTAACGGTCCATTATTGATTAATCCGGAAAAAACATTGTTTGCCATGACATAACCCCCTTTTTTAATATTCTATGAATTGTCATTTATCGTAGCCTGTTTATTTGTACGGCTCGATAATAACATTTTTGCTCTCTGAAATTCATTTTGTAACTGAGAAAAAAGCGGATCCACGACATCCAGGGCTTTGTTTTTTGCAGCACACTCGAGCCGGCAAGCCGCCTTTGACAGCGGTTTTGCAGAAACAGTCAATGCGGAACCTTTAATAGTATGTGACAATAATCTTATATTTTCCGAGTCGCCTGCTTCTATGGTGCGTGATAAAAGTTCTACGCGCTTGGTATTATCGATTAAAAAGCAGGAAATAATCTCATCAATCAATTGCCTGTCACCGATGCGTTCTTCAAGCTCCAACCAATCGATGGCATCTTGCTCAGTAAGTGAAGGATTTTTTTTTGCATCTGCATTTTTCCCTGTTTTATCTTCTGTTTCAGGCTCACCTGACTGCTTTGTGCAATCTTCACCGATCTTTAAAGGCCGATGTTTATCATCATGTGTTTCGATGTTGTCACTTTGTTGCCCCTCTGTGGAACCTGCGGATTTCAGATATTTATGGAGTGTGCAAAACAACCTTTTTTGGTCAATTGGTTTGGCAAGATATTCGTCGCAGCCAGCTTCGAAATATTTGTCTATGTCACTTTTCATAACATTAGCAGTCAGGGCAACAATAGGTTTAGTGTAACCGCCGGCTCGCAGCTCTTTTGTTGCATCGTAACCGTTCATATTCGGCATATGCATATCCATTAAAATTAAATCGAACGATTTATCTCTTATCTTTTGAATTGCCTGTCCGCCCTCGTTGGCTACGTCTGTCTTTAATCCCGCCTTGCTTAAAATGGCAATAATTGTTTTCTGATTGACCACATCATCTTCAACCACCAATATATTGCCGTCAAGTTTAGTGTGGTCCTTGGTTTTTATAAATTGATTAACTGCATGTATATAAGAGTTAACCATCAGGGGTTCTGTATTAATATCGACCCCGGCGGGAACGGAAAGAGAAAAAGTTGATCCTTTTTTAGGGACACTTTGAAGCGATAAAGTTCCGCCCAGCAGTTCGGTAAGATTTTTGGTTATGGCCAATCCCAGACCGGTGCCGCCGTATCTTCGAGTTGTCGTATAGTCGGCCTGGGTAAAAGGATCGAATATGAGCTTTTGCTTGTCCGGCTCAATGCCAACGCCGGTATCTTCAATTTCAAACTTCAGGATTCCGTCATTATTACTACCCAACACCGATACGTGCACACGCACATAACCTTTATCAGTAAACTTGATTGCATTACCAATCAGATTCAGCAGGCATTGACGCAATCTTACCGGGTCAGTTTTGATATTCTCAGGAACCGGCCCATCAATACGAATTGTAAATTCAATACCCTTCCTTTCCGCTTTGAGACTTACCAGGGCATGAATGTCAGTGAGTATCCGTTTCAACGAACAGTCAATGATTTCTATATTGATTTTCCCTGCCTCCACCCTTGATATATCGAGGATATCATCGATTATCATTAAAAGAGTGTCCGCACATACCTTGGCCGTCTGTAAATAATCAGAGACTTTGTCACTGAGTTTCTCGTCAATCGCCAGGTCGAGCATTCCGAGCAGGCCATTCATCGGTGTCCGGATTTCATGACTCATATTGGCAAGGAATTGACTTTTCGTTTGGTTGGCCATTACCGCTTCCCTGGTCATCAGTGTTGCACGCTCGACGGATGCCTCAAGCTCCAGGTTAACCTGTTCGAGTTCCGCCCATGCCTCTTCAGCCTGTTCTTTCGCTATCTTAAGGTTTTCCTCCGCCTGTTTGCGGTCGGTAATGTCCACAAAACTCTCAATGACGAGCTTCTGGTCGTGGAGTATTACAGGGACCGCTGTCCTGAGGATCGGGAGCTTGCTGTCATGGCTTGTCGACAATAGAAGTTCGGAACTGTCCGAACCTTGCCCCAAATCGGTAATCGGGCATGGTCTCTTATGATTGTGGTAGAGGTAATCGTAACATACTTTTCCCACAATATTCTCAGCCGGTTCGCCAAGCATTTTTGTGGCTGCGAGATTGACATCGGTAACGGTATGAGTTTCAGCATCTATTAATATAATTCCCGTCTGTACATGATCGAGTATTCCTCTGAGCCTCTCCTCACTTTTTCGCAGCTTCCATTCAACCTCTTTTCTCTCCATTGCATAACGAATAGTCCGGACAAGCAGGTCCTTGAAAAACTTACCCTTAACGAGATAGTCACTCGCACCTTTTTTAATCGCCCGCACCCCTGTTTCCTCATCGGCAATTCCTGTAAACACAACAATCGGAATGTGCGGACATTTCTGATAAATCTTATCGACCGTTCCAAGCCCGTGGCTGTCCGGCAAATCAAGATCCAGAAGTATTAAATCGAAATTGTGCCGGGACAGAGCGATCTGCCCCTGAGACAGGCTCATCGCCGACTTAACCGTAAAATCCACCGGCTGCGAAGATTCTTCCAGTATTAGCTTGACAAGTCTAAAGGCACCGGAATCATCGTCTATTACGAGAACATCTATTTTTTTCAAGTTCATCTTTGTCACCTTGTGTCAATACCCAAGTCGACAACCTAACCATGATCAGACCGATTGTATTGTCCTCTCTAAATCTCGCTTTAATTGACTTTTTTATTTATGGCAATGCCCCAGGTAAGCGCCATGGGCGCTTACCTGGAACAATATGATTAAAACATCCGTAAGAGAATTTAGCTATTGAACTCCTTGAAATCATCATCGCCGGTACTTTTATTTTCCAGCGGGATAAACTTTTCCGCTGAAGACTTAGCAGCAAACTTATGCTCTTTTTCCTTCTTGGAGCCTTTGGCTATTTTGTGAAACACGTTATCTGATTTGTCCAAACCATGATGCTTGTTCAGCACCTCGTGTACCTTCTTGGAACTGGAATGGTCAACCTTGATATTCAGATGACGCTTGCTGCCGGAACTGTGGGACTGTCTCTTTGCAGCGTTACCCCCAACTAAAGCAACCAATTCATTAACTACCTCATTCATCTGCTCGGCCTGAGCACTGAGCTCTTCGGAGGCGCTTGCGGATTCCTCGGCGTTGGCAGCGTTCTGCTGGGTGACTTTATCCATCTGCGCCACTGCGGTATTGACCTGGTCAATACCCTGTGCCTGCTCGGCCGAAGCAGCGGCAATCTCACTTACCAAATCTGTTGTCTTGCCGACGCCCTGAACTATATCTTCGAGCACCTTGGCGACTTCATTGGCGATATCGACACCGTTCTTCGAGTTCTTGACCGATTCTTCTATCATGTTGGCGGTATTCTTGGCCGCTTCTGCACTTCTCATCGCAAGGTTTCGGACTTCCTCTGCCACAACGGCGAAGCCTTTACCTGCTTCACCTGCCCTTGCGGCTTCAACGGCTGCGTTGAGGGCCAGCAGGTTGGTCTGGAATGCTATCTCGTCGATGACCTTGATAATCTTTGCAGTCTCATCGGAGCTCTTCTGGATATCGTTGATAGCAGTATTCATCCTTCCCATAGCCTCGGTTCCGGTATTGGCAGCCTTTCTCGCCTCGGAGGCCAGGGTATTTGCCTGCTGGGCGTTATCGGCGTTCTGCTTGGTCATGGAAGACATCTCCTCAAGACTGGATGATGTTTCTTCCAGACCGGCAGCCTGCTCGGTTGCACCTTCCGCCAGTGATTGAGAGGCAGAGGAGACCTGGCTGGATGCTGCAGAGACCTGCTCGGCGCCTTCTGTAAGACCGTCAATGATACGATTGACCGGTCTTGTGATGCCTAACGAGAGGAACACACCAAGGAATATAGACAGTGCAACACCGACTACCAGTGAAATAAGCATTACTACACTGCTTTTAGTAGCACCGCTTGTGGCCGTATTGACAACCTGGCCGACGGTCTTTTTACTCGTGTCGACAATTTGAGTAAGCACGTCCTGCACATCTCTTTGCTTGCTGGCACAGGGGCCGAACGCTTGATCGTTTATCTTCTGGGAGATTTCGGATGCTTTTGCTACCTCGGCAAAGATTCTGTCAAATTCCTTGAAGGTATTGGTCATAAGCACCTGCATCTGGTCGTACACTTTTGTCGCCTCTTCGGTATTACCTGCCTTGACCAGTTCCTTGATTTGTTTTACCATTTCGTGCAGGTGCCTGTGCGGCTCAAGCATTTCTTTAATTGTGGCGTCGATTACGGTATTATCCGTCTTAAACTGGACAACCCATTTACCAAAGTTACACTGAGTGTGGTCATCACCACCGCTGAAATCATGCTTATTTTTTACTAACTCAGCCACTTTATCTTTAAGAATATAATGGTCGTTCATGTAACCATGGATCTGGGCAGTTAAGCCGGCGGGGTCCAGAATACTTGTTTTCTCGAGTTGCTGCATCAGGTCGAACAAGGTATTGTTCTCCTTTTTCCAGTCATCAAGTGCCCGCTTGAACTGCGTCCAGAGCTGTTGCTCTTCGGAGCTGTGAGGCAATTTCTCGTAATCATCGATGGCCTGAGTGTATGTCTCACGGACTTTAGTGATGTTCTCGTATTGTCTTGCCCTGTCGGTGGTACTGATGTTTCCGTTCAGCAAAGTTCGCTGGGCGACCTTAAGTTTTTCAAGGTTTTCGGCAATGACCTGAACATTCTGGACGCTCGGCATTTGTTCTTCGCCTATAGTGACTATATATGCCCTGACGCTCTTTAAGCTGACGACCCCCACAACTCCTATCACGGTAGCGATTATGGCGACCACCATGAAACCTGAAATTAACTTGCTGCTTAAATTCATTCTTTTAAACATCTTTTAACCCTTTCATAGAAATAACGTTCTGCTCCTTTTAATGTATTCAGCAGATAATTTTGTATACGGAAAATAACCGATCCGTTATTCGGTCCAGGATTTCTCCTATTGAACAGAATCCATATCGAGACAATTCATCATATCGGATGTTCCCAACACTCTGTCGATATCCAGGAGTATCTTAACGTTGTCACCGACCTTGCCCATTCCGAGGATGAAATCCGTATTTATCGATGAGCCGAACTGCGGTGCTTCTTCTATATCTTCACCAGCTATGTCCAACACCTCCTGCACACGGTCGACCACAATCCCGGTGCTGAAATTGCGGTCGTTCTGAGTCGTCTCCACTACGATAATACAAGTCTGTTCCGTGACATCCGCTGTCTGCATACCGAATTTGGCGCGAAGATCTACTACAGGTATTACCTGCCCGCGCAGATTAATTACGCCCTTGACATATGACGGTGTCTGCGGAACAGCGGTTATATCCATATAGCCGATAATCTCGCGGACCTTTAAAATCTCCAGGCCGTATTCCTCGTTGGCCAGTGCAAAAGTCAGATACTTGCCTTCCTTTTCCAGCATCGTCTTTTGCATCTTCTCTGCTTTTGCTGCTACTTCAACCATAATCAATTCTCCTTCAATCTGTTTATAAATTACACGCTTTCAAGATGCATCATATCACTTATATAATAGTATGGACCATTCTATAGCGTTCCGGTCGGTCTCATGTATAATCATAACAATCAATATTAATCTATATGAAATATCGAAGTTTTAGTGAGATAACATCTGACTTCTGTTACCCGGTCGGAAGAACGTTAACGGTCCCCCAATAGATATAGTCACTATCAAATTGACAAAGATACAAACCCCACAATTTCAACTCAATGAGATGCTTCGAATACTATTCGGTTGATTCAGGATGTGAATTAATTTCGGAAAGTACCTGATTTTCACTATATCAATCAGATGATTCAGTGTAAAGATTTGTATTGAAGTGAAGATACAGTATTAGATAAATCCCATTTCAACAGCAAGCTTAACCAATTCAGCCGCACTGTGCACCTTAAGCTTACGCATAAGCCTGTTACGATGGTACTCGATAGTCCGCTGACTTCTGGAAAGCTCCATGGCTATTTTTTTGTTGCTGTTTCCGGCAACAATAGAATGGAGGATCTGCGTTTCTCTACTGGTCAAAGACTCTTTTATGGTGTTTTTTTCCATAAAGATTTTTTCCAGGAAACTGTCGATTTTAAATGGATTTCCATCGGCAGTATTATAATTGTCCTCATTTAAATGCAAGGACCGAGCAGTTGAATCAATGCCTGCATTCTTCATATTTCGAAGTTTGTTTACTACCTATAAACAATGATGTTTGACCGTCGTTTACCCCAAAAACGTGAAAAACATGTTGTAATCCCACAGGATACAACATTTTCATTATCGTTTCGCACTCTTTTAACTTAAGGAGTATTTTTAGGAAGAATTTCCGTGGAGCCTGAAAATGTTGGCAGAAAGTCGTTCTTATTGCAACCTAACTGCAATAAACACAAAGATTTCCAGTGTTTTTATAGTCAATATCCTCCCACTTGAAAAAAGAACCGCAGCGATGTGAAAATGTGCAAATATAGGTTATGACCTAAATGCTGATATAGAGTTAGTTATTCCGGGATTTTATGATTTTAATAACTCTTAATTCCCTTTCTTTTTAACAGCTTTTTACTGGAACAATTGTGGTGCAAACTCATTGAGATAGTTTCGCCAGTTGATCCATGTGTGAGCCCCGGATGTTTCGTTATAAACAACGTCAAATCCGTGTTTCTTGAGCATCTCTACCGTCGCCCGGGAGGTTCCGACCAGGAAATCGTCCTTGCCCGTGGCGAACCAAACGAGCTTGAGTCCTTTTTTCAATTCGGCGTTGTCGAGAACTTCTTTGTTTTGTTCTTCCCAACTCGGACCTGAGTCAGTTCCGAATCCTCCTGCGATACCGAAAATGCCGGAACTGAAGACGCCGATATATGCAAAGTCCCCTAAGTCGACAAATCCTATATTGAGTGTCTGTGCTCCGCCCATTGAAAGACCGGCAACAGCACGGTTTTGTCTGTCAGTGTAAACCCGGTAGTTCTTTTCCACATATGGCCGGATGTCACTGCGGAAATCCTGCACAAACTCGTCGATGTTTAATCTCGGTCCGCCGAATGTAAACGGCCCGGTATGACCGGCAGGCATGACTACCAGCATTGGTTTGGCTTTTTTGGCCGCGATAAGGTTGTCCAGGATGAAACCGGCCCGGCCGACCGATGTCCATGAATCGTCAGAATCGGACGCCCCGTGCAGCAGGTAAAAAACAGGATATTTGCCCTGACCCAGATCATAACCTGGCGGGGTATAGACATGCATGCGGCGAAAATGTTTGAGTGACCTGGAATAATATGTCACCTCTGCGACCGCGCCGTGCGGTACATCCTTGGTATCCATGAAGTCCGACCCGGGAACGTAAATTAGAGACCACACGTTGCTGTTGGATTCGCTCGTGGCCGAACTGCGAGGATCTATTACCGACACACCGTCCACATTGAAGTTGTATCGATACGCCCCTGGTTCGACCGGCCCCAGAGTCACTTCCCAGACACCGTTGGGATCTTTGGTCATGGCCTTACCCATGCCAACCTCGGGGATATCGGTGCCGTTAAGCTGTACGGCTTGCGCCTTTGGCGCCAGAATACGAAATGTGACAGACCTGTCCGCCGCGACTTCAGGTGAGACTACCCTGGGGCCTCGCGGATCTCCAAACCGCGGGCGTTCGGCTGCTGGACGTTGTTCCGCCGCTGCGGAAATCTTAGCTAATGTCATCAACATTACTCCTGCAATGATTAATGTAGTGAATTTTTGCGTGGTCTTCATTTTTTTCTCCTTATAAGAGTTATTTCGTATTAATTATCACCTGTTGCGGTTGGTGCTGTAGTGTCAGTCTGCACCAATTCTTTGGCAATTCGCTTAAGAAATTCAACCAACACTTCCGTCTGCTCCGGCTGAAAAGCGGCCAGTAGCTGCTGCTGAGTGATTCCATCTTCTTCGGCCAGCAATGCCGGAAGTACAAATTGATTGGCTGTTATCTTATGCCCGGTGAAACAGGCGTCGGTCCGACGATGCATCGCCCAGTAGGCAGCCCGCAGTCCCATAGCCATTTCATGACCTGTTGCCATAGCTCCCTTCCGATGAATATTACGTGTACGTATTATCTGGTATGAGAATACCGACCGTACGGACCAAAGTCAATGAGAAAATGATACACATATAGAACATGAATTTGGGACAGGCATATCTGTGAAATAACAAAAAAGCTGGAAGTTGAAAAAACAAGAAAAAAACAAGAAAGTTATAGAACTATATCCGACTATTTCCGTATGAAATCAGCAGATAAATGATATTGTGAATTTTTAATCAAAATGTAAAAAAGTGGGAATTGAAAGGAGTGTAAGCCATGGTTAAGAAAAAAGTTAAGGCGAGATTTATTGTGGTCCTGATTGGCATTGTGTTCGCTCTCAATGCACAGGTTTATTCACAGGATGTAGCGTGGACCTTTGGTAATGTCGATTTATTTGCATACAGGCTGGATTCTGTTACACCGGCCAATGCCGACCTGGGAGCGGCGATAGGAACGGAAAATCCGACATTGACACTTCAGCTTGGCTGGCGATATCAGGTAACAATAACGAATTACCAGGTACATCCCTTCGAGGTTATCTCAAAAGGCGCTTCCGCAGGCTCGGACAAGGTTCTTCTTTCGATGGGCTCGACAGTCGGAAGTTACGAATCCGATCCGGAAGTAGCGTGGGAGGATAACAACCTGGGCACAGTGACATTTACCCTGACATATCAGCTTTACAGTGCAATGGCGGCTTCGGGACGAATACCGGGCTATCGTTGTCGGCTGCATGCCACTACTATGAGGGGTAATTTTGCAGTGGAAGGTTTGCCTATCGCCGGCAGAATCGAAAAAGGACTTGTAAGCATCGAACTGGAACCATTTGCCTCGGGTCTTACCGCGCCGGTGGATATGAAGCCGTCACCGGACCAGACGGGACGATTGTTTGTTGTTGATCAGGCAGGTAAGATTTTTGTGATTGTTGACGGGGAGCTTCAGGCTGTGCCATTTTTGGATGTGACGGGCAGACTGGTTACTCTTGGTATTCGTGGAACTCAGAATGAAGATGATTATGATGAGCGCGGCCTTCTTGGATTTGCATTTTATCCCGGTTTTGCGGATCCGAACAGTGCCGGCTATCAGAAGGTTTATACATACACGAGCGAGCCTGTGACTCAACCCGCCGACTTTACGACCGAACCCCCGCCTGCCACTATTAATAACCAAAGCGTTGTTGCCGAGTGGACGGTGGACCCGGTCAATCCGAATCTGGTTGATACAGCTTCTTTCCGGGAGATTCTGAGGGTAGACGAGCCGCAATTCAATCATGACGGCGGTATGCTTGCCTTCGGTCCGGACGGTTATCTGTATATTTCGCTTGGTGATGGCGGAGCGGCCAATGATTCGGGTGACGGGCACGGGCTTACAGGTAACGGCCAGAATATAAACACAGTTCACGGCAGTATACTTCGTATAGATCCCCTCGATCCGGCGGTGACTATGGATAGCGGCGATCTTGTGAGTGCTAACGGGAAGTATCGCGTTCCCAAGGACAATCCGTTCGTGGATGCCGATGGTGCGGATGAAATCTTTGCGTATGGTTTCCGTAATCCATTCAGATTCAGTTTCGATTCCGAAACGGGCCAGTTGATTGTGGCCGACGTCGGGCAGAACAGCGTTGAAGAGATAGACATTGTTACCCGGGGCGGTAACTATGGCTGGAATCTCAAGGAAGGGACGTTCAGATTCGATCCTGCTACAGGAAATGTCTCCGGTGACATATCAGGTCTTAATGGGCTGATCGATCCGGTGGCGGAGTACGACCATGACGATGGTATTTCGATTATCGGTGGTTTTATTTATCGCGGTTCTGCAATTCCCGAGCTTTACGGCAAGTATGTCTTTGGTGATTTTTCCCGCTCTTTCGGTGCGGCTACGGGTCGATTGTTCTATGCCGACCTTGAAACCGGCCTGATACAGGAATTGATAATCGGGGCGGATGACCGGGACCTGAATCAGTATGTGAAAGGTTTTGGAATTGATACTGAAGGCGAAATTTACGTCCTTGCCGGTACCAATCTCGGGCCTTTTGGCGACGGCGGTATGATCCTGAAAATAGTCGGCCTTTAATCTGAGAGTCGGGTGGCGGTTTATTGGGAGGAAAGGAGGCGGGGGATTCGAATCCCCCGCCTCCTACAATCTTTCCATTATCTATTTCGTTGAGTATTTTTTTGTAAATCCAATCTTAACCAGGGCAGGTGGTTAATCTGAGCTTTTCAGAGGTTACACCGGTTAATGAAAGGAGCGGCTCCATCGCACGTGCGAAATCCCCCTGCAAATATGTTATGGCCATACCGTAATTGGTGATCGGAACACCGGCCGCCTTGGCCTGTTCTATGCGCCAGAGCATTTCCTTACTGTTGAAGACACATGCGCCGCAGTGGATTATCAGTTTGTATCGGCTCAAATCATCGGGAAAATCGCGACCTGCAGTGACATCGACGTCGAGTTTGCCGTCGGCGTATTCGGCCAGCAGGTTTGGGATTTGTACGCGGCCGATGTCTTCGCCTATCGGGTGGTGTGAACAGGCTTCTGCTATTAATACCTTATCGTTCGGTTTCAGTGAGCCGATTGTCTCAGCCCCTTTTGCAAGCTCTTCGAAGTTGCCCTTAAAGCGTGCCATAAGTATCGAGAAGGTAGTCATCTTCGCTTCGGGCGGACATATCGAGACGCATTTGTTAAAGACCTGGCTGTCGGTGACAATCAGAGTAGGTTGCTCTTTCAATCTTGCCAGTGCCGCGGGCAGCTCAGTTTCCTTTACTACCATTGCGAAACCGCCGGTATCGAGGATTTCCCGCAGACAATGCACCTGAAGCATTTTCAGCCTGCCTTTTGGTGCTTCTATATCAATCGGTGTCACTAGCATTACCAACCGGCCCGGTTTGACAAGGTCTGCGATGATGGATGAGCCGCTGATGTAATGCTGCGGTGTTGCGTCGATTAC
>CAZKYP010000038.1:0-20839 GCA_964556885.1 uncultured Pirellulales bacterium | reverse complement strand
CGGCTCGAAATATTAATCAGCAGGGCCGGCGGACAGAGTGCAATTGGCAGAATCCGGCCGGGGACTATTGTCAGGCCGCCGAGGCCGCGTCGTGATTCGGCCGATCAGGGTGGATCGGACAGTATGAATAGATAAAAAGTGGGGCTTTACCGTGAGTTTCGCGATAAAGTATTGTATCAAAAGGATTAACGAGAGTAGATTAATGGATGTAACAGCAGATGACCTTCTGAGATAAATACCTGTTATTTATATGAGTTTTTTTATTTTATCCGATTGTTTGTAGAAATTCGAAATTTACAGACCTTGAAGTACAGGTTTTTCGTATAAATTTACAAGAAAATATACCTCGTAAATTTTAACAATGATGAGGTTTTTGAATATGTGTATGGCTAAACAATTATTTGAAAATTCGTTCGACAATAAATATTGAACTTTTCCTGGGAGGATTTTCTCATGAGAAGGCTACTAATTACAATTATTTCAGTTTCGGTTCTTTTGTTAATTACAATGAGTGCTTTTGGGCAGCGTCCTGAGAGGTCAACGCGGCCTCCTGCCGTTGGCGCCGATGAATCAAGAATGCCTCGGGAACTTTCTGAAGAAGAAAGAGAAAGGTTAAGGCAAAGATTTCAGAACATGACCGAAGAGGAAAGGGAGCAGTTCAGGGCCAGAATGCGTGAAAGTTTTGGTCCCAGACGCGGAACTTTTCTCAGTCGTCAGGAGCAACTTGAGGCAATCGACCAGATACAGGCACAGCTTGCAAAACTCCGTAAAACCGTGGAAGATGTAAATGTTGATGATTCCAGACGGATGCGGGATTTATCTGAGGAGGAAAGAAGCAAGCTGAGAGAAACACTTGAAAAGGTATTTGAGGAACGTGAGAATTCACTCAAGGCCATTGTAGCTCAAATCGCAAAATTGCAGGGGCAAAGACAACCGACCGAGGATGAACAATACCTTATTGTAAATACCGGTGACCTGAGGCGCATTCAGGATATAGCTGACGATGAACATGCCGAGGAAACCGCACGGAACGTCGAAAGGCTAATCCGCGGACGCCAAAGACCGGGTGGTGACCGGATGCCCAGACCTGACCAGAGAAGGCCTGAATTTATGGGAGACCGTCCGCCGCAGCCGGGCGCAAGGATGGAACCCGAACCTTCGGGACCGAGAGCGCCGCAGTTTACATTGAGCAGCTTCAATGGCAAGCAGGTGAGCCTGTCCGATTTTACCGGCAAGATCGTAGTGCTTGAATGGTTAAATACTGAATGTCCGTTTGTCAGATACCACTATGATACGGCAAAGACTATGGTCGATTTGGCCAATAAGTATAAGGACAAGGGGGTTGTCTGGCTTGCGATAAACAGTACCAGCCATACAACCGGCGAGGCAAATTTGGATTTTGCCAAGCAGCACAATATGCCTTATCAGATACTGGACGACAGGTCGGGTAAAGTTGGTCACGAATATAATGCGACCAATACGCCGCATATATTTGTAATCGATCCCAGAGGAAATATTGCCTATGCGGGCGCAATCGATAATGCACCAATGGGAAAAGCACCCGAAGGCCAAACTAAAATCGACTACGTTGATAATGCACTAAGTGAAATGATTGCAGGCAAAAATGTGAGTGTACACCTGGCCAAGCCTTATGGTTGTACCGTCAAATATGCGAATTAAGGATTTTAATGTGTAATATATATCAAGCCGATTCCTGCTGTGGGAACCAGGTCGAGAGAAATGTGTAAACATGTTTTGGAGGTCAGTATTATGAAGAAGTATCTTATTTTAACAGTTGCAGTTCTGTCCGTTGTGACATTGACTCTGGGTGTGTATGCTCAGCCGCAGGGTGGTGGACAGGGTGGAGGCCGGATGCGCGGTGGATTTGGAAACACTGAAGCACAACAAGCTGCAATAGCAGCTATCGAGGCGCAGCTTGCCAAGCTCAAAGCAAGCATGGAAGCACAACCTGCCAGACCCCAGGGTAATTTCCAGGATATGTCCGATGAAGAGAGGACTAAATTCAGGGATGCAATGATGAAGCAGCGTGAGGAACAGGCGGTAATCTTAGCGGCTATCGATGATCAGATTATGATTTTGAAAGGCAGACAGGTTCAAACAGAACACGAGGCGGCCATGGAAGAGCTTCAGGCAATTCAGACAATGGCGGCAAGCGAAAATGCCACGAAGACAGCCAAGCATGTTGAAGAACTGATTGCCAAGAAGAATCAGGCATTCCAGGAAAAGGCAGAGAAACTCGGTATCAGATTGGGCCGGGGACGCGGTCAAGGCGGACCAGGTGGACAAGGTGGCCAGGGCCGAGGACAGAGAGGCGGCAACCAGGGTGGCGGACAATAATCGTCTTAAAAGCTTCGACGATAAAAAATTCTAAACCGACATCAGGATGATATGGTGAATTCTTAGCTTCTCTGTAATAAATGTTTATTGGTGAAAGGCTCTCCTTTCCAGTGCATCTATCCAGGGATACATTGGGAGGGTAGAGCCTTTTTTATTGAGTATTAGATTCGAAGATTGATGATTGATGTTAATAGTGACGGTTTGTTATGAATCAGTATAAGTTTCAAACGTCGCACATAATGACGGCGTTTCTGAGACTTATTGCAGGATTATTTTTAGGATTGAATTCGTGCCCGACGTAACCTGTGTAGCCGGTTTTAACAATTTCTTCCATAATGGGTTTATAGTTGATTTCCTGCCTGTCGTCCGGCTCATTGTGGTCGGGCACTCCGGCAATCTGATAATGGCCGATGTAATCCTTATGCTGCCTGATTCTGGAAATGATGTCACCATCCATGATTTGCACGTTGTAAATGTCGAACAGCAGCTTCATTCTCGGTGAGCCGACCTGCTTGATGATTTCGATGCAGTAATCAACATGGTCGCCCTGGTAGCCGTTATAGGCTTTTATCTCATTGTCGACTCGGCTGTTGATAATCTCCAGGCAGATATTGACATTTTTCTTTTCGGCATGGCCTATGATTTTCTTGTAGCCGTTAACGCAGTTACTTAGGCCGACATCATCCGGAATATCTTCGCGGAAACCTGTGAACGTAATAACGTTCGGGAATTCGTACATCGAGCATTCGTCGATGGATTGACGCAGTCTTTCAACGCATGTATTCTGATACCACGGATTGTTCATTCCCTTATCATAGCTGTGGCTTAAGTTCATAGCACAGATGAGATCATATTTTTTCAGAACCGGCCAGTATTTTGATTCGACTAATTCGATACTTTTACAGCCGAGATATTTGGCGACGCGGCAGGTTTTTTCGATATCCCAGTATTTTTGGAAACACCAGTATGCGATAGACTGGTTAATTCGTCCTTTTGTGACGCCTTTTTTGACTGATTTACTCGTTGTTGCGCAGGAATTGCAAGTCAGACCGATTGCTGCGGCGATGCCTGTGCCGGCAGCCGTTTTGAGAATATTGCGGCGGCTGATGTGGTTTTGTGGGCCGCTATTCGATATTTTTCCATCCATTTTGGTTTTCCAGTTAAAATTATTATCGGTCAGATTTTGAATATCTTTATTTCTGAAAAGGCTATATATTCTTTATCGTTCTCTTTAATGCAGGACTCAAAAAAGAATGCCGAAGTTGAGTACTTTTCATAATTATTGTCTTGGATTTTTCACTAATATTCGTGTTTTTTTTGAAGAAAAACCGGCCAAATTCAGTACATTCTATTAAAAGAGGAATTTATGTTTGACAAAATAAAACAATTGTTTTAATCTTGCGTATGAAACATTCGTTTTAAGCCGGGAATATGATTTGTGAGAATTAATATGAATATATCCCATAGAAAAATATTTGTAAAGTACTGTTTTCAGAAGGGATATAGATATTAGCTTCATAGTTAATATATTGTAAACACTGTATTTGGATTAAAGATTCTATGGATAGCGAAATTAATCAAGATAACAGCAAAGGAGTTCAGGAGCGATTGCTTGATGTGGCTGAGGAGCTTTTTTGCGAACGTGGTTTTAAGGGCACAAGTATTCGCGATATCGCCTCATCTGCCGGCTGTAACATTGCCTCTGTAAACTATTATTTCGGCAGCAAAGATAAATTATACCTGGAAGTGTGGCGACGCCATCTTATACCGATGCGTAACGCCCGTATTGAGAGCATCAACAAAATCATGTCGGGCAGTAAAAGTCCCGGCCTGAATGATCTGATCAGGTCTTTTGCGGACTCGTTTGTTGGGACAATGGTAGATACACATCAAAGTTCCTGCCTGAGCAGGCTCATGGCCCGTGAATATATCGACGGGCACTTACCGGCTAATATATTTGTTGAGGATGTCATTATGCCTACTATGAATGCCATGAGTAAGGCTTTGGCAAAAACATGCCCGGGTATCGATGAATCTAAAATTGCACTGGTTGTTTTTTCTATTGTCGGCCAGCTCGTACATCTGGTACATGTAAAGACCATGCTGGAGCATGGTGATAGCATACCGGAAGAATTTATAATCGAATCTGGTGATGTAATCGAGCATATTGTTAAGTTTTCCACTGCCGGAATTCAGGCTTATATTAAGGAGAAAACTGAATGAAAAGAAATTTAGCCTATAAATTGTTATTGTTCCCGGCTCTCATTTTCATTCTTCTACTCAATGGTTGTCTGGTAGGGCCTAAATATTCCAGACCCGAGACCGCCGCAGATGTGAATGATGGTTTTGTCTATACCGGTCAACATAATGAAGATGTCAATGATTTGACTTCTGTTGACAGATGGTGGGAGCAGTTCGGCGATCCTGTAACCGCTGATCTTGTGCGTGAGGCTCTTGAGAAAAATTACAACCTGCAGGCCGCGGCAGCAAGAGTGCTGCAGGCCCATGCCTTGCTTTCACAGACAAGCGGTGTGCGGTTGCCGAATGTTTCATATAATCTTAATCGGGACAGGAGCAAGGTGTCCTTCAACCTGGGCGCCCTGGCGGGCGGTAGATTCAGTTTCATGAATACCACCTGGACGCAGAATATTTCAGTGGCGTATGCTCTCGATTTGTTCGGTAAATTAAAACATAATGAGCGTGCTGCATGGGCAAATATGCTCGCCTCGCAGGCAAACGAGGTGGCTTTAACAAATACGACAATAGCCAGCGTTGTCATTGCCAGGATTAATATAGCAACTCTTGAGGGGGGACTGGCCATTGCTCGTTCAAACACCGAAAGTCTGCAGAAAACCCTGAACATTGTCGAACGAAGATATGAACAGGGGCTTGTAGGTCCGGTCGATATAAGGCTGGCAAGAGAAAACCTTGCTTCATCCAAAGCGGCCGAGCCGGCGCTCGAAATGTCTTTGATACAGGCTCGTAACGCCCTTGATGTCCTTTTGGCCCGAAGGCCGGGATCTTCTGAAGAATTGCCGGATACGTTGAGAGGATTGCCGGATTTGGAACCTCTTCCAATTGGTATACCCGTTTCGCTTCTGAATAGACGTCCGGACGTTATGGCTGCCGAACTTTCTCTGCAAGCGGCTAATGAGCTGATTGGAGTCAATATTGCCCAGTTATTTCCGGATTTGAATATTGTGGCAAGCTATGGCGCCAGTGCCGACAGGTGGCGTGATATTTGGGAGCATTTTTCGGAAACTTACAGCTTAACGACGAGTCTCGCCCAGCCGATTTTCAGGGGCGGCCAGATTCTCGCTCAAATCGATGAAGCTAAAGCACTCTATGCTGAGCTTGCCGCCAATTATGCTCAGACAGTTCTTATAGCAATCAGAGAAGTTGAGGATGCACTCGTAGCAGAACAATTGCTGCAGGAACAATATCAGCACACCCAACGGAGGTTCGAAGAAGCTAAGGCCGCCGAAGATTTGTCGAGGCAGCGATATGAACAGGGTATTGAAGGCATATTGACGGTTTTGGAGTCCGAGCGGCGAAGAAGAGCTGCGGAAGATGCATTGGCTGTACTTAGAGGTCAGATTTGGACGGCAAGAGTGAATCTGCATCTGGCCATCGGTGGCAACTGGAACCAACAAGAGCAGGAAACGGTAGTGGTAGAAGAAGATGATAAAAAGTAAAAGAAAAATCAGAGATATTGTCGAACAGCCTGCCAATGCCCGGTATAGAGCCGGTGCAATTGCACATGCGTTATTTGCTATTGTTATTGTTGTTCTGGGTGTTTTGATAACCGTTGTTCTTGTCAAGCTGAAAAAAACTCCGCAACAAACAGAACAACAGGTGCTCGCGCCCCTGGTCAAAGTTGAGCGGCTTGAAGTTAAAGATATTCCCATTATCATCCATGGTAATGGAACGGTCCAACCCAAGGTAGAAGTCAGCATTGTTCCGGAGGTGGCCGGAAAGGTTGTCGACATTCATCCGGAGCTTATGGTCGGCGGATTCATACGCGCAGGTGAAAAAATACTGCAAATAGATTCGAGGGACTACGAGCTGGCGGTTCAGCAGGCCGATGCCACTGTCCAGGATGCGAAAGTCAAACTGGATACGGAACAGGCTGAAGCTGATGTTGCTCGAAAAGAATGGAGCCAGTTGAATCCCGGCACCGAGCCGACTTCTCCACTGGTTCTCCGTGAGCCGCAGATTCGCAAGGCGCAGGCCGCCCTGGAATCGGCTGAAGCTCAATTGGCGGTTGCAAAGTTAAAACTTGAAAGGACAAGCCTGTCACTGCCGTTTGATGCACTTATTATCAGCGAGCAGGTGGATCTCGGCCAGTATATAGTTGCCGGACAGTCGTTGGCCAGTGCTTATGGAGCCGATGCCATCGAAATACAGGTCCCACTTGAAGATAAAGAGCTGGCTTGGTTTGATGTCTTTGATTTATCCGTTCTTAAAAAGACAAACAACACGACGACAAAACAAACTACCGCATTGGTCAGGGCCCACTTTGCCGGAGCCGAACATACCTGGCAGGGCCGGGTAGTCCGTACAACCGGCCAGGTTGACCGAACCTCAAGAATGATACCGATAATAATTGAAGTAGCCGAACCGTTTGATTCTTCCGAAGGCAGGCCGCCATTGCTGCCCGGTATATTTGCGGATGTTTATATCGAGGGCAGGGTGCTTAAAAATGCGTTCGCAATACCTCGTGACGCCATACGTGAAGGCAACAAGGTCTGGCTGGTCAATGATAACATACTGCATATACGCACACTGAATATCGTTCGTGCCGACAAGGAATTTGCATACACGAATTCGGGTATTTACGACGGAGCACAAATCATTACGAGTTCGCTTGATGTAGTCATCGAGGGTATGCAGGTCCGGACACAGGGCGATAGTGCTGAAAGTAGTATCAAATCCGCTCCACACAACGAAGAACCGGCCGATACGGAGGCGGAATAAGTGGACGAGACGAAAGATAAAAAAGGTATTCTCGCGTGGTTTGCAACAAACCATATTGCGGCTAATTTGCTTATGCTTCTAATTGCAGCGGCGGGTCTGTTTGCAATTCTTTCGGCAAGGCTCGAAGTATTCCCTGAGATGAGCCTTGATATGATCAATATCATGGTGCCTTATCTCGGTGCTTCGCCGGCGGATGTCGAAGAGGGCGTCTGTACGCGGCTTGAGGAGGCTATCGCAGGTGTGGACGGCATCAAGCGGATGACCTCAACGGCGGCCGAGGGAATGGGTTCGACGCTGGTGGAGGTGGAAGAGTATGCCAACGTCAAGGAGGTACTCGATGACATCAAGGCCGAAGTCGATACGATAATCACTTTTCCGAATGAAACAGAAAAGCCCATAATTACGGAATTGAAGACCCGCTATAAGGTCATTACGGTTGTGGTCTATGGCGACATCTCGGAATGGACTCTGAGGAAGCTGGCCGACCAAATAAGGGATGAGCTGACTTCCAAAGATAATATTACGCACGCTGAAGTTTCCGGCGTCAGGCCGTATGAGATATCAATTGAGGTACCGGAGGAAAATCTGAGACGTTTCGGATTGAGTTTCGACCAGGTTACGGCCGCGGTGCGAAATTCGTCGATGGACATACCGGCCGGTTCGGTCAAGACAGCAGGTGGCGAAATCCTTGTTCGGACCAAAGGGCAGAAATACTACGGCCCCGAGTTTGAGAAAATTGTTGTCGTAACTCGTAATGACGGCACCGAGATAAAGCTAAGTGACATCGCAGTCGTTCGGGACGATTTTCAGGATGTTGACCTGGCATCGAGGTTTGACGGCATGCCTGCTGCTTCGATACAGATTTCACGGACCGGCGAGCAGGATGCATTGGATGTGGCGAGAACGGTCAAGGAATATGTTAAAGCCAGGCAGAAAACTTTGCCTGTGGGAGTCTCGCTGGCATTGTGGCAGGATGACACAGCATTCTTAAGTTCAAGGCTTAGTCTGCTGACAAGAAATGGGTGTATTGGTCTTGTTTTGGTGTTTCTGTGCCTGACCTTGTTTTTGAATGTGCGGCTTGCATTTTGGACGGCAATGGGTATACCGATTTCGTTCCTCGGGGCCTTCTGGATGATACCCCATTTCGGCGTAACGATTAATATGATGAGCCTTTTTGCTTTTATAATGGTGCTTGGTCTGGTCGTTGACGATGCAATCGTCGTTGGCGAAAATATATTCTCATATCGGCAGGAGGGACTGGACAGAGTTGATGCGGCCATTAAGGGCGTCAGGGAGATGTGCTGGCCGGTAGTGGCGGCGGTTTTGACGACTATTTTTGCATTCATACCGCTGGCCTATACAAGCGGGATTATGGGAAAGATTCTCCGTGTGCTGCCGATTGTAGTAATAGGGGTTCTGGGATTCTCTCTGATTGAGGCCCTGCTGATTCTGCCTGCCCATTTGTCTTCGAAGCGAGGCCGGCCCGGCAAAGGCATACGACGTTTCACCGATAAGATTAATAATTTCACGGATAAAAATCTGAAAAGGTTTGTAAACGGGCCTTTTGCAGGATTTGTCGAAAAGGCGGTGAAGTGGCGATATGTGACATTAGCGGTGGGCGTGGCGATTTTTTTAACGACGGTGGGATTTATCGCCGGAGGATATATAAAATTTGTTTTTTTTGACGCCATGGAAGCGGATAATATGATTGCCATGCTCGAAATGCCGCTGGGGACACCAGTGGATCAGACAGAGGCGGTTGCGAAGAAGATTGAGGATGCCGCTTTCGAATCCATCGGCCAGTACGATACCGAACGCAAGGGCCAGGCCTCTCTTCTCAAGCACGTTGCGACGACTGTGGGAAGTCACCCGACTCTGGCACACAGCGGACCGGTTCAGGTGGACCTCGGCAGCGGCGGGCAGTCGCACCTGGCGGAAGTCAATGTCGAGCTGCTTGGGGCCGAAGACAGGGACTTATCGAGCTCCACCATCAAGAACCGCTGGCGCGAGCTTGTTGGTGAAATGGCGGGTGTTTCTTCACTGACTTTTGTCTCGGAATGGGCCAGCACCGGCGACCCTATCAATGTGGAACTTTCACACACGAATTTTGATACACTTCTGGCCGCATCGGAAAAGCTTAAAAAGATTCTGAGGAATTATGAAGGCGTCAGTGACATCACCGATGACTTCGACCCGGGCAAGATGGAGCTCAAACTTGAGCTCAAAGAAACCGGAAGGATGCTGGGACTGACGTTATCCGACCTTGCGCGGCAGGTGCGGCAGGGATTCTATGGAGAAGAAGCCCAGCGAATACAACGCGGGCGTGATGATATACGCGTGATGGTGCGCTATCCTGAATCGCAGCGCAGAAGTCTCGCGGATGTGGAGAATATGCGAATTCGGCTGCCAGGCGGGACGGAAATTCCGTTTCAAACCGTCGCAGAAGTTCAATACGGACGGGGCTATTCGACGATTACACGCATAGACCGCAGGCGTGCGATAACGGTCTCGGCCGATGTGGATGAAACGAAAGCCAATGCCAACGATATAAACCGCGACCTCGTTGCCAAAGAAATGCCGAAACTAATCCGTGAGTTTAGCGGCCTGCAATATACTTTTGGCGGTGAACAGCGGGAGATGACTGAGTCGCTCGGAAGTTTGAAGGTAAATTTTGTTATTGCATTGCTGGCGATTTATGGATTGCTGGCCGTCCAGTTCAAAAGTTATTCCCAGCCTGCAATAATCATGTCCGCCATTCCGTTCGGGATTGTAGGCGCGACGCTCGGGCACTTATTGATGGGATATAATCTGGGTATAATGTCCTTGTTTGGTATTGTTGCATTGTCGGGTGTGGTTGTTAATGATTCATTGATTATGATAGACCTGATAAATCGCGAACGCGAAAGCGGTATCGAACTTCATCAGGTGCTTCGAGATTGTGTAACCCGCAGATTTAGACCAATCATGTTGACAACTTTGACGACGTTTTGCGGCCTTCTGCCGATGATTTCGGAAAAAAGCCTTCAGGCCAGGTTCCTGATACCCATGGCAATCAGCCTGGCCTTCGGGGTGATGTTTGCCACCTGCATAACATTGCTGCTTGTTCCGTCTTTATATATGATTCTTGAGGACGTAAAGAGTCGATTTTCAAGCCAGGACTAATAAGAGTAAGCCTGTAAGTCGCTCTTTTACATATATTTGGCGAATCTTAGTTTTTTTTCAAGATTTTCTGGTAAAACCATCTCTTAAGAGGGATAATAAGGGAGTGTGTGATCGAGGATGAAAAAGGTGGGAATATGGTTCGAAATCGAAATATATTTCTCGCGTTTATACTGATTCAGGGGGAATTATGATGACTTCAACAAAATATAAACCTAATGTAGAAATTGTCTCCAACGCCGAGGCCCTTGCACAAAGAGGCGTTGAGATTTTCGTTGCCGATGCACTGAAGGCGATAAAGACCAAAAACACATTTTGGGTGGCCATATCCGGCGGCCATACACCAAAGCATCTTTTCGAGCTGCTCGGCGAGCATCCGCTGGCTAAATCCCTGCCCTGGCATAAGGTGCATTTATTCTGGGTGGACGAGCGATACGTTAAACCGGATTCGCAATGGAGTAATTATAAACTGGCGGCTGATACTTTTCTTGGTAAAGTTTCCATTCCGGAGAGTAATATTCACCGAATACCTACCGAACATGATGATTTCAAAGCAGCGGCCCGCGGTTATGAGCAAACTATCCGTGATGTGTTCGGCCTGGTGGGTAATAAAATCCCGGAATTCGATTTGATTATGCTTGGAATGGGTACCGAGGGCCATACCGGCTCGCTGTTTCCAAATTCATACGCAACTTTTGATACGGAAGATTTGGCCTGCGTCGTGTATGTCATGGATGAGAAACTAAACAGGATTACCCTGACGCATCCTGTTTTATGTGCGGCGAATCATCTGGTAGTGCTGGTGTCAGGACGGGAGAAAGCAGGTATTCTGAAAAATGTTTTATCGAGTAAGCCGGATGAAGTACGTTATCCGATTCATACACTTTGGCCCGTTCTTGATAAGGTGACATGGCTCGTAGACGGCCCTGCGGCACAGGCGCTATAGCTGATAAAAATCCTGCGAAATTTGATACTATACCGATACTGACATCATTGGTTTTAAAAAACTATTCCGGAATAATGAGCTTCATCCCGGGCTGGAGTTTGTCAGGATCGCTTAATACATTTCGATTGGCTTCGAAAATCTTCGACCATTTGGAGGCGGAACCATAATATTTATAGGCGATATCGGATAGGGTTTGGTTTTTGGTTACGATGTGAAATCTCTGCGGTTTTATTTTTTCGGTTTGTTCGTTCGAACGTGTGGCGGCCTCATCCCGATGTCGTATATCCGGAAGGTTATTATCCGGTAGAGGTGGTGCGGGATTTGTATCGAGATTATTGTTTTCACTTGTTGTTATTTCCATATCAATTGCTAAGAGTTCATTTTTATTATCTACAGGCTTGTTATCGACATCTTCTGCGGCCGGTTTTGAGATGAGGGTGTCCATTATCGACCGAGAGGCAGGCATGTCAGTGACGGAATTTGAATCGATGCCATCGAGATGTTCCATTCTCGCTTTAGTGCTCAGACGCGGATCCGTTGCCAGACGAAGAGAGACAAATATTACCAGTATCAGACCCAAAACCAATCCAATTTTTAAGTCCTTGTGCATTTCAATAAAACCGGTGCGTCCGGGCACAGGTTAAAAATATCTGTGCCCGTAACAACACGGAATCATAAGCATCTTTTATACGCTATTATTTGCTCTTTATATCCTTCGATTTTTTGCCAAGTAGTAGTATCGGTGCGGCTATTGCAATCGACGAATAGGTTCCGACGATGACGCCGAAGCCTATCGCGAAATTGAATCCTCGCAGGCCGGGTCCGCCGAAGATGTACATTATAAATATAACGATAAATGTCGTAAAAGATGTCATAATAGTTCTGGATATGGTTTGGTTGATACTGTCCGTGATGATCTGCGGGTTGAGCAGACGGTTCTTTCCGCGGTTTTCACGGATACGGTCGAAGACGACAATTGTATCGTTGAGCGAATACCCGATAAGTGTAAGAAACGCCGCTATCATCGCAAGGTTTATCTTGAAATCTCCGATTAACAGTTTTTCACCGATCGGGCTTGCGGCAATGTATGTACATGCAGTCACGGCGCCGAGTGTAATGCACACGTCGTGCATCAATGCCACGATGGCCGCAATGCCGTATCGAACGTTTCCAAATCTAATCCATATATAAGTGACGATTGCAAACAGCGACAGAATAATGGCGATTATCGCCCGTGTTTTCTGTTCCGAACCGACCGACGGATCGAACTGCCTTACACGCGGCAGCGAGGTTTCGAGCCTGGTTGCGGCGAGGACTTTGCTTTTCTCGTTTTCAACGAATTGAGTCCATTCGTCCTCGGTTAGCTCGCGGATGCCCGCCTCGGTCTCGGCACTTACGTAAACAAAAGATTTAATGGATTGGTTGGGATCTGTTATCGGATTCAAACGAGAATCAAGCAGCTCGTATGTATACCAGTTAAGGTTTCGAGTGTCCGGTTTGAATAACAGGTCCTTGAATCGCTGTTCGATTTCCCCGGCGGTGGCAGCCCTTTCAATTGTACATTCGATCTTGACCCCGCCGATATAATCGGTCAGTTCCGGGTGAGAATCCGTCAGTTCTTCGGTTATCTTTTCCGCGGAAGTGATTGTGGGACGGAGATTTTGCTGGATCTCCAGTTGGTCCGCGAATACGTCAAGAATCGCATTGTTGACGATTTCATCGACATGCGGTTCTGATATCTCGGCATCGGGAAAAGCGGATACAAGGATGTCTTTAACCAGCGACTGGTTCATCTGGCTTGTTATTATTGTGAATTTGGCACTATTACCGCCGTCCTGTGATATGATAAGGTTGTTCAACCCGCTGGCAAACTGCTCCTGGGCTTTATTTATTGCGTTTGTCAGCTCGGCTGTCGTGTGCTGGCCTGCCTGCGGGAAGGTCAATGTGACTGTAATTTTATTCGTTTCCGTTGTGTTGATTTCATATTGTTTACCCGTTGTTCCAATGCTGTAAACGTTTGCAGCCGGAAGGTTCAGGCTGATTTTGTCCTCGACTTCCTGGCGGCTCATAGGTTCTTTCAGATTTATCTGAGCACTTGTTCCACCTGTAAATTCGATGTCGTATTTGTTGTTCTTTACGTCATCTCTTGTAAAGAAAACCAGCAATCCACCGATTATGAGCACGCTCGAAATGCCGAAGAAAAGCGGCCTTGAACGCATCCAGTTTATATTCGGATTATGTATCAGCCGAAGCATGACCAGGTGGTCTTTAATGATTCGTTTGCTCAGCAGCAGATCGAAGATGACCCGCGTTACAAACAAGGCGGTGAACATACTTGAAGCGATACCGAGCATAAGCACGATTGCGAATCCTTTGACTTCTTCGGAAGCCCGCCAGTAAAGTATAGCGGCGGTGATGAATGTCGTCAGGTTCGAATCGAAGATGGTCCTGAACGCCCTCTGGTAGCCATTTGCTATAGCAATTCTCAGAGACGAGCCGCGTAACTGTTCTTCGCGGATTCTTTCAAAGACCAGCACGTTCGCGTCGACGCTCATGCCGATAGTCAAAATCATACCGGCGATACCGGGCAAGGTAAAGGTCGCCCGCAAGCCCGCCATTATTGCCAGGGTGAACAGCAGGTTCAGAAGCAGCGCAACATCCGCTATTGAACCTGCCAAAGTGTAGTAAACCGCCATGCATGTGACAACTGCAATAAGACCTATTATGCCGGACCTGATTCCCTGGTCGCGATTGTCGGCCCCGATGGAAGGACCAATCGTATTGACGGAAATTGGCTGCTCTATAAGCCTGGCGGGCAGGGAGCCGGCGTTAAGCTTATTGACCATGTCTTCTACTTCGGTTTGAGTGAAGCTGCCTCTTATTATACCCTGTTTGCCGATTTTTTCGCTGATATTCGGTGCCGATATTGCAATTCCGTCGAGCAGGATGCACAGCGGCCTTTCGACGTTTTTGCCGGTGATATTCGAGAACAGAAAACCGCCCCTGTCGTTCAGTATAAAACCAATGGCTCTTCGGCCCATATCATCGGTTGTCGGATATGCCCTGTCCAGCTTCCACTCTCTTTCGCTCAAACCGTGAACCATGCACTCATTCGTACCGTTGCTGGCAAGGACGTAATATTTGTCCCCGAATGATTCGACTATTGCAGGTCGATTTTCTCCGTCCATTATCCTGGTGACCATTCGTCCGGTATTGTTGGTAACAAGCCATTCGGCGGTATTTTCTATCTCGCACCATATATATTTATTGTCGGAAGAATAGTTCGGCCCTTTTTCCTTGAGGGATTCTATATAACCGGCTATCTCATCCATGTTGACTTCGGGATGTCCCCTGGTCGGTAATATTCTAAACTCGAGGATACCTGCACCTTTGAGCATTCTTTGCAGGTCCTTGGGGTCGTCAAGTCTGCCTCTGAAAGGACTGTACTCGTCATAAGCCGCCACGACAGCGTCGATTTCTGTAGCCCGGTCGGGGAAATCTGCTTTGAGTTTTTCAATTGCCTGTTTACGCTCGGATGACTTTTCCTTTTTTTCAAGGCATACATCCAGTTGATCTTTGGAAAGGTTTAACTCGTCGAGTGTCTTTCTTACCTGCCTGTATTGTGAATTTAGCTCTGGCAGCTGGTTGGCAACCTGGGTCCACTGTGCATAGGTCTTTGCATATCCGGTCAGCAACTCGCGGTTTTCGTTGACATCTGTGAACTGCGCTATTGTTTTTGTGAGTTGTTCGTTGTTTAATTTAATCCAGTTGTTAACCAGTTTTTTTACATTATCGGCACCGAGGCCCGCCGAATTTATTTTGTTTTCCGTGTTTTCAATTTCAGCATAAAGTGTGTCCCTTTTACTTTGCAGTTCTTTGCGTTTGTCATAAGTTGCGGCAAGGTTTTCGAGAATGGCCAGTCTGTTCGGGTCGCCCTTGGCGAAGGTGCTAAACAGCTCGGTTCTTTCCGCGGCGGGCCTGTCAAGTGAGCGCATAATCCGGGAGCGGCTTACATTTTTATCGAGCAGGGCTTTTTCGGCGGTTTCGTAAATTACGCGTTTTTCGTGAGCTTCTTTGCTGGCAAGGGGCAATTGAATTTCGAAGCGATTGTTGCCCTGCGGCCGCCAGATGAGGTTCTGGATATTGGCCGGATCGATTCGTCTCCTGAGGACCGTTATCATTTTTTGCGCAAGGTCTCTCTTATCTCTTTCATCCAGGCCATGTGTGTCGATTTCATAGATAAGACTTGTGCCGCCTGCCAGGTCTATGCCAAGTTTTATGGTTTTACTCGGCGGATATAAAGTCCATGCTGCAACGGCTGTCAGGACGACGATCAAAACAAGTTTAAGCGTCACATTTTTGTTCATAACTTCCCTCGAATATCGTTTTGTGCATATCGTTAATCTGTAATTTTACAACAGGTTTATAACTGTAGCTGATTCTTACTCTTTCGACATATTCTTGCCGATTGCTGAACGGAGAATTTTAATTTTCGTATTGTTTGATTCGTCGATTTTCAGTGTGACCTCGTTGTCTTTGATTTCTACGATGGTTCCGATAATCCCGCCGATTGTCTGGACTCTGTCGTTTTTCTGCAGAGTTTGTACCATCTGTTTGTGCTGCTGCTGCTTTTTGCGCGGGCCCCTTAGCAGGAACATATACATTATGACGAAAAGCAGAATGATAGGTAAAAATTGCGTCAAGGGGGAAACGGTCCTCTGAGTAGTCCCGTCGGCGCCCGTGGAATTCGGGTCTTGTTGAATTGTCGTTGACTGGCCTTCAGTTGCTATCGGCTCGGAAGATATGCTCGACGGCGCCTGGTTGGCGTCTGTTTGTGCTAATATCCATATATTATTCATTCTAATTTCCCTTCAAAATCGGCTATTAGTTTTGGTTAAACCTAACATGTTATATAATCAGCGATTAATAATCAATAACCATTTTTTGACTTGTTCCTGTGCCCAGTCGGAAAATTCGCCTTTTTTAAGCATTTCCCTTATTTTTGACATTAATTTCTGATAAAATCTCAAATTATGCAAGGAAACTAAAATCGGTCCGAGCATCTCTGCGGAGTTAAAAAAATGCCTGATTGTGCCGCGGCTGAAGTTTTTGCAGCAGTAGCAGTCGCAATCGGCCTCAATAGGTCCTGTTTCGTTTATGTGTGCGTTGTTTCTCAGCCGCAGGGGTCCGCCTTCGGTGAAAGAGAAGGCTTTCCGGACGTTTCTGGTTGGTAATACGCAGTCGAACATGTCGGTTCCGGCCCTCACCGCGGCGATAATATCCGCAGGTGTACCGGCGCCCATAAGGTAACGTGGTTTTTCCTCAGGCAGAAACTGCGTCGTATGTGTAACCGTTCGGATCATATCTTCATGCCCCTCGCCTACACTCAGACCGCCGATAGCATACCCGTCGAAACCGATTTTAACAAGCTCCGATGCACAATAACTCCTCAACCCCGGATCGATACCGCCCTGTACAATACCAAAGAGCAGTTGGTCGTTTTTGGCATGGGCTTTTTTGGCCCTTTGTGCCCAGAGGATGGTTCGTTTGACGGCTTTTTCAAGCTCATCTTTTTTCATTGCCGCCGGGGTGCACTGGTCAAGGCACATTGCTATATCGACGCCCAGCCGATTTTGTATCTGGACCGCCGTCTCGGCGTTCAGGTGTAATTTTGCCCCGTCTACATGGCTTGCAAACTCGACACCTTCATCATCAATTTTTGTAAGGCTGCTCAGTGAGAACACCTGGTATCCACCGCTGTCGGTCAGTATCGGTCGGTCCCAGGCCATGAATTTATGCAGGCCGCCGAGCTTTTCAATAGTCTCAATTCCAGGTCTAAGCAGCAGATGATATGTATTTGCCAATATCATGGATGCGCCGGTTTCCTTGAGCTGTTGCGGGGTGATACCTTTTACGGCGCCGGCGGTTCCAACGGGCATAAAGACAGGGGTTTCAACCTTTCCATGGGCTGTAGTCAGCAGGCCGCATCTGGCTGCTATATTCCGGTTTTTATTGATTATTTCGAAATAAGTCATTTTGTGTTAATGTCTTCTATTATATAGTTCTCAAGGTTATGGATGATACCGACGAAAGATGTTTTAATAATCGAGTATCGATATTTTCGAATTCGGGTAATAATATTCAAGTATCTGTTCAGCAGTTTTCCCTTCTCTTGCCATGCCCTGGGCGCCGCATTGACACATTCCTACGCCGTGCCCCCATCCTCGGCCCGATAATATTGCCCATTTGTCATCCCATTTTGATATTTCACAAGCGGTGCTCTTGAATTTCAGACCTGTCGGGTCGATTGTCAGGCGGAAATCCTCGGCCCGTAGAAAATTGCTCATACCGGTTGAGCCGGTAAGTTTTATGTTGGTCAGCCGCGAGAACTCACCGTAATCACTCTGGTTTGCGGCTGATATGTTCATGATTTCTCCGAGTTGCTTTAGCTGCGGGTATCTCTGTGACAAACTTGTTGTGATGTCGGTTGCATCAAGCAATATCATGGGCCAGAAGAAAAATCTGGGCTTGGCGACGTCCCTGCAATAGGGACAGGCAACGCCGGTTAGCGGCTCGAAAGAATCGCCGAAGACGTTCCTGCTGTTTTCGGTGTGACCCCCGCATGTGGAGCTGTAGTACGCTGGAAAAATATCCATTGTCCCGTCGGGTTGTTTACATGTAAGGACCCGGCCTTTTGTTTGGTTGACGATATTCCAAACCTGGGCTGATTCGATGCTTATACCTCGATAAACCTGGTTGGCCGCTGTTTTGCTAACATCCCAACTGCGGTTGATACCGAATCGGTTCTTAATGTAAAGGCAATAAGTTCTCGCTGCTATCGCCTGGGCCTTAAGCGCCTCTGGCTCCCAGTAATCCGGCATTTCGGCCCCGACTACCCCCGCCAGGTACGGTTCGAGCGGAATCAGATTGATCACATCGAAAGATGTTCTTTCAGGATTTGTTATCAGTTTTAGCTTACCGCGATAGTCATCACCGTTCAAATTAAAAAGATGTGGCTCGTCGGGATTAATAATGATTGTATCGTTGGTAAAATTATGATTGCCGACGTTAATTTTATCGTCAATCATTTTTATCGTTACAGGTATATTAATTAGGCTGCACCGAGTTTCCTTGACCGGCGCTTGTGAGTCGTTCTGTTGACCGATTATACCGAACGGTGAGGTAGTTTGCAGTGTGCATGTTGTGACATCATCTAAAAGCAAAATCCTGACCCAGTACTCAGGTTTGGTATCCATCTGGGGAGTAGGTGTTGTTGGCCGTCGTGTTTTGCAGCCGCTGATTGAGGCAAGAAGCAGCAGGGCGGTTAATTTGATAATAAAGATTCGTGAATGCCGGTTCCGGAAGAATAGAGATCCTGTCCGGCCCACTTTTCGAGTGTTGATTTGAGCGGGATTAGCTGCCAATTGGGTCGTGCTGGACAATGTCGGTTTCTCTGAAAATAGTCGATAAGTTAATCCAGGTTCCGCAGTGATAATCCAATGTCTCCGAGAGCTTTTTTGATTTCGTTCAGACTTGTGACGCCGAAATTCTTACAACCCAGTAATTCTGCTTCTGTTTTACGTGTCAGCTCACCGATACCGCGAAGATTGAGCTTTTGCAGGCATTTTCGAGACCGTACGGACAGCCTCAGATCGTCAATTGCTTTGTTCATAAGCCCCTGGTCCTCTGTTGTCATACCGCCGTCATCGGTGGTATCAACCACGGAAAGCTGTTTTTCTTCCAGGGCCATTCCGAGAGACAATCCTTTTGATTCGAGGATAGTTTTGATTTCACGTAGCGAGGTCTCGCCGAAATTCTTATAAGATAACAACTCTGCTTCGGTAATGTTCAGAAGGTCGCCTATCGTATCAATCTTCATTTTCTTGAGGCAGTTCCTGCTGCGCACTGACAGCTCAAAATCAGAGATCGGAGTTTCGAGGATTTGGCTCTTGCGGGTCTTTTTCTTTTCCTTTTCCTCGTCATAGAACATAGTTTTGGAGCTATCGATGTCTTTTTTGAACATTATTGCTCTTTTGTGGTTCGGATGGTTCTCCAAAACCGTTTCGACACACTGAGAAGCCTTGTCTAATTGTTGATTGTCTTCATACAGAACCGCCAGGTTAAGCAGGGCGTTTACATAAACCGGTGAATTGAAAGCTATTTGCCTGTAATAATCGATGGCGGCTTCCTCGTTTCCGGACAAGTCACTGCGATATGCCAGGTGGAAAAGGGCATTTTGATGTTTCGGTGACAGCTCCACAGCCTTTTTATAATTATCCGTCGCTTCTGAATACAAACCCTGAACCTCCTGAAAACGTGCAAGCTGGTAGTGATATTCGGCGCTGACATTTTCGAAATTTGTACAGGCTTTGAATTCTTTGGCTGCGGCTTCGAAGTTGCTCTCACAACGGTATGTGGCGGCCTTTTCCAGTGTTATATACAGCTTGTCGGCCTGGTATTCGAGACTTTTTTGCAGGTTTTCGATGGCCTGCTTGAATTCACCCAGACGACGGAGTGCAAGGGCAAGGTAAATGAATTTTTCCTTACATTCCGGGCCTTTTTGAAGTTTCTCTGCTGCTTCGGCATTTCTGCCGAGGATATATAGGCCAATACCGGTTGCCAGGCAGGCCTTCTGCCCTGTTTTGGATATATTGGTTTCGACCTGCTCAGCGAAATTTAACAGGTTCCTTTCGCCGCAATGGACAAATTCGCAAAGCGTATTAATCTGTTCCATTGAAGGTAACTCATCAGCAAACAAGTCAATTCCCGGTGCTGTAATCGGTTCCATTAAGACTTCTCCATATTTCGTATTGCATATAATTGTATTCTTTTGCATGTTCCGATTCATCGGTTTCACACGCCCAACCGCGTATTATAATAAGCTCAAGAGGATTTGCAATAGATTTTTTAACCGCGGCCGTTTTCCGGATTTTCAGTACATGACCTCGCTTTTTCCCGAGTTTCCTCTATTCCCGGGTAGTATGATTTGGAAAGTAGTTCTGACCGCCATTTTTCGGCTTCATCTGGCTTGTTCCAGGCTTCGTAGAGTTCAATTAAGTTATGCAATGATTCTAATGTGTGAGGGTGGGTGTCGCCGAGTTTGAGGTGTCGTCCTTCGACGGCTTCGAGTAATAACTTTTCTGCCTCATCATATCGACCTTGCTCTTTATAGAGCAAGGCCAGGTCATTCGAGTTTTACTTAATCTCTGCGAATCCAGGACAGGCCTTCTTCTTCCGCTAATATCTCGGCCTCAACTTCTTCGGTATCCGCTATATCCCATATCTTGATAGTTCTATCCCAGGAGCCTGCGGAAGCAATTCTCCTGCCGTCGGGACTAAATGCTACCGACCGAACATAGCTGGTATGTCCATGGATAGTCACCAGTTCGTCCCCACTTT
>CAZKYP010000037.1:19176-21039 GCA_964556885.1 uncultured Pirellulales bacterium | reverse complement strand
TTATTTGACGTAGTGGATAGGAAATCTTCGAATCGGCAACATCGTATCCTGTATTCTAATGCTTTATAAAGGAAAGCTTGGGATAGTGATGGTCGTGACAATGCACGAGTAGCATTCTGGTGCTAATCAAAAATAGAGTTCAGATGGCTTTCCCCATCGCCTCTCGAATAAAACGAGAATCGCTGGGGTGGCCGAGTGGCTTATGGCGCCCGCCCGAAAAGCGGGTAGGCACGAAAGTGTCTCACGGGTTCGAATCCCGTCCCCTCCGCTGGCTTGCGGGGGTTCCATAAGATTACCCTGCAAGCCTCATTATAAAAGGAAATAAAAGGGTCACATCTCCCTTTAGGAATTCTTGCCACCAAATGTCATTTCGACCAACGTGGAGATATCCGGCTGCAATTGGAAAAGTCATTCTATATATAAACCAGATGTCTCTACCTAAGGCACGCCCAGGGCGGACTGCGCTCGACATGACAAAAAAAGGATCAGAGCGTGGCACGGATTTAAAGCCCGTGTACATAAGAAAACACGGCCAAGCCTGTCCCGAGCGGAGTCGAGGGAATGGACGTGCTTAGGAAAGGATTTAAGCATAGGCATGGTCGGCGTTTTCGGGGACGAACTGGATATTTACCCTCCGGTGAAAAGCCGCGGCTATTTTTCTCAGCATGGCAAGGCTGTGCCCGTTATAGTCGGCGTCCTCCAGCCTGCTGATAACGGACTGAGTAGTACCAATAAGCTCGGCCAACTGTTTTTGACTTAAGCATTCCTGCGTACGAAGATTGTAAATCTGCTCTGCAATATTGAGATTCTCGCGTTCTTTTTCGAGCGACTCGAGCCGCTGCCTGCTGGCCCCGATATATCTTTTGTGCAGAATCTTTACTGCATCTGTTGTAGTTTTCTTTTTTGCCATAATTAAAGCTGTCCTGAATAAGTATGAGTCTTCGGATCTTTTTTGTAATTGTTAAGATTTCTTATTGCCCTGACTATCTCCTTTTTAGGCACTTTCCTTTCTTTGAAAAAACCGTGTGAAAGAAGAACAACATTACGTCCAACGAACGCGTAGAGTATACGATAATTAACGTTTCCATGCCTGGCCCGTAACTCGTAAATACCCTGCTCCAGGAAATCACAATGCGGCCTTCTAAGCTCGTGTCCGATTTCGGCTAACCGCTCAATCAGAACAATACATTTATCCTGCACTTTGACCGGCAGGTCATCCAACCAGTCCAGTAGTGGAACTTGTCCTTCTTTCTCCTGATATATAACCACCTCTGTTTCAGCCATTCCTGACTCCTCTATATAATATCGCATATTTGCGATATATGTTCAAGTAAAATCTTTGTTTTTTTGAAAAATTTTATTTCTTACAAATGAAAACAAATGGTTTGTCTCGTCATTCCGATATTTTCGGGGATTATTGGCGAGCACGCTGGGTAGCCCCTACGGTGCGGGGTTCATTCCGGCGTTGCCGGTGTTGTGTCTTTGTTCGAGGAATGCTTCGAGGATTTCGGCCGCGGCTACAGCGTCAATGCGTTTCTTTTTTCCTGCCCGGGTAAAGTCCGCGACAGCGAGTTTTGCCTCGGCGCCGTAACTGCTCAAACGCTCATCCTGAAAATATACGGGAATGCTAATTGTTTTTTTCAACCTACCTGCGAATTCGTGGACAAGCCTGGACTGCGGCCCCTCGGTGCCGTCCATATTCAACGGTAATCCGAGCACGACGGCTTCGACACTTTCGGCTTCTATGATATCGATGATTCTGGTCAGTAATTCCTTTTGGCCGCGGATAACAGTCAGAGGCGAAGATATTGTTTCAGAGGGATCGCATATCGCCAGCCCCGTGCGTTTTGTACCGTAATCTAT
>CAZKYP010000037.1:0-19076 GCA_964556885.1 uncultured Pirellulales bacterium | reverse complement strand
TACAGGAATTTTTCTCCACCATGCTGACTTATCATTTCGAGCAGCTCCTTTAACCTGTGGGCATGGTCGGCATGGCAGACAAATGTAGCATCCGGGCTGTGAGCAATTACAATATTATCCAGACCGATGGCGGCAATCATGTGGTTCTTGTCCTCGGTGACTATGATACTGTTTTTACAGTCGAGAAGCTCGCTATGACCTGCGACGACGACGTTCTTGTACTGGTCGGAATTGATAATATCGGCAAGAGCGGCGAAAGAACCCATATCGAGCCAGCGACAGTCCAGTTTTATCGCGTGGACCCTGTCGGCCTTTTCCATTACCGCGTAATCGATACTGATTTTCGGAAGCTTTACAAACCAGTCCTGAAGCGTCTGCTGCTGTTTTGGACTGTCCCATGCATCTTTTATCTTAGCCAGCGGCTCTGTAGCCTGCGGCAGGAACTTCAACAGGTTTGCCAATATCGTTTTTGCCTTCCAGACAAACATACCGGAATTCCAGAAGTACTGACCCGAATCGAGGTATTCGGCCGCAGTTGCCTCATCCGGTTTCTCTATGAATGCCTCTACGCAATATATTTCGTTTTTACAGCCCTCTAATTCTCGCGGCTCAATACACTTTATATAGCCCAGGAGGGTGCTGGCAAAAGTCGGCTTTATTCCGAAAGTAATCATATCTTCCGGATTGTTGTTTACGTAATTCAGGGCGTCTGTCACGGCCTGCTGCAATACATCGGCAGGCTCTATTATCTGGTCTGCGGTCACGACCGCAATCGTGGCATCGGGGTCGTACTTGCTCAAAACGGTTGCGACCAGCCCGATCGCGCCGGATGTATCCCGCACTGCCGGTTCGGCGATGATATTATGTAAAGGCAGCTCGAAAAGATCATCACGCACCACGTCCACGTAGCCGGCATTTGTCAGTACGAGAATGTTGCGAATATCGAAAATGGGTTTCAGGCGTTCGAAACAACTGCGAAGAAGCGTCTGTCCGTCGAGCAGCTTTAGAACCTGTTTGGGCCGCTTCTGCCGGCTCAAAGGCCACAATCTCTTACCCGTCCCCCCCGCCATTATCACTGCGTAATTCATCGTTAAATCCCTTAAACAAATAAAAGACCAAATATGACAAAGCCGTTAAACCAAAAACCTCTCGTCAATTTCGGTGAGCGGCTGAATTTGCCGCGCCAAATCTTCATTACCGTCTTTGCCCATCAGGGCAAAAGTTGCCTCCTTGCCCAGCTCGACGGCGGGCTGGTCGTACGGATTGATGTTGAACAGCATCCCGGCCAAAGATGTTGTCACCTCAAACAAATAAATGAACTGGCCGACCGTATAAGCGTTCACCTTATCGAAAAGAATTGTCAGACACGGGCGTCGACTTTCGATTAATGCGTATTCGGTGGCTTTCTTTTCGTTGTTAAGCAGCTCGCTCAATTTTTTTCCCGCCAGAAAACCAAGCTCCGGAGCACATTCCGGTACCGGGCCTATTGTAATGTCTTTGTCAAAATTACGGACCTCAAGAAAAGTGAACAACTTGTCGTTGGGCCCTTCGCGATACAACTGTACCTGGCTGTGCTGGTCGGTCACACCAAGTGCTTTCACAGGTGTGGGGCCTACGAAAACTTGACTGCCATCCAAAGCATTGGCTTTACCGAGACTTTCGGCCCAAAGCTGCCTGTACCAGTCGGACAGGTCCTTGAGGGCATAGCTGTATGGCATCATGACAGAGATTTTTTTGCCACAATTGTAATAATGGTAGTTGATTGCCGCATTAACAGCGGCGGGATTTTTATAAAAATCCTCCGTCTTAACTCTCTCGTCCATATCACGTGCGCCTTCAAGGAGCGAATCAATATCAACCCCGCACATGGCAGCACTGAAAAGACCTACCGCACTCAGGACGCTGAACCTGCCGCCGACGCCATCCGGAACTTCCAAGCATCGTAAATTTGCTTCATCAGCAATCGTCCGAAGCGTCCCCTTTTTTGCATCGGTTGTAGCCACCACCTGATTTCGCAGGCCCTCTGGACCGAGCTTATCTAAAAGCAACTGGCGGATAATCATAAACTGGGCCGCTGTTTCGGAGGTCCGGCCGGATTTACTGATTACATTAAAGACGGTCTTATCGAGTTTATCACCGAGCCAGTCCAGAAACGATACCAACTGTATGGGATCGACATTATCAAAAACGAACAAACGCGGGCCGGTTCTCTGCCTCTGGTCCAGATTATACATATAGGGATTCAACGACGTTTGCAAAGCAATGTTACCGAGCGCAGAGCCGCCGATACCCAGGACAACAAGATTTTCACATCGGCCGGTCATTTCCTTTGTCAGCTCTTTTACATTTCGAGAGATGTCTGTTTTATACGGCAGGTCCCGATAGGCAGTCTTGCCGTTCTTTCTTTGTTCGTTAAGCTGTTTGATTAAGTTAGTTGTTTGTTCGGCAAACTTGTTAAGCTGTTCGGGGGTAATACCGTGCTCCGGGCCTAAAACATCCGCCATAACATTTTTATAGTGAAGATTAATTTTCGGTTTCGCCACCGGCGGACTCCTTTCCTCATCTTAAAAAAATCGAAGAAATTCCATTTTCAGATCGGTATTTGATTATAACGCTTGGTGATTGATATGCAATTGCTTTTTCGGTTGTGTGTATTCTTTTAATAATCGGCTCGCGGGATACTTAAACAGAGATTAAATATCGACTTTCAATAAATCTGCGTATTTTAATAAAAGCGATTTAGTCTGGCCGCTGTTGAATTTGACAACCGCAATGCTGCTTTCACCCATGTTCGAATACTTTACAATCCTGCCGAGGCCGAAAGTTTTATGCCGCACCAACTGGCCGGGTTCGAACCGGGGAGCATTATAATCATCCCGGATATCGTTCTCGTAATAATGTTCCTGCTGGGCCGGCTCGGATGACATCTCATGGCCAAGCTCCGTAAGAAACTGCGACGGTATCGTCCGAAGCATCTGGCCCCGTACCGTTCGATACTGCGCGTAGCTGATGTATAATCTTGCTTTGGCCCGTGTTAAACCGACAAAAAAGAGCCTCCGTTCCTCTTCCATATCGTCTGCATCTTCACCGGTGGTGCTCCTTTCATGCGGCAAAATGCCATGTTCGAGCCCCACAATAAAAACGTTGTCAAATTCGAGCCCCTTGGCGGCATGAAGCGTCATCAGCGCGACGCGATTACTGGAAGCGTCATAAGCATCGACATCGCTGAAAAGCGATATCTGCTGCAGATAATCGGACAGCGAGGGCTGCTCGGTATTCTGGTCATAAGCAGCGGCAGTGTTGATTAACTCGTTTATATTTTCTATTGCATTCTGACCCTGCGGACCTGTCGACCGCAATGAATCTTCGAGACCAGATTCGGTAAAAACCCGTCCCATCATTGCGGCTACCGGGCCGGAAATATCTTTTTTGAAATTCTCAAGCATATTTACAAACACAGCCAGCCTGGCTTTTGCGGCTTTGGGCAGCGATTCGATTTGTCCGGCCTTTTTCAGGGCATTATAAAAACTGATATGGTTCACAGCGGCGAAAGAGCTGATTTTGTCGATTGTAGTCTTGCCTATCCCGCGGGTGGGTGTGTTAATAATCCGCAGCAGTGCAATTTCGTCATCGGGATTGACAATCGCTTTCAGGTAAGCAAGAAAGTCACGAATCTCTTTTCTCCTGTAAAATTCCACGCCGCGAACAATTTCGTATGGTACGCCGCTGCGAATAAATATCTCTTCGAACACCCTGCTCATGGCATTTACACGATAGAATACCGCTATGCTGTTGAAAGAAGCCCCCTGGTCAACGAGCTTGCGTATCTGCCCGGCGACCGCCTGCGCTTCTATATTTTCATCCTCAAAAGAATCGATGACGACATCTTCGCCCCCGGGTTTGGTGGGTATTAGCTTTTTCTCTTTTCGGTTCCGGTTGAATGAAATCAGATTATCGGCTAATGCAAGGATATTCGCGGTGCTGCGAAAATTCTCCTCGAGCCTGACAACCCTGGCATTGGGCCAGTCCTTCTCGAAGGCCAGGATATTACGTATGTCGGCCCCCCGCCAGCGATAAATCGACTGGTCCGGATCGCCGGTCGCACAGATATTGCCGTGATGCGATGCCAGTGCCCTGGCTATTTGATACTGGGCATGATTTGTGTCCTGATATTCATCAATCAGCAGGAACCTGAACCTATGCCCGAGTTCATTGCAAACATCCGAATAGTCCCTCAGCAAAAAGGCAACCTTCATCAACAAATCATCGAAATCGAGACAGTTATTATCATTGAGAATATTTTGATATTTTTCATACACATCGGCCAGTGTCTTTGTGAAAAAACCATCGATCTGTTCTTTGAACGACTCGGCGTCTATCAGCTTGTTTTTCAGGACCGAAATAGCCTCGAGCATTCGTGCGGGCGAAAAATTGGTCGTATCGAGCCCGAGGTCCTTGAGGGCCTGCTTGACACATTTGGCCTGGTCTGATTCATCGTAAATATTGAAATTCGGATTGATTCCCGCCTTGTCGCAATACTGCCGAAGAATCCTGACGCACAGGGAGTGAAACGTGCTGATGTGCACCCTGCTCGATGCCCCGACGGCAACCGCTCTTTGTCGCATCTCCTCGGCCGCCTTATTGGTGAAGGTAATCGCGCAGATATTATGCGGCCGAACACCAGAATCGATAAGGGCCGCAATACGATATGTGATAACGCGGGTCTTGCCGCTGCCGGGACCTGCAAGAACAAGTAAAGGCCCTTCTATATGAAAGACCGCTTCTCTTTGTGAAGCGGTAAGCTGTCGGTTAAGTGCATTGTGCATAAGAACGAAGGATTTGTATTTCGATTATTCCGTCTGCTTTTGTCTTTGTATTTTTTCCTCTTCGGCCAGCAATTGTTTGAAAAGCTCCGGCTTTTCGATTTTCATACGAGCAAGCAGACTTCCTCTCAAGTTAGGCGGATATTGCGCATCATTAAGAAAATCCACAAGACTCAGGTATCTCAATACGCTGAACTCAGGCAGGTCGATTCTTTCCGAATCTCTATATTTGGACTGGTAATAATCCCATATTTCCTTCGCCAGAGATTCCCTGCTCGCGGCTTCATCGTCATCGTAGAGTGCATATCTGAAATAGCTTTCCGTGAGCATCGCAACAATCGCTTCTTTCGCATCGTTAATAACAAGGTCCTTCATTTCCTCGTAAAATCTGGCTTTTACAAATTCCTCTACAGAAGGATTCTTGAATTCATCAAGAGGATAGAGCTTTCGCATTTCGTTATATATTTTCTGTGCATAAGCCTTATGCCCGGCCTGATAGAAAGAAAGTATGGCGTTTTTCAGCATATTTCTGTGGCCGTTCTTCAGAGAATCAAGAGAACCTCCCTCGAGGGCCTGGTACTTGTAGATAACAGCAAGCATAGCTTTATTATACGGCTCGAACATTCTCAAATCCGGCCGCAGGAATATATCCTTATATATCTGCACTTCGGGTTCCCTGGACGGATCATCCGACGGCACCTGGACCGGAACATCATAAATATACATCTTACCATTACGGAAAAGATCCTGTAAACAATGCCCGACAATACGGTCGGTATTGGTTTCAGTCATATCAAGTTTTCGCGACTGATCTTTGGCAAGTATATCCAATCCCATAACGGCCCAATATATCGCGTGGCTGTCGGCCTGACGCCAATCGAGCGGCAGATGGGTATTGGGATCATCGAAAGGAACCGGACCGTAAATATTATTCAATTCACGCATGAAAGCAGGATCAAGTTTCCATGTTTTACGCAGCTCACTTGCGCAGGCGAATACATAAAATTTCTCCAGAACCGGATTATCCTTAAAATCTTCTCTTACCCGACCGGCGGCCGGATTGAACCGGTCCGGATTTTGACGCAACGACAAATAATTACTCACGAACGTACTATCATCGGAAAATACCGGATCAGCGGCCTTCAAGGCATTGACAAACGCGGCCACGTTAGGATCGCCGATAATCTGCTCCAGGCTTGTCGGAGCTTCGGCAAGGGCATCGAAATAATTGTTATCAGCCGGTCCGAGCAGCGGTGTCATAGCGGCGGCAAGCTGCAGTTTATAATACTTGTGAACATCATCGGATATGCCGCCTATCTTGTGGTAGAATATTCTTGCAAGCTCGCGATAAATTTCAAGGTTATTGAGTTTGTATTTAGTGATAGCCTCGTCCCTAAGAAGCTCGTAACCATTTTTCACCCATCGCCAGCGCTGGTCGGGCTGCGTTGGCGGTATGGCGACCGAAATGTTATATGCCATATTCCACGCCTGGAATTCCCAGACCGCGGCAAAACGTGGCTGCAAAATAGTAATCCACTCTGCAAGCTGCCTCGCATCGAAGAACTGACCTTCCTCTTTCAACCTGTCCGCACGCATCCACAGGACATCGACCAACAGGCCGCGAAATGCACCTGTTGCTACTGTAGCAAAAATCAATGAAGGTGGAATATTATCCGGCGTGTCTATGATTAAATTCATATCCTGGCGCTGGCGATTGATGGAATCAAGCTGCATCCCGGCGCCGATAAGCATACCGACGGCGATAACCGCACACACCAACAAGGTTATAGAATCACGCAACCGCATAGTCTTTTATACTACGATTTTAGCTATCTCACGTAAACTGAATATCACGAGGGCCAGAACAAATAATACAAACGCCTTAACACAAACCATAACAATTATGCAATTGACCACTAAAGACCACTCGAGTAGTCTCGCAGGCACAATGTACTGCGCAGGATTAAACTTATCGAACTGCGGCAGCAGCCGAACCATCCACTTAAGCGTATACGTATAAAACAAGCCCATATTCGCACTTAAGTAATCGAACGATTCGATAACAAATCCACTGAAACTCGCCGTAAAAAAGAGCACAAAACTAAGCAGTATGGCCACGGGAAAAGAAAGGAAACTCGATGCCAATATGCCTAAAGACGCCAGGAAAATCAGGCGAAAGAACAGCAGTAAAACAGCTCTTAAATAGTTATTACCGAAACTGTCCGCCTTATAAAGCACCTCGAAACCGTCCGGTGGAAATATGACCACGGTATTATTAAGAGGAACATTATAAAATGCAACGGCAAGATGGCCGTCGGCGGGGACAACTTCCGAAGGAAACTCTATCTCGTGGAAAGTCCGCACGGCGTTTTTATGAAGCTGGTCGTAAACAGGAGTTTTAGGTTTTTCGCCCGTCTTTATAAAATTATAGTCACCCGCGAACCATCTGCCGTAGACCTGCTCATCGGGGGGCGTCACCGAAACATCATACTTAAAACGGATGAACATATTCGGATCAAGCGGCTTGACATTCTCGAAATCCCATGTAAGCACCTTGCCCACATCAACGGAACGCATGGCAAGCAGTCTCTGCCTTGTGATCTCGGCAATTACTTCCTGCCGTGTCATTTTTTCGGGCAAATCACCCCTTTTTTCGAGCTGGTCATATCTTTCCATGACTTCCTGAGAGACATCGACCCTGGGAATAGTCAAAGCCGCTCGCGCGGTCAAAAATTCATTTTTCGTCTGAAGCAGCTCTTCCCCGGAAGCTTTTAGAAATACAGGTGTATAAATCGTAATTGTATATATCATTACGGAAAACAAGCCGAGTAAAACCATATCCAGCAACAATACTCCCAGGAGTTTACCCAGAAGGAGCTGGTAACGGTAAATAGGCTTGGTAATGACGGTATAAATCTGTCTCTGATCGATGTCACTTGTAACGGAATAAATCGAGACTATTATCGTAAGAAGACAAAGGGAAAAACTCGTCAACGAAAGACTATAGCTAACGAAGGTCTGTAATCTCCCTTTTAATGTCTCGTCACCTGTTGTGGTATAGCCGAGAACTGGAATCAGGATGACCAGCAGGACAATAAAAACAAGGGCTACTTTCATCCGTAAAGCCTGCCTTATGGTATTTATGGCGACTGCCCAGATACTATGCATCGCCTGATTCTCCTGCCTGTGATTTGTCGGCTCCCCCGGCATCCTCTTTTCGAGAATCCGAGCGGCCTGTAAGTTCATCTAAAATATTTTTTTTGATTTGGTCACTACCGGCCTCCTGCTTTTGAGATTCAACAGGTTCGGTTTTAGCCTTTTCATCATCGATAACCTGTTCGGATAAGTTTGCTTCGGACTGCTTAGTCAGTGAGCCAAGCAATTTCTCATCCGGTTTGGATTTTGAGCTGTCGGTGGTAACGACCTTTTCGGTTTGAATAATCTGCGAAGGAATATCCTCCGACTCCGGTGATGAAACCAACTCGTCCAGGATATTGTCAACACGTTTTTCCTGTACGAGAAAATCACCTATCTTTGTTGTGCTGACGGCGCCGCTTGTCGGATGCTCCTTTTGCTGGGCGGTGGTAACCGTCCTGATGAAAAATGTTTCGAGCTTGTCAATCGGGGAAGTTATCTCAAACTCGGCACCTTCATCCCGGATTAACTGTTTTATCTTTCTGATTGTGTCGTCACTTATGACATCCGTCGTAATCTGTCGTTTGTTCGTCTGCTGCAGCAGCTCTTTGACCCGTCCTTCCGTCTGTATCCTGCCGCCGTAAAGAATCGATATCCTGTCACAAACATCCTCGACATCCGCAAGCAGGTGGCTGCAAAGCAGAATCGTTTTTCCCCGCCGGGCCAGCTTTAAGATTAAATCTTTGATCTGCCTCGTTCCGATTGGGTCAAGCCCCGTCGTAGGCTCATCCAAAATCAGCAAATCCGGGTCGTTTATCAGCGCCTGTGCCAGCCCTATTCGCCGGGCCATGCCCTTGGAAAATGTTCCGACAGGTCTGTTTGCAACCGCCTTTAGCCCGACCATATCGAGCAGAGCCTCTATACGCATTCTTCTTACTTTGGCGGGCAGGCCGAACAACCTGCCGTAGAAATCCAGGGTCTCGCGGGCATTCAGATACCTGTAGAGATATGATTCCTCTGGTAAAAATCCGATTCTGGCATTGATTTGAGGGTCCGCCCCGTCGCCTCCGAGTATTACCGATTTTCCCTTTGTCGGGTACAGCAGGCCGAGCAGCATCTTAATCGTTGTCGATTTACCGGAGCCATTGGGACCCAAAAGACCGTATACTTCGTTTTGCCGAATCTTAAGATTCAGGTCATCAACAGCGTATACCTTGGCACGCCCCCACCAGTCGGAAAAAATCTTGGTCAAAGAAAAAGTTTCAACAGCATATTCCATAGCTACGAATCTCGTTTATGGTAAATTAACCGAACATTTTACGCTTTCGATTCATGATCCAGCCCCTCGCCGTAACGCACGAGCCTGGCACTATTGAAAACGACGAATAATGAACCGACAAAATGGAAAACCGCGGCGTAAACCACCGGCAGCCATGCCGCGGCCCCGGCGGCGATGCCCAGAATTATAAATAATATTCCGAAACCAAGGTTTTGATATATGACCCGACTCGTCTTGCGGGACAATCGCACAAGAAACGGCAAACGCTTCAAATCATTGCTCATCAGGGCGATAGATGCGGAATTGATAGCCACGTCGCTGCCGGCCGCACCCATGGCAATGCCAAGGTCTCCCGCTGCCAAAGCAGGCGCATCATTAATGCCGTCGCCGACTACGACAACGGTATGGCCGTCTTTTTTAATCTGCTCGACGATTGCCAATTTGTCCTGAGGCAGACAGTGAGCCTTGAAATCGGTGCAGGCCAGTTCTGCGGCAACCCGGCTGGCCACCTCAGTACGGTCGCCGGTAAGCATAGTTACCCTTTTAACGCCGATATCAATCAACTCCTTAATAGCATGCTGAGCCTCAGGCCTGGTTTTGTCCTGCAAACCAATCCAACCGATACATTTGGAATTTCTTGCCACATAAAGTGTGCTGAAACCCTGCTCTTCATGCAGGACCGGTTCGGAAATATCGCTCATATCAACGTTGTTTTCCTTCAGGAACGATTCTCGTCCGACCATTACATTCGCTGAATCGATAACGGCCGTAACACCCTTGCCCGGCGTTTCCATAAACTGGTCCATCGACGGCAAAGAAATATTCGCCTCCCGTGCCACTTCATGTAAGGCTCTGGCCACAGGGTGCTTGCTCATCTGTTCGGCCGATGCCGTCACAGCGAGCAGCTCCGCGGCTTCCACACCTTCGGCCGGTTTGAGCCTGGTCACATACAGCCGGCCGGTCGTCACTGTTCCGGTCTTGTCAAAAACCATTGCTGTAATCCTGCCGGCGACCTCAAGGTCGGCGACATTCTTTATCAGAACGCCGAGACGGGCCGACGCGGAAATCGCGGCTACCATCGCCGTCGGTGTCGCCAAAATCAAAGCGCACGGACAGGAGACAACAAGTATGGTAATCGCCCTGTTGATATCTCGAGTGAAGAACAGCACAATCCCGGCTATCATCAAAATGGTCGGTGTATACCACCTGACATAACGGTCTATAATCCTCATTATGGGAATCTTGGTCTGCTCGGCCTGTATTATCAGGGACTGCACCTTGCCAAGAGTAGTATCCTTGCCGGCCTTGGTCACCGCTATATCCAGCATACCGGTGAGGTTGCTCGTACCTGCAAAAACCTGCATTCCCGGCACCTTATCGACAGGCAGTGACTCGCCCGTTATCGTAGCTTCATTAACCGAACTGAGTCCCTTTATGACTTCTCCGTCGGCCGGTATATTGTCACCGGGGCGAACACGTATAAAATCCCCCTGCTTGAGACTGCTGACTTTTACTTCTCTCTCGCCCTGCTCGCTGTCGATAAGATTTGCCCTGGTGGGTGTGAGCTTGATAAGCGATTCGATCGAGGCACGGGCGCCGAGGGCGGTACGCGTCTCGATAAGCTCGCTTAGAAGCATGAAGAACGCCACCGCACCGGCGGTTGTATATTCCTCCTGCGTAAACGCCGCAATAATTGCCAATGCCACCAGCTCATCCATGTGAGCTTCCCGGTGCATCAGGCTTTTTATCGCATGAAGAACAATGGGGGTTCCGAGCAATATTGCACCGGCCATCGACAGAAATTCCGTATTAAAACTGCCGCTGCCGTAAATGAATCGGGCAATATAACTATTGATTAGCAGCACCCCGCCGGCAAGTGTCCCAAGCAGGGCCAGACCTACGCGAATCTGTTTGCCGTGAGTATGTTCGGCGGCGATATCTTCCTTAAAATGTAGATGGTCGTGAGCCATAATTTCCTGTCTCGCATTTCAGCTTTGTTGTTTTATTTCTCCTCGGTGGACTTCGGTTTAATCGTCGCATCTCTGTTCATAAGGACCCTGATTTCCCTGCCCTTTGTTCCCTCGCCGGGCTGGATAACAAATTTTTCATCCGCCTCATCAAGAACCTGTTCTAAAGCATCAAGATATATCCTTTGGAGTACAAGCTGCGGGCGTTTCCTGTATTCGGGGAGCAAACGCTGCAGATAGTCGGCATTTGCCCTGGCAGTCTCAACAATTTTGGTTCTGTATGCCCGTGCACCAGCAAGTATCTCCTGGGACTGGCCGGCCACGCGGGACCACAGCAATTCCATGTCCTGTTCGCTGATAGTATCGTTGTGGAGAGCCTTAAAAAGCTCCTCGGCAACCGGGCCGGCAACCCCGCTAATGGTATTTTCGGCATAGGATTTGGCCCCGGTAATCACAGTTTGACTTGTTTGACTGGCCTTGATTGAGGCCAGGAACGCCCCCTCGACCTGTCGCGGCCATGTTATATCCGTCAGAGATACCGTTACGACCTTTACTCCGCTTTTAATATCGTCGAGCATACTCTGCATCAATACCTTGACATCTCTGGGTATGCTCTCCCGGCTCGAAATCGCCTCGTCAATCGTATAGTTTACCATCGTGGATACTACGGCACTTTCGAACAGATTCTTAAGCAGAGGCGTGACATTTCTTGTCGCAACATCGAAGTAGGTCTCGTCCGGACTGACTTCATCGACTGAAATATTCTTAAAGAAGCGCTCCGGGTCGTCAATCTGATAGGTCAATTGCCATTTCGAATGAACTATATTGTAATCATTGCCGGCCGAGATGCCCTGACCGTTGTCGACCTGAACATTCTCAACCTTAACATTAATGTCACCTCGATTATAGTGAATCCTGAGCTGCCCGCGAATAACTGGTTCAGCCTGGTCATTGACATCCGCAGCCCCCGGTGTCTCAGGCCGCCATTCACTGCGAGTTATGCAATAACCGTCCTTCTTCGGGTCCAGAGGTAAATCCGGACGAACGGGACGTTTTTGGTTTGAAAGTTTTTCCTGCTCGGTCTGAAAATACCAAAACGAATCTATAGGCAGATTCACTTTCCTTTCTACCGGTATTTTAATGATTTCATCGATCGGATAAGGAAATATCCAATGCGGCCCGGGCCCCAGAAGCCTTCCTTCGCCGACACCTCGAATCTTTCCGAATCGCAATACAAGCGCCTGCTCGTCCGAAGCGACAGTCTCAAATCCGGAGGCCAGAAATGCAATAACGAGGATAATCATTATTACCTTAAGGATTATAAAACTAATCCTTAATGCATCCGACAGACTCCTGCCGGCGGTATCCAGCTCCTCAGGTCTGTTTGTTTTGGGCACCGGGGCGGATAAATTATTATCTTTATTATTTGGCTCTGTCATAACTGTAATAATTCCGGATTATTGTTCTGGCTTATTCGGTTCTTTGGGTTCAATCGTCGGCATCTGTTCCAATAACTTGAACGGAGCCGCCTTACTGCTCAAAATAACCGTCGAATTCTCGGCCATTATCTTCTTAAGGGCATCGGTATCACGCAAAAACATGGCAAAATCCGGGTCTTCATCCAGCATTTCATAATACCGTGCCGCCTGGGCATCACCGTCACCACGAATCGCCTTGGCCCTTGCCTCAGCGGCGGCGAGCAGCTCTGTCTTTTTCGAATCCGCGTCGGATTTAATTTTAATTGCTTCCGAATTCCCCTGGGCAATAATCTGTTCGGTTTTACGATTCCTTTCGGCACGCATTCGCTCGAAAACCTCTTTGCTGACATCCTGACTGACCTGCAACTGTTTTATGCCCACGGTTTCGATTGCAATCCCGTAGTTGTCACTAACAGGCTGTTTGATGTCGGATAACATCTCACTTTGAATGAACTCGAACCTTATATTATCAGGATTGCTGTTTACAAATTCGCTGAAAGAGTGCTGTCCGACTATCCTGTTCTGGGTATCGCTGATATAATTGCGTAACTGGTTCTCGGCTTCTCTGATGGTCCCGACAGATGTAAAAAACTTCAACGGTTCCACTATACTCCAGACCACATACGGCTTTATAATAATCGGCACGGCCTCTCTGGTCGTTGTCTCAACAAGGTCGCCCTCAAAAACCCTTTTTCTTGAGTCGAACTTATAGACCTTCTGTATGGGGGCCGGCCATTTCAAGTACCATCCCGGTTCGGTAATCTCATCTTCGCTCGTAGCTTTCCCGAAGGTTGTCACCACGGCCGTTTCTATTTCTCTTACCTGGAAGAGGATAAGATATATGCCCATAACAATGACTATTAAGGCAACAAATATAGTAATGGCTACACTCTTCATTTCTGGCTGGTCTCCTCAATGCCGGTTACATCATACAAATCCGGCTTCAGTTTTTCCGTAACATCGACTATGAAAACCTGCATGTCATTCTGATCGGCTACAACGATATACTTACGCACCTTTTCAAGGGCCTCTTCCAGGATTGTCAGCCTGTATTGCTGTTTGAAAATATCTTTCGCCGCATTATAAGCCTTTAGCTGACCTGCAAACCGCCGGCCCGTCGCTTCGGCAAGCGTCGCCTTTTCGAAGGCATAACTCTGTGATTCTCTGAGAGTCTTGAAAATATTACCTCTGGCCCCCGCGAACGCCGAATCCAACTGCGCTCCAAGCTTCTCGATTTCCTCGGTATTGCCCTGTTTTTCAGCCTGCTGATATTGCGCAGCAAGGTCATAAAGCTCGTCGGCCTCTTTCACGGAACCCACAAGGTTGCTCAGAATCCTGTTTCGCTCGGCCTGCGCTGCAAGAATGGTTGCCTCTTTCTTCTGCACGGCGCCTACGACCTTCTGATAATCCGGCGCAACTTCCGGCGGAGGATGAATCCCCTGAAGGCCCAGAAATACGATTTCAATACCGAGACCTGCCTGGTCAACCGCATTTTGAATTCTTCTGGTCAGCACTCTCTTGGCTTCGGACCTGCCCGCACCAAGCAGACTTTCAGACGAAAACGCCTCTTCCTGATTCTCATAATCAACTTCAATCCTGGCGCTGGCCGCAAATCTCGTCAGCTCACGGTAACAAATGGATTCGAGCATCTGTTCCGGGTCGTTATGATTATATATGAAAGAATACAAATCTTTGATTCTGTATTGAACCGGCATTGGAGCAATCACGAGACTTACAGGTACTGTTCCGGTCAGTGACTCCGTGCCCATCTGTTCACTGGCCACGAGAAGATTATATTCCTGCTCGTAATGAGTTTCACCCCACAGTTTTGGTCCTGTTTGTTCCTGTTTGGTCTCAGGATCGATCATGGGAACATAACCGATGTTGACTTCCGAAATCTTTTTTGTCGAATATTTATATGCCTTATCAATCGGCCACGGCCACTTGAACGTTAGACCCGGCCCGATATGCCTGATCTGGCCGCTCTGATTTGTCGGATTTCCAAAATGCTCTACTATAGCCTCCTCGTCCGGTCCTACTATTACCACACAGCTTAAAAGATATAATGTCACCCCGGCAAACAATGCCAGCGGCACAATTGCCTGTTCAAGCAGTTTGTAAAACCAGGTTTGTGATACCTTAAAACCGAACTGATAATCGATAGCGTCCGCGGCGCTTCGCAGGATTCCGCCCGGCTCATTTATAATTCCCAATAATCTGCTGTCAAAAGCACTTCTGCTGTAGAGACCTTTCAACCTCGGGCGGTATATATCAAGGATAAGATTCAGAGCGGTCTCCACACCAAGAACAATCAGCAGGATCGGAATCAACCTCGACAAAACATCCACAAAAATAACGATATCAAACAAATATACCAGGGCCAGAGCAATAGCCAGTAAAAAACATATAACAGCTACACCCAACAAATAGCTGCCGCCGGCCCTCAACGGCTTCCACTTTATCTCCGACGACATACCGGTGGCATATCGAGACAGCAAAAAGCTGACAAAAGCTATCGCCGTCATGCAGATAGCACAAAGCAGCGGCTGTTTAAATTGAGCATCCGAATCCGACCGATAAGCATAAAAAAGTAACAGTCCGATTGTGATTTGATAAACAGCTATGAGCCCCGAGAATATGGGAATGAACCATTTCTCAAATACCCTCAGCCGCCTTTGGGCGATTGAAAACAGGGTTGCATGTTCGCTCTCCGCCTTGAAAATCGTCGAAGCCTGCTCATCTTTCGCCAACTGGCTTACATCGAGCCTTTCCTGCTCGGCCAGGGTACGCTGGTAGAATTGCAAACTCAGCACGAACCAAATCAGAGCCATTGAAAGGATAAACCAACTGATTGCCGAGATTGCAAAGACGCCGCTCCATCGGCCGAGGAAAAAAGAAATGCCGAAAAAGATAATACCAAGAACCAACGATACCAAAGCTATATGTACGGGACGCCTGGATGATACTGTCATTTTCTATCCCAGAAATCTATTTCGAACATAATAAAAACAAACAAGGTATATATTTAAGAGTTCTTTATAAGTTATAAGTTGTGTAATATAGCAATTATTGTTATCGTAGTACAGGTACAATTGACAAAAAAATCGTGTTATTATATCGACCGAAATAAGCAGTCTCTCGACAAAGAGCGAGAAAACTGGTGAATTTGCAATAAAATATGAATAAATTATTTACGATAGCAAAAAACACATTCATAGAAACTTTACGACAACCGGTCTTCGCTGTAATCATCGTTGCGGCCCTGCTCTTATTCCTTATAAGCCCGTCCTTGACTATGTACACCATGAGCGACGACAACAAGCTCTTGCGCGAGATAGGTTTATCTACGTTGTTTCTCACCAGCTTGTTCATAGCAATATTCTCCGCATCCGGCGCTGTGGCCGAAGAATTAGAGAAAAAAACCATAACAACCGTACTGAGCAAGCCGGTCCAGCGTCCGATATTCATTATTGCCAAATTTTTCGGCGTTGCGGCGGCAGTGATTCTGGCACATTATATCTGCACTATCGCCCTGCTTATGGCAATCAGGCACGGCGTATTGGAAACCGTAAGTGATCCACACGACTGGACGGTTATCAGTGCAGCAATAGTCACAGTTGTCGGAACATTTATCCTAAGTGCTTTTTTTAACTATATTTACGACTGGAAATTCACATCTACAGCCATAGTATTGATGGCAATATTCGCTACACTCAGCATCATATTCCTGTCCCTGATTGACCAAAACTGGCAATTTAATCCGAAAGAAAACCATATAAATATGGTGGATATATACGGCTCGATACTACTGCTGTTCGCAGCTTTAATCATCATCGCTCTGGCCATAGCCCTTTCCGCAAGATTCAATATAGTTGTGACTTTATCGGTATGCATCGGCATATTTTTATTCGGCCTGGCAAGCGATTATACATTCGGTCGATTCGCCGAAACTCATTTATGGGCAAAAATCGGGCGGGTCCTGATACCCAACTTGCAGATTTTCTGGATAAGCGATGCCATTTACGAAGGCAGCAAGGTTCCGATAAAATACATCGCTATCAGCGCTTCGTATGCCTTCTGCTACACAACAGCCATACTCGCATTGGCCGTAGCCCTGTTCCAGAGACGACAGGTGGGCTGAAAAACACATCTCGCATAAATTCGACTGTGTGGCAGCCTCAAGCGAAGCTTGGGGATGGTTATGTACCTGAAGTTGTCTCATTTCACCAAGAGCACAGTCCGGCCGGAACCGGCCCGAGGTCTGCCGACAGCCTTAAAATGATTTTGCCCGGCCAAGGTAATTGTCTTCTCAAAAGCTTCTTGTGACACATGTCCTTTCGGCTCGATTACTAAAAATTGAGAGCCGGATCTAACGGCCGAGGAAACTTCAGAGAAAAAATTGTTCACATCAGGAACTTCATGCACTACTGCGGATGCAATGGCAAAATCGATTTGCCCTTTGACATCATCCAAGCCGAGAGATTTCTCATCACATATACGCGCATCAATTCTATCCGACAATCCCGCTTTCTTCGCACGTTTTAGAAGTTTTTTTATCATTCCCTCCTGGATATCCACGCAAAAAACCTTGCCGCTGGCCCCGACCATCTTTGCAAGAGGCAGACTGAAAAATCCCATTGCACAACCGACATCCAAAACCTTCATACCTTCTTTAATATACGCACCAAGTATCTTGTTGGGATTTTGAAAGAGTTTTCTAAGAGGACTTGCAAGAAAATAACCTACCCATACAGGGCATACTCTTTGGGCCATACTTTTACCAAATCACAGAAAATTATTAGGAATTTCAAATCTCTAAATCCGAAACACTAAACAATATCAAATTTCTAATTTCAAATGTTCAAAACGTTTGGATTTTGTGGTTTTGTTATTTGAATTTGTTTAGAATTTAGATATTAGAATTTAGTATTTCTTTTATAACCGCCGTTTCGTCGCAATTCTGCTGCTTAGTACACCGGGCACAATCACTCCAGACCTTCATCGGCAGCTTATCTTTTTCAACCATGTCGAAGCCGAGTTTAATAAAGAAATCCGGCTCCATTGTAAGTGCAAAAATTTTCGGCACCCCAAGCTGTGCGGCCTTTTTCATCACTTCGGCGACCAGCATTTTACCTGCGCCTTTACCCTTGTGGGCCGCATCCACCGCCAGCGATTTTATCTCTGCAAGGTCCGCCCAGATAATCTCCAGCGCACAGCAGCCGATGACCTTGCCGTCAAGCTCGACTACGGTGAAGGTCTGGAGGTTCTCGTATATATCGGCCAGAGAACGAAACAGCATCCTGTCCAACTCGGCATAAAAACTTATCAGGGCATTAATGGCCTTGACATCCGAAATTTTCGCACAACGTACGTTCATAGGCGAAGAGTATACTAACTATATAAAATTTTCCAATAAACAATTAAAAATTAAAATGTATTACTCCTCGCACTGAACATTCTGCCACAATAATTTCGGATAATCAATACCCTCGCAAATCATCCAGATATCATCAAAATCCCAGTCAACGAAACTCGCCTGCTGCTTCATCTGTTCATCTGTTAATGCCTCCGCCAGTCCGTTGTCCGGACCATCATCAGAATCTCTTAAAAAATAACAGCCGGCAATTATGCTTTCTTCCCCATTACCTCCGGCAAAATCCCCTACTTCATTACAGTCAGAACCAACATTAACTCCACCGACAGAATAACAATTAACCGTTTTGCTGCCTGCATAATTCGAACCGACGAAACCTCCGAGATATTCACTGTTATTTCCACAGGTAACAGTTCCTGTTGCGTAACAATCAATACTATTACTTTCCCAACTGCGTCCAATCAAACCGCCAAGATAGCTGCATCCATCTGCTCCGGAAACCATACTATTGGAATAGCAATATGCAATAAAACCACCATACATATAATTTCCGTCGATATCATTTTCCCCAACCAGACCGCCGAGGTTTCTACATTCATTTCCACAGATAACACTGCCTGTACTGTAACAATACGTAATGGAATCATAATTGATTCCTGCCAGTCCACCAATCATACTGCAATTACTTTCACATGTAATGTTACCCGTAGCGTGACAATAAGATATATTACCTAATCTTGAATTTTCACCTACCAAACCACCAATACGATAACTTTTTGTCCCTCCGGCAACATAGCTATTCGAGCAGCAGTCTCTGATAATTCTTCTATTTGTTCCAACAAGTCCCCCGATATAATCTCCATTGACACCACCATCCACCATCCCGGTAGTGTTACAATCGAATATAGTTCCAAAATTATATCCCACCAAACCACCGATGTACTGATAACCCGAAACAGTTACGTTTGCAGAACACTTAGATATCTTACCGCGGTTATAACCTGTCAATCCACCTACATA
>CAZKYP010000036.1:0-22022 GCA_964556885.1 uncultured Pirellulales bacterium | reverse complement strand
GATTACTGACGGTAATGCAGCCGCCTTCGAGGTCGGTCAGCTCAAGCTTGTCACCCTTAGCTTTTTCAATTATTGCCTTGCTGTCTTTTGCAATTTGTTTGATGTCTTTTTTATTCACGTCCTTCAGAATCGGTGCGACAAGACCGTCCGGTACGGATATTGCCAAGCCGATGTTAATCGAATCGGCCAATTTAATTTTTTCGCCGTCCAATTGGCCCGTCATAATCGGGTATTTTTCAAGCCCCGTAGCGACCGCTTTGATGATAAAATCGTTGTAAGAGACCTTAACGTCACCGGCCTGATTCATTTTGGTCCGCAGCTCGACCAGCTTAGTGACATCGGCTTTGACCGTCAGATAAAAGCACGGTATTTCCCGTTTTGATTTGAGCATTTTTTCCGCGGTTATACGCTGCAACTTATTCAGCGGCACAGTCTGTCCCGGTTTTACATCCGCTACAACAGCAGAAGCCGGGGCAGGTGAGATCGGCTTCTTATCCGCAGCGGCCTTTACATCCTGCTCGGTTATCTTGCCGGCAGGCCCGGTACCGGTGACATTCGCAATATCCACGCCAAGCTCTTCAGCCAGTTTCCTCGCCCGCGGCGACGCCATTACCTTACCGGCAGGCTTTGATGGTTCCGGCTCAACTTTGGCCGGCGCCGGAGCTGCCTGAGCAGGCGCTGTCTCGGCGGGCGTCCCGCCGCCCGTGAGTGAATCAATAAAACTCTGTGGAACCTGTTCATCCTTATCGCCAAGAACCATTACAGGTGTACCGACCGGCAGAGTCTCGTCAACCTTTGCAAGAATATGTTTCACAAAACCGCCGGCGGGCGATTCCATCTCAAGGGTGGCCTTATCCGTCTCTATCTCGAAAATCACATCGCCTTTTTTTACTTCGTCACCGACCTTGACGAGACAATTCACAATCGTCCCTTCCTCCATTGTCTGACCAAGCTGGGGTAATCTAACTTCTTTTGCCATTTACCAAATCCTCACCAGGAAATATAAAAAAACAAAATGAAAAAAGTAAAAATAAGAAATTCATCGCCCCAAAGGGACGATTCAACAATTTTGATATTTTATATTTAATATTTTATTTTTTGTTATTCCGAATTAAATACCAGTTACCTTCTTGACGGCTTCCACGATTCTATCAACGCTGGGAATACTCGCCAGCTCCAGCGGCTCGCTCATCGGCGGCGGCACATCTTTCGCGGCCAGATTTACCGGGGCCGCATCGAGATAATCAAAACCATGCGAACCGTCCTCAAATTCATATTCCATGTATTGGCCGGTTATCTCCCTGCCGGCACCGCACATACAAAAACCTTCGCTGACCGTTATCAGCCGGCCGGTCTTTCGCACCGACTCGGCCACAGTTCGAATATCCATCGGTTTTAACGTTCGCAGGTCAATCACTTCGACGTCAATGCCATGTTCTTCAGCCAGGACTTTTGCTGCCTGGAGCGACCACATCGCCATCCTGCTGTAGCTGACGATAGTAGCATCGTTGCCGGGCTTTTTGATGTCCGCCACACCCAGCGGAATTATATAATCACCCTGCGGCACCGCACCAAGCTGGCCGTATGTCGCCTTGTGCTCGATGAAAACAACCGGATTGTCACTGCGTATGGCGGCCTTGAGCAATCCCTTTGCGTCGTAAGGCGTCGAAGGCATGACCACATAAAGCCCCGGTGCATGCATGAGCCATGCTTCGAGCGATTCGGAATGGTGAGCGGCGATACACCTGCCGACCCCGCCTTCGGTCCGCAGCACCATCGGCACTTTGGCCTTGCCGCCAAACATATACCGATTATACGCACCGACGTGAACGAGCTGGTCCATCGCTATGGTGACAAAATCGACATACATAATTTCCGCCACGGGCCGCATACCTCGCAGGGCCGCCCCGACTCCTGCACCTGCAATAGCCGCTTCCGATATAGCGGTATCGATAATCCTCTCGGTCCCGAACTCGCCCAGCAAACCTCGCGTCGCCTGATATGCGCCCCCGTAGAGACCGACATCTTCACCCATGACAAAAACTTTTTCATCGCGTCTTAACTCCTCGGCCTGGGCCTCAGAGACGGCCTGTCCCATTGTCATAACATTCATACCGAACTGTGTTTTCACCTGGGCCTTTGCCTGTTCGGCGGCTTCTTTCTTCGTCTTTGCCGTTGATGTTTTAACAGCAGCCTCGAAGGCGGCTGTCGCCTCCATCACTTTGGCAGATGTCACCTTGTCGGATTCAATAAGCTCGGTCGGATATGTCTCATCAACGTACACGTCTTTTGCAACATCTGCGGGATTGGGCCAGGGGCTATCCATACCAAACTGTGTCGCCGTCTCGATTGCGGTAAAGGCCTTGTCTTTTATCTGGTCCAGTTGCTCCTGCGTACATAGCTTTTCGGCAAGCAGCTTTTGGCCCAGAACGATAATCGGATCGCGGTCATGCCACGCCTTTTCCTCGGCCTTGGTTCGATATGCCCTTGGGTCGCTTCGGCTGTGTCCGTACCAGCGATAGGTCTTTGCCTCGACGATTGTCATTTGGCAATTCTTTCTCGCTTTTTCGATAGCTGCCCTTATCGCAAGGAACACCGCAACAACATCCTGGCCGTCAACAATCATCGCCGGCACAGCGTAAGCCGCGGCCCTTACTGCGATATCTTCGACATTGCTGGCCTTCGTGGCGCCATCAACGCCACTGCCGGAGAACGGGACGCTCATCCCGTAAAGATTATTTTCAATTATCGCCACCAACGGCACGGCCAGGGTTGACGCCATATTCATTGCTTCGTGGAAGCTGCCGGTATTTGTAGCACCGTCTCCGAAGAAAGACAGCACGATTCTGCCTGATTTTTTAAATTTTTCGGCCAGGGCCGCACCGACCGCCGGCGCCTGGTTGCCGCCCACAATACCGGTCGAACCGAGGTTGTTGCATTTCTCCACATCAGCGATATGCATAGAACCGCCGCGTCCTTTACAGTAGCCGGTCTCCTTGCCCATCAGCTCGGCCATCATCTGGTTCCAGTGATGCTGGCGTTCATCTTCGCTGTCTGCATACTTATTTCCAACCGCGCCGCAGTGACCGTGACCACGGTGGGTTGAGCCGATTACATCTCCGCGCTCCATAGCCGCAATGGCACCGACGGCAACCGCCTCTTCGCCCGCGTACAGATGAGAGGCACCCTTGATAATATTCTGACCTAATAAATCGAATACCTTCTCCTCGAAAAAACGAATCTCATAAATGCTCCTCAGCCAGTCCTTCGCATCTTCGAGGCTGATAATCCCATCGTCGATAAGGCTTTTTATCTTCGTTACCGGTTTCTTCCGGGTATCATCAATTTCAACACTATAACTCATCCTAATTTATCTCCTGATTAATATCATTCCGGAGTAAAACCACTTTTCTGGAGTCAATTCACCCCGCGAATCTTACTAAAAAATGGTAATATAGCACACAAGTTGCCTAAAATCAACCGAAATTGGCGATTTACTCCGATTTTTGGACAAAATCAAATCATACAGAATCATCTATGGTAAATAAATAGGAAAAGATACATTTGGGTAGATACTTGGCCATCTATCCAGTAGATCGCCACCGGTACTTACGAATCGAGATGCAATTTTATATTTGTTATTTAGAGTAGTTAACTGAATTATCTCAACATTAATCCTTTACGCTTCAATCTGACAAGCGGTTTTAACCCTTGAGATAGCATGCGACTTATCATGGGCTTAATTAACCTGCTTTTTACGGAATGCCTCCGCCTCCCACTTGTTAATGAAGTCTTGTTCGCGTTTTGTTAAACAGCGAATACCTCCCATCCGGCTGGCATTAATGCGAATGAAAATTGAGTATATTACAATATCTCTGACGGTTTTAGCGATTTTCTTTTCACCGGCAACAAAAAGCCCGACGTTTTTAATAAGGAATGCCACCGAATGCTTATCTCCCTTTTTGATTTGCTGAATCAGTCTCTTCGTAATATTCCTGCTATCAATTTTATCTACCCACATCGCCGCCCCGTTGGCATATACCAGTTCATCAGGTGTCAATACCCCAGAAGCAAGCATCTTTTGTGCCCCTCTTTGTTGCCAAAATGCCGCAATCTCATTATTACAAAAAAAACTTATCTCCGGACACTCGCCAATCGCCTCAGTATATGCCTTTCGGATGCACAGTTTTATTTCGTTAATAGTTTTCCGATCGGTTGACTTGATTCTCGTGACTTTTGGTTGCCTCAGCTTGCGGCTACAGAGACGAATAACCTTGCGGACAAGTCGCAAAGCATCATCGGCGTCATCTGCAGCAATGAGAAGCCCGTGTTTTTCAAGGATCATAATCGGAGGTTTTTTACCGTACTTTTTCTGGTATTTACTAACCAGACCGGAGATATTCTTTGCGAGTATAAAGCCCGGGTCCGTATAAGGTACCCAAAGAGGAGGGAGGTTTTCTGTCTTGAACAATTTCTCAATCTCCGCTTTTCCATTCCTGGCATTTGCATACGCCCCGACGGAACTCGGATGCAGATGAATCACACACTTATCAAGAAAAGCATGTAAATGCGCTTCAACAGACGGCCTGGCCTCTCCGGCAACTTTATCGTCACAGGCAAGAAGCAGCCGATCCACTACTTCAGGTTCTCTTATACTTGCTTCGAGCTTCGCCAGTGATTTATCCTCCACAATCAATAGTACTTTATCAAGCCGGAGCCTTCGCCAGCCCTTTTTTGCATTCATATCTTTTAAGGCCGTACCACTGGCCTTGATATACATATATTTACCATCCGCTGTTTTTACTGATGTATTACCTCCACCACCCTGTACAAGCGTACTGTCACGGCCAACCGAATTCGATATTCTAATAAGTTCTGATAACGCTTTATTCATTTAAAAAATACTCCCTAATTTTACACTTTTATTTTTGATCTATCATTTTATCGCGGCGTGGCATCCGGCAAGCCGCCGTCAACAGGAATTGTAACGCCTGTTGTCGGCGTTTGGCGGGTGGCGAAAAACAGCACGGCATTGGATACGTGCCGACCGGTGACCCTGGCTTTCAGTAGATTCCTGTTTTGGTAATACTCCTGTAAACCTTTTTCATCTAATCCCCGCGCCCGCATGCGGTCGGGCCCCACTTCGGCCCATAGCCCCGATTTGTATTTGCCTTCGTAAAATACTCCGTCCGGCGCGACCATATTGACCCGAACTCCGTATTGTGCCAGCTCGATACTCGCAATGCGGCCCAATTGGTGACATGCCGCTTTGGTCGCACTGTAAGCGCCAAACCCGGCGCCGGGGCTGGGAACGTTCTTCGTAGATACGATAATGACGTCACCTCCCGTGCCCTGCAGGATAAAGTGATGAGCGATTTCTTTGAGCGTCAGAAGAGTGCCTTCCACATTGACTTTTTCAAGCTTGCGAAAAGTATCGAGGTCTATATCCTTCAGGAATTTGACCAGCGGAATACCGGCATTCACAATCACAATATCGATCCCACCCCATGTGAGAATGGTGCTTTCAAAACCCCTGGCTACAGAATCTTCTTCGGTGACATCAATTGGTATTCCTATGACACGGTCGCCCGCCGCTTGTTTCAGGTCCTCCGTGAAACTGTCAAGTTTCTCGCCCGGAAGGTCAGTGACAACAAGATGACAGCCCTTCTCCAGCAACCCGCAGCAGATTCCATAGCCGATAGCCCCCGCAGCGCCGGTTACTAAAGCAACTTTGTTCGCAAGAGGCAAATCACTGTCTTCCTTCCCCCGGTCGACATAGAGTACTCCCAAGCCGCCAAGGCATACGATTTCTGGCTTCAAGTCGTGCCGTGCTGAATAATCTGAAATGGAATTCTTCAACTGCTCACGTAGCTCCTCTACCGGACTGTCTGCGTCCACGGCATCCAGAAATAAGGGGGGCCTGCGACCTTTGGTCAGAGGTGTCGGGTAATCCTGAGCGTTAGCATTCTTCGCAGAACCGGCGAAATCAACAGCTTCTTTGCTTATCAGGGATTTCAAAATGACGGGCTTATAGGGAACATCCTGGTCACCCGTGGGCTCGGCTAAAAGCCCGCGCAGAATCGGAGCTATGAGAGCCAACTGTTTTAATGCGCGTTGGTTCGAAGCGCTACTGCTCATCTTTTCTCCCGGTGTCGCTTCCCGTCGTTGTCACCATATTTAATTTGAGATTCGATGTCCTCGCGGCATTCTTTACGGCCTTTACCATAAACCTGGCATTCTCCAGAGGTGTCCTCCCATCGAACACGGCACTTCCGGTAACGATAATATCAGCGCCCATCTGGGCTGCGTCACCGATATTATCGCGAGTGATGCCGCCGTCGATACCGATAAGAATGTCTTTGTCCGCGTCTCGAATCATTTTTATTAATTGCCTGAGCCGAACCTCGGTAGAAGGGATGAATTTTTGTCCGGGCCAGCCGGGATTGACAGCCAAAAGAAATATCATTTCCACTTCGTCCATAAGCGGCTTTACTGCTTCAAGCGGCGTGCCGGGATTCAGGGCTATACCACGAAGAATACCCCTGGCGGGATCATTTACATTAGTCATGTCACCCAATATTTGCAAAACACGATGGATATGCCGGCAGGACTCGACGTGAACCGTAATCATATCGGCACCCGCGGCCACATAACCGCCGAGCTTTTCCAGAGGCTCATTTATCAGCAGGTGTACGTCTTTTAGCAGCAGAGTTTTCATTGCCTTTATGAAACCGGGCCCAACGGTCATCATCGGGCAAAAACATCCATCCATAACATCAAAGTGCAGCAGCTTGATCCCCGCTTTTTCCATAAGCCGCAGCTCAGAGCCAAGAGACATCAAATCCGCAGTGAGAATCCCCACGCTCACAAGTGGTGATGATTCACCTAATTGACCTAACAGATATTTACCTGGCATTTTGCATCCTGCTTTGTCTGTTCTTCGTTCCTGAGTATCTCGTACAGCTCGTAGGCCTCGTTTGGTTTCATGCCCTCATGAACTACCTTGCGAATCGTCTGCATCATCACCCTGGGTGCGTCACTCTGGAAGATATTGCGCCCCATATCCACTCCTGACGCACCCTCCTGAACCGCTTTATATGCCATTGTCAGAGCATCAAGCACGGGAATTTTCTTGCCGCCGGCCATCACAATCGGAACCGGACAGGAAGCTGTTATCGTCTCGAATCCTTCCGGAACATAGTACGTTTTGATAATCTGAGCCCCCAGCTCGGCACAAATGCGACAGGCCAGGCGGAAATATTTCGCATCCCGAACCATATCCTTGCCGACAGCCGTTACTGCCATAGTTGGAATACCATAACGCAGCCCCATATCCACAAGCCGGGTCATATTATGCACAGAACGGGTTTCAAACTCACCGCCAATAAAGACCTGTAACGTAATCGCCGCCACGTTCAATCGAATCGCGTCTTCGATGTCAACAGCCAACTCCTCGTTCGAAAGCTCCTTTAGTATGCTCGGCCCGCCGCTGCACCGCATAACGATTGGTTTGGTTAGCGTAGGAGGTACCGAGGTTCGCAGAATTCCACGTGTAAGCATTATCGCATCGGCATAATACATGAGCGGCACAATAGTCAGGTCAATTCGCTCAAGCCCCGTAGTCGGCCCCTGAAAATATCCGTGGTCGATCGCAAACATCACCGTTCGGCCTGAATCCGGATTAAATATTCTCGACATCCGATTCTTCATCCCCCAGTCAAGAGAGCCCGCTCCTTTGAGGAAAAAGCCCTCATTTTTGAATGGGACATCCTCATAGAATTTCTTCGGCCTTTTTACGGCATCCATATCAGCCATCATTATTTCCTTTCATTTACTTAGCTTTGTCCCTCTGCAACTATCTATTCCTGCGTTTTCCCCATGAGCTTCTGATCCAAATTCCACGCCAGGATGACATTTGCCCCAAACCACACAACAGTTGCCACGAGCATAATCATCTTAACCCTGTCGAGACTCATTTTGCCGCTTAAAAAAACAATCGACGGTAAAATCAAAACAATAATCGAAACATAACCTATCAATTGAATCAATATTCTCATTTTATATCTCCTTATTATGCCGGACGGACCTTTTTCTGATAAAACTTGCTAATCACAACATACAAAATCGCCGCCACAAACCAGCCTGGCAGGCTCACAAAATAAATCTGTATACCGGCATACTTGACCAACAACAGGCATATCCCGAGAGTTACAAGCCAGGCCGCACCCGCTGCCCAGTTGAACAATTTACCGCTGGCCTCGGCATAACTGCTCTGCAAACCGAATTTCTTTATCAGCCAGAAATCGACGAAAATCACCGCTCCCATTGGCATCAGCAGCATACCATAAATCGCCACAAAACCAAGCAGCTTCATTGCAAACGCAGGGAACATCCCGGAGATTGTCGCAATCATGCCTGTAGCCAGTGTCACTTTGAACCGCGATACTTTCGGAATAATCGCCTGAAACGCCAATCCCGCTCTGTATATCGTCGGATTTGCCGTCGTCCAGCCTGCTATAATTACACACAGAATTCCCGCGATACCTGCGGCCCTGTAAGCCAGCGGCCCGGGTAAAACATCCGTATCCGCTGGATTTAAATGAAGCTGATACGCATAAAGAATCGACGCGCTTATCCAGGCCATGAAATGTCCCACATACATCCCCGAACCGCTCGCTATGCCGTACCATGATTTCTTTGCGAATCTGAATACCGATAAATCGCTCATCCCGATATGCATCGCCATGTTACAGAACCAGGCGAAGAACATCACATGCCAGAACGTGAATTTCACCTGCCCCGGCAGCGGCTCACCGCCCTTCCATATATGGGTGTTGGCCAATGCCCATAAATCACCGACCGAATGTATTTCGGTCCCGGTCACATCTATAAACTGCTTCAAACCTACAAAACCAAACGCCAGAAAAACGAGCACCATCCAGGGTGAAGCAATATTGGCGAACTTCGCAACCGTGTTATAACCGTACGCCGCTACAATCGCAATCAATCCACCCAAAAACAAAACGGCAAGGACCCACCCCACGCTGTTAGGATACATATCATTCAGGCCCGGCATCTGGAACTTGAACCACACCCCTAACGCCGTCGCCGAGACTGTAACCATCGCACCGGCCAAAAAACAGAACATTATGCCGTTGGTAAGATTATAAAGCGTCACTAAGCGACGGCCGCAGATCTTTTCCAACTGATAATACAACGTCAGCCGCGCCCGTGTCGCAATCGGCGCACACATCAGGGTCCAGCTCAGTACCGCCAATGCATTTCCGACAATCAGGCCCACAATGAGATCGAATGCACTAACTCCGGCCGCAACAAAAAGCGGCCCGAGCATCAGCTCCGTCCCCGCACAGTGCTCACCGGCATACATGCCGATAAAGCTCTTAAAACCCAACCGTGCCTTTTGCGGCACCGGCTCACGCTCGTACTCCGTTCCCGGTTGTGTCGTTTGGTTCTGCTCATCACTCATGCTTCTGCCCTTCATAAGTCTTTATTATTTCGATACGGCCGTACGGGCACGACAAATCCCGCAGACCCGTTTATTTCTTACATACGCTTACCAGTGACATCAACCTCGTATCTTTTAACTTCGTCGAGCCACTGCCGTCCTGCAGGCACATCGGCCTTAAGACAATAGTAATCCCAGACAGCTCCGAAAGGCAGTGTCTTCAATTCTTCGAGCATCGCAAGCCGCGAAGTATAATCACCGGCCTGCTCTATCACCCGAAGCACGTCCGCAGGTTCCAGAAGGGCCATCAGCAGCGCCTTTATCATGCAGCGTGTCCCGATTACCCAGGCCGCAATACGATTGATGCTTGCATCGAAAAAGTCCAGCCCGATATGTACCTTGTCGAGTTGGCCGCTGCGTACCAATTCCTGCGCAATCGCGTATAATTCGTCGTTGAGAATCACAACATGGTCACTGTCCCATCGTACCGGCCGGCTCACATGCAGCAGCAACTCCGGTACGAACATGAGCACGGAAGTAATCTTATCAGAGATAACCTCTGTGGGATGAAAGTGTCCCGCATCAAGGCACAATAACTTCTGGCGCGAGACGGCGTAGCCCAGATAAAATTCATGCGAGCCGACCGTGTAGCTTTCGGCGCCGATTCCGAAGAGTTTTGATTCGACCGCATCCAGATGAATTTTCGAATCAATTTTATCAGTAAAAATCTTATCGAGCGAATCGGCCAGCCGCTGCCTCGGGCCAAGCCGGTCAATCGGAATGTCCTTGTACCCGTCCGGCACCCAGACATTGGTGACAGTAGTCGTACCGAGCTGTTTTCCCATCTCGGCCCCGATTTTTCGACATGCAATACCGTGCTCGATCCAGAAATTGCGAATGCCTTTGTCGGCATGACTAAGTGTAAAACCATCTGCGGCCTTTTCGTGTGAGAAATATGTCGGATTAAAGTCCATCCCCATCTTGTTGGCCCTGGCCCAGTCGATCCAGCTCTGGAAATGTTTGACGGTTATCTCGTTGCGATCGACAAACTTGCCGCCGTTATCGAGATAACATGCATGAAGATTGAGTCGGTGCCTGCCAGGGATCATCGAAAGCGCCTTTTCAATATCGGCTCGCAATTCGTCGATGGTTCTCGCCTTGCCGGGGTAATTGCCCGTCGCCTGAATCCCTCCGCCGGACAATTCCGCCCCCACTTTTTCAAAACCGCCGACGTCGTCACCCTGCCAGCAATGCAGAGATATCGCAATCTTTTTTAGTTTGTCCATCACTTTGTCTGTATCAACACCTAATTCTGCATAGCGATGCTTTGCTATCTCGTATGATTTTTCGATATCTTTGGAATTGCTCATGACTGATCCTTAATTTTGAATTGTATTATGACCAAATAATTCCAGCAGCTTCTTTTCCGCCTGGATCGTCCAGAATCCGTTATTCAGGCACTTAGCCACTTCCGGCATTTTTTCATCCATTTCTTCCAGCCGCGTCAGTTCCAGACCTTCACAGGTCGGATAAACGACAATCTTGCCAGCAATCAGCCGGTTTTCAACCGCCCGAATGCCTTGAGTAGCGCCATCAAGCCCGCTTACTGCGGCTACGCTCAGGTTGGTATCGAGCGTGCCGGATTCGACCTTTGCCAGCATACGTTTCATGTCATCGAGGGTCGAACCACTCGTACCGATGAAATATAACCGCTTTTGAATATAAGCGTCAAGGTCTATCTGGCCCGTCACCGTTGCCGGTATTCCTGCAAAAATATTGATTATGCCCCGTTCTGCGGCCCCACGCACCGAGGCCGCAACAAGAGCAGGTACCGGAGCCATCAAAGCAGTATAGTCGAAAGCTGCTTCTGATTTTCCTTTTATCGGATTGAACGACTGGTATTCCACGTTATTTTGTTTGGCCAGCGGTGCCGCGATTTTCTCCAGTGTGGTTAACCGAGTGTCATCGACGTCACTTCCATAAACGCTGACATCCTTAACACCCTGGCAAACATTGCGCACAACATGCATCAGGCCCATAGGCCCACCAGCACCGATAACGTTAATCTTATCGCCGGGACGAATCTCTCCCGTCTTCGGGATTGTTTCCATCGAGTCGGCCGGATTCGAGCCGGTCGTTCCGATGATGCGTATTCCCCCGTAATGGACCCGGCCGACCATGGTGACAACGTCCCTGCCGAATTTGCCGCCGCAAAGGACAATATTCAATATACCGTTAGCTCCGACTTTCGCAAATAATCCTTCGACGACATCGGGCGAAAAACCGAAGTATATGACATCGTCATAAGCCGCATCGGTCAAATTGGAAATCTCTGATCCCGACATCCGTGTCATCTTCGCCGGTTTGCCGTAGCGTTCGAATAAATCTGTGAGAGCATCCTCAGTGACATCTTTATCTGCGACGACGAGCATCTGTCCGTTTTGTTTAATCTTCATTCGCTCTTTGGATGCATAAGCGTCTTCAACACAAGCCCACGGCTCGACCAACGCTATGGCTGAGCCGGACAACTCCTCACCGACCGGCAGCATCATGGATTGTCCCTCAGGCGATGTGAATACTCGCTTGTCCATCAGGACATATTCCTGAAGCGCACCTTCGATATTGTACCCGAACGCGGCGTTACTGCCGGTGGCGGTTCGAATCCAGCGATAATCCGTCTGGACAAGGTAACGCCCGCCCGGTTTAAAATCCTCAACTCCCGGCCCAACCGCTTCAATCCTGACTACTGCCTCATGACCAGGGACTGCCGGAGCATCACCGGGGACATAACTGGGAATTTCTTCTAATACGTCCAGCTTAATACCGGAAACAATTTCGCTTTTGCGAATATGGGATGAAAACTGCTTCAGTAATTTCAAGTCTGAAAAACAAAGCCCGACCGCCTCGACCTTGCAAAGAATCTGGTGCCGGCCGGGTTCGTGCAATTCTTTCGATTCATTCAATATGAGCTTATCAGGACCAACCAACTGTACAGCCTTGTAAGTCTTCGGTAAATTCGTCATTCGATATTCAATTTCTCCAATATATCATCCGGTGTTGCTTCTTCATCAAAATCGCTAAGAGCATCCTCGCGTTCGGGCTGCATCGATATTCCGAACTGCTCAAAGAACCTGTTTTTCTCAGTGACCTCTGTAAAGTTCTTACATGCCCATGCGCTGGTATATCCCAGTCCGCATTTTCGCTGGAGCACCGAATGGGCATAAACAATGTGCGCCCCCTTCAAAAATACAGGCATAAAAGTAGAAAGCTCATCCGTGGCGAAATCATCTACAAATTTCTGCCCGGGGCTGTTCATCTCGGTTCCGACTACCACAGGTAAATGAAGCCTTTCGGCCAGTTCAACAGCCTGATAGAGGTTCTTCACTTTTTCGTCCTGGTTGCCCGGCGTGTAGTTGCGGTCGGGTATGATATTAATCGCCGCCGCACCTGTACTCATCCCGACTTCTATAAGCCTTTCGATTTCCTGTTCGCCGTCACTGGTGCCGTCGAGCCACGTCAAAGTCGGAATCGCCCCGGCTGAAAGTATGAAATGATTCGTATCAGCCATTAACGGAAACGAACCTTTACCCGGCTGAACATACCCGACACCTCCGCGCTTCATTGTTTTGGCACGAATCGCATTAAGCAGGTCCCTGCCTTCCGGCAGCATCGACGGCTCAATCTTTACTCCCAATTTTTTGGACCAGAAATCGGCAAGGGCTTTTTCATTATCAAACACACTCTCGGCTTTGCGTGCGTATGCAAGGCACATGTGCCGCTCTGTAGCGTTACACGATGGAGTAAGTACAAGAACATCCCGTTGATAATCCAGCTCGACAGGACGAAGGTATTTATTTACCCTGCCCATCAGCTCCTGATTTCTCTTCTGCGCTGTCACACGAAGACTCAGCAAAAATTCATCCTGTGCAAGTGGAACCTGCGAGCTTGGGAATCCAACGCCCATGTGGTATGAAATACCGGGCTCACCCGGCGAGTTTATCACCTTGTCTGCAAATTCCGGCACGAAAACCCGCGTCTCCAGACCGGCACAGGCCTTCAGACCAAGCAATTTCGCCGCACCGAGGAACTCTTCCAAAGCGTCCAGTACATCGAAATCCACCACTCCCGCAACAGCTAATCCGCCCTTTCGAGCCAGCCAGGCAAACTTGCTCGGTGAATAGCCATAGCTGTTATAGGAAAAAAAGGTATGACAATGCAGGTTTACATCGGTGCCCGCCTGCGGCAAATCGATTTCGCCCGTACGGACCTTTTCGCAGAGAGCCGCCAGGGCCTGTTTCCTCTCACCGAGGTTAAAACTATCCAACCTTCTTTCGAGCTTTTCTATCAAAATCTTCCTTCCCCTGTCGATTTTTTTTTATAAGTCTGAGCATTTATAGATTATGAATCTTTTTATATTGTTCTTCCCAGAGCGAAGTATTATGCGGCTGGTATTCCTTAACTTCGAACGAATTACGTACAATCTTCCTGGCCTCTGCAAGGGTTTTTATCTGTCCGGCGGCCCTGGCCTGCATCAGAATATTGCCGCTCGCCGTCGCTTCAATGGGGCCGGTAACAACCTTCTTGCCGAGGGCGTCGGCCGTAAACTGACAGAGCAATTCATTCTGTATACCACCGCCGACAATATGCAATATATCAATCTTCCGGCCTGTCACTTCTTCAACAGCCTCCATCATTGCTCGATATCTAAGAGCAAGACTTTCGAGCACAATCCGTATCATTTGCCCTTTATCGTCGATTGGTTTTTGGCCGGTATCGAAAAGATAATCATCTATTCTTTTCGGCATATCGCCGGGCGCAAGAAACATATTGTTGTCGACATCGATATGTCCGACAAACGGCTTTGCCTTTCGTGCCATATCTGTGATTTCCTGATAGGACAACTCGGTCCCTTCCCGCTGCCACTGCCTCCTGCATTCCTGTATCGGCCAAAGTCCCATGATGTTCTTGAGCAATCGAATCGTTTTTTCAACTCCACCTTCGTTGGTGAACTCATACTCGAATGTTTTGTCATTTATAATTGCCTTCGGAATCTCAACGCCTATAAGGCTCCACGTGCCGGATGAAATATACGCCCATTTGGTATCGCCAGATGCCGGTACGGCCGCAACCGCCGACGCCGTATCGTGCGAACCGATTGCTATAACGGGAATCGAATCGCACCCAAGCTCGCTTGCTATTTCGTTGGTCAACGGTCCGACAACGGTTCCCGGGTTAACGATTTTTGGTAGAATCTTTTCAGGCAAAGATAATTTTGTCAGCACCTCTTTTGACCATTTCCCGCTTCTCATATCCATAAATTGCGAGGTGCTTGCCAGAGTGTATTCGGCGAAAATCTCGCCACATAGAAAATAGCTTATCAAATCGGCAATAAAAACCAAATGTTTGGCTTTTGCCAGAGCGGCCGAATTTCTTAATCGCATCGCAAGCAATTGATATACGCTGTTTAACTGTAGAAACTGCAAGCCGGTATTCTCATAAATCTCGCGTTTGCTCATCAGCCCAAACGCCTTTTCCATCATCCCGTTGGTCTGGCTGTCACGATAATGATACGGATTTTCAATCATTTTGCCGTCACCATCTAACAATCCGAAATCAACACCCCAGCTATCGACGCCTATTCCCGCAACCTTTCCACCGGCCTCTTTTACCGCCTTGCTTATCCCTGCCTTAATTTCCGACATCAGCTTGTTAAAATCCCAGTGAAGTGAGCCGTTCTCTTCCGTCGGGCCGTTACTGAAACGATGAATTTCCTCCAGAACAAGTTTATCCGATGCAATCGAGCCTAACATCACCCTGCCGCTTTCGGCGCCAAGGTCGATTGCAATGTACTTCTTCACTTGAGCCATCATCAACTCCTTATCATGGGTATTCAATCACCATAAAGAAGATTTTATACCTCAGAATGACCGCCAATGCAAACCGAAAATCAAAGCGGTAAACCATGATTGGACCGGATAATTTTGAACATTAAAATGAGGATACATTTCCAGGTTCGAGGGTCTGGAATGAAGTTATTAAACACAGACTTGTTTTAACAGGAAAATCGTGCTTCCGGTATGGCCTGAACCGTAGGATTAATATTGTGAGATTGTCTGGTTCGACTGGAAGTGTGCTTTTGCCTGGCCGATAAGGTAGAAACTGCCGGTTATGCAAATCAAATCTTCTTTGCTGACGGCGCTCTTGGCAAGCTGAAGGGCCGGGCCCAGACTAACGGCGGTCTGGCACATTTTGCCGCATATCTCTGTATAAATCTCAGCTAATTCGTCCGGAGACATTGCCTTGGCCGAGTTGCTCCGTGTGAAAATCACCTTGTCGGCGCCGAATTGCAGTTCCTGCAGCATCCCCCTGACATCTTTATCGCTGTTACAACCAAAGATAACAACCATGGAATCATAAGGAATATTCTGGCCGATAGCATTAACGAGGGCGTGGATGCTTGCTGCGTTGTGAGCGGCGTCGATCATGATCCTCGGATCATAGCAAATCATCTCCATTCGGCCAGCCAGCGATACCTTGCTAAGCCCCTCGGTTGCTTTTTCATTATCGATCTTGTAGCCGATTGATTTAAGCTTATCCAGCATAGCCAGCGCCAGGCCGCAGTTTATCGCCTGGTGCATGCCGTGCAGCGGCACTCGCAGATGTTCGAATTTACTCGTCGGTGTCGTCAGGCATATCCTGGTATGTGGCCCATGTTCACGCGACGTCTCAAATCGATGAGAGAAATCAATATCCCCGCCGGTTACGCTCAATGGAGCCTTTACGGCAATGGCGCGAGATTTGAGAACATTCATGGCCGCCGGTTCCTGCTGGACGCTAATTGCCGGCACACCTTTCTTAAATACTCCGGCTTTCTCTTCGGCGATGCTGCCGATAGATTCCCCAAGCTGGGCCTGATGGTCGATACTAAGACTGGTTATACCGATTAGTTGAGGTTTGATAACGTTCGTACTGTCCAGCCTGCCGCCCATACCGGTTTCTATAACGGCAATATCGACCTTCTCATCGATAAAGTGCAAAAACGACAAAGCCGTCATAAGCTCAAAGAAAGTAACCGGGTTGGTCTTGGCCATCTTCTCGACGGGAGCATAAATACGGTTCATCAGATCCAGCATCTGGGATTCACTGATCATTTCCGAATTGACCGTAATTCGCTCATGCAGGTGCACAACATGAGGTGAAGTATACATACCGACCTTGTAGCCGTTCGCCTCGAGCATCCTTGCCAGCATTGTGGCCGTAGAGCCTTTACCCTTCGTGCCGGCGATGTGAACCGTACGCAACTTCTTGTGGGGATTACCCAATAAGGACAAAAATTTCTCCATCCGATCAAGGTTGAACGTCGTCACATTGTAGCGCAGACGTTTCTCCTTCTCATAATCGGTCCTCCCATACAAGTAGCTTATAGCTTCTTGATAGCTACTAAAAGCCTTTTTCGTCTTGACTTTGGCAACCTTGGAGGAGGATTTATTTGTCCGTTTCTTTCCGGTTGTTTTAACTAACTTTGCCATGAAAGCCGTATTGTACTAATCAAACCGAGCTAAGTCAATGTGATTCGACCCAAAATTGATTCTTTCTCAAACATTAATACCATATAAACTCTTATACATATACGAATTATAATAATATATGTTTTGTTTTGTAATATGTTTAACATAAGCTTATCATTAATATATCTTAAGATATATACACTTTTACTTATATGTATTATAGTTTAAATGCAGGCATTTTTGACATTTTAGTTCCAGTAGACATCTATACCTGTTATAATCCTTTTTGTGGATAAAAGGCGAGCCATTGACATAATCAAAAAAACCGGAAAATTCGGTCTGCACGGCCTTAATCAGTTGTTTTGGCCGGCCGTTTGCATCAATTGTCGCGAAAATATAAGCGAAACAGATAAAAATCTGTGCAATAATTGCTGGGACCAGCTTTTAGCCTGTACCGGCGCTGATTATTGCCCTCGCTGCGGCCGAGATGCGAGCAGATACGCCATTTTGGAAGGCACTTGCCCCGATTGTCAGGGCAAACAAATTCATTTTGACCGAATAGCCCGAGCTGGAGTTTACAGGCAAAGTCTTCAAAGAATGATACTGTCTTTTAAGAACGGCCGCACAGAGCTTGATTCGATACTCGGATTCCTGGCAGATTCGGCATTGCAGGGCGGCGGATTCTACAAAGAAATAGAGATTTTCGTCCCGGTCCCGCTCCATTGGACCAGGCGGCTGTTCCGCGGCTATAACCAGTCACAAGTTTTAATCCGGAAACTAAAACACCCCACCGCAGAAATCAGCACAAACCTCGTACGAATGCGCCACACTAAATTGCAGCCGGCCATGACAAGCCCGGCCGCACGGGCCAGGAATGTCGCCGGGGCCTTCACCGTTCGACGCGGTCATGATTTTAACAACAGGAAGATTTGCCTGGTCGATGATATCAAGACAACCGGAGCCACGTTAAACGAATGCACAAGAATCTTAAAACAGGCCGGGGCATCAAAGGTCTTCGCTTTAGTTCTGGCCGTCGCCGGACAAAATATTAACTAACAGAAGCTGCTTCTACAATCTTTCGTATTTTATAACGGCCCGGTACAAGCCGTTTATGCGTTTGCCATCGACTATCATGGGAGAGTATTTTTCATTTCTGGGCTGGAGCCGAACCTTGTTGTCCGGATCGAAAAACGCTCTCTTGAAGGTTGTTTCGTGAGGCGATGCAAACCGGACAAAACAATCATCGCCGTTACGGACTTCAGACGCCGGCGAGAAAATCACGATATCACCCTCACAGAATTTCGGTTCCATCGAATCGCCGACAACCCTGACCGCGAAGGCATTGGGATCGTGCAAATCCGGACATCGAACATAATCATCTGCAATACCGACCGGATAATCCAGGTCGTTAAAATCGCTCGGATATCCGGCGGACACCTTATTTATCACAGGCACAAGCCGCCCGGCCGCTAAAGGCATTTTGCCCGGCTCTGTGTTCAATTCACTCTCGGTTAGAAATTTATTAAGCTGGCCCCCGTCGGTCTTGGTATTAATCATATTTTTGGCTATCTGACGCCACTTCTGGTTTTCAGCCTCAGCAGACTCATATTCCTGCCTGATATCCGAAGGAAGCCGCTCCATGTGTGCGATATGCAAAAGCAGGCCCGACTCGAAATCGAGTATCTTTTCAAGTTTGGCCAACAGCTCATCGCTCGGCGGATTTTTCACCTTGCCGGTCTCGATTGTCGATAGATAGGGTTTGGAAAATCCGATTCGAATACTGACTTCGTCCAATGTCAGATTCAACTGCTCACGTTTTTTTCTGATTATCTGGCCCAGAGACATATTTTCTCCTTATATCCGATTTCACTCGATTTCAATAAGTTCATAATCGCAACTTCCAAGACCGATGCGCTCGGCGTGCTCGAACTGACAGCGAGGATTAATTCTGTCTTTGTCTATCAGTTTGGAAATTTTCCGTCCTGCTTTCTCTTCAACCAAATCCAGCGCCGCCACATCAACCGCTACCGGGTCCGTTGAAGCAACAATACCGATATCTTTAACCACCCTTGACATATTAGGCGTTCCAAAACAATCACAATCTTTGGTTATAGACATTACGAAGTTGAAGAAAACCGATTTCGATTCCTTACCCTTGACCGCCCCCAGGGCATGTTCGGCGATGCTCTTCTGCATGATTTCGGTCTCCGGCCCCCAGTTGCACTTGACTGCGCCGAATCTGCAAACCGCCATACATTCGGCGCATCCGATACATTTGTCCTGGTCGATGTGCGCCTTGACGGCATCGAGAGTGATAGCATCAGCAGGACAGTGTTCGAAACAAACACTGCATAACGTACAACCATCACCGATATCGAGCTTAAGAGCGGCGTGCTGTTTTAATTTTCCCCTCTTGCTCGCGCAACCCATTCCTAACGTCTTGAGTGTAGCCCCGATGCCCGCCGCTATGTGGCCGGTAAAATGAGCGACCGAAAGCAGTGACTGACAGTTGACTATATCGGTCGCAATATAAACCTTTTTATCTATTTCACCGTCTATAGCAACCAGCGTCTGGGACGTCCCGAATAATCCATCCGCGACAATAAAAGGTATACCCAAACCTTCCAGGCTAAAACCATGCTCGGTCGCTACAATAGCATGTTCGACAGCGTTTCGTCTCCGGCTGGCATATAAAGTCGTGGTATCGGTCAGAAAGGCCTTAGTTTCCAACCTAATCAACTCGTTAACCAATCCCCTAAGGCACAAAGCCGGAATAAATGTATTATTCCTATGCTCTCCCGCATGAATCTTGACGGCGGTAAAATCATTAGCTTCGAAACAATCCGCAAATCCCCCGGCCTGGAACAACCGGTGTGCCTTTTCGGACAACACCCCTGTTCCCTCATCAATCGAAGCCTTAATGAAATATACCTTCGAAGCCATAAGCAAATACCTATACGAATAGTATATAATTTATTTAACTAAATAACAACATTATTATATTACATTATCATCTAACTGCAAGAAAAGTTCAAAAAAACAAATGCCCATACAATATTTTCAATCCGAGACCAATAAGGATGATGCCGCCGAGAGCCTCGATTTTGTTCTCGAAAAAGTGCCCGAACTTCTTACCGATGATTATACCAAGATATGACAAGACAAAAGTTACCAAACCAATGATTATAACGGCGATAATAATAGAATTGGTAATTAGCGAAAGCGTAATGCCGATTGCCAGGGCATCGATGCTGGTTGCCACGGACAACGCCAGCAGAACAAAAATATTGGATGGATCCATATTCTTCTCGACCGATTCTATTTTCAGAGATTCGTAAATCATCTTGCCGCCCACCGCGCTTAATATGCCGAATGCGATCCAATGGTCGTAATTCTGAATATACTCCCTGACGCTTAAGCCGGCCAGATAGCCAATGATAGGCATGAAGGCCTGAAACCCGCCGAAAAAAATCGCCAGCCGCAACGCATGTCTGATATGTAACTGTTTATATGCCCCGCCGCTGACAATAGAGACCACAAAGGCATCCATCGCCAAACCAACAGCTATTACGATTATTGTTGATAAATGCATTAATGTTCTCAGGGATTACATGTTTTGCAGGGTCTTTTACCCGCCTGCACGGCCTCATCTCGACTGTTATAAACTACGAGATTTTCCTCCGAAATATTCTGCGCCCAGCGGCACCCCGGCTTGTGGAAGACACTGCTGCTTTTGGATGCAATATATTTCTGCCCGGCTTGTTCCGATACCGTTGGAGAAATTGACTCGGTTGTCTGATTTTCCGCTAATTGTTTACCTTCAGGATTTGCAGATTTATAGGCATGGATAAAAAAATCCACCTGCCCAAGAACCGCATCAGTGACTTTCGCGGGCATGTCCTCCATCGAAGCTACGTGCATTACCGGATTGGTCTGCCAGACATCGGCTTTGAAAATCGCACTTTTTTCATCTGTCAACCTGACTGTTCGTGCCAGTGATGTCTGAATATTGAATACGAACTTTTGAGAATCCTCAATCTCGATTATGCCTATGCAAATCCTAAGCTCCTGAATGTTCAGAATATTACCGGCAACTACCCCGATTAATTTCACACCGGCATCGTTAAACTTCTCCGCCACTTTAGTTTCGAGCTCGGCCCAGTTCAGTCCGTCCACATTCGGCTCAGCGCAGGAACGTAAAACAACCACATGCAACTTGTCCACTCCGGCCAGGGCTATATCGGGTTTGCTGATTAAAAATAGCCCATCTTCAGATTGGGCAAGTTCTTCACGAGCCAACGCGGGGATACACAAAATTCCCACAAAAGCAAAAACCAGATAATATTTTTTATCCCACATATTTTTCCTCTCTTTCCACAATGAAGCTTTTTTGTCAGGATTTAAAAGGCAAAGGTAATCCAAACAAATTAAAAAACCACCCGACCACCGGCAATATAATCTTCCCAAATCCGCCCAAGTATAAAAATCCAATAAGAATTACTATTCCATATTGAGCGAATTCCCTATACGCATCGATCGCCTTTTGAGATTTCAAACTTGCGTACACCATCCTCGATCCATCCAGCGGCGGTATGGGTACAAGATTAAATACCGCCAAAACAAGATTGTAAAGAATAGCCAGCAATACAACATCCTCCAACAAAGGAATAGAACTAAGTGGCAGGGTATGAAAAGCAAACACTAATATAAGAGCCATCATGATATTCGATAACGGCCCTGCGGCCGCGACAAGGAAAACCTGCCTTTTATTGAGTACCGAAAAATTGACCGGTACAGGTTTCGCCCAGCCAAAATGAACCAGAAGCGGCATAATAATAGTACCCAATAAACTTATATGCACCATCGGATTCAGGCTCAACCGCCCCATCCTTTTGGCCGTATCATCCCCGAACCGATAGGCTACCCATGCATGTGCATATTCATGTATGGTCAAAGATACAAGAAAAATCACAAGAACCGGCAGAAAAGATATGATTTTATCTATTGACATCAAATTTTTATAGCACAAAAACAAGACTTATGCAATA
>CAZKYP010000035.1:19109-22198 GCA_964556885.1 uncultured Pirellulales bacterium | reverse complement strand
TTAAGACAAGAAGTTAAGAAGCTTTGAACGTAAGAAGCTAAGATACTTCCTATCCTCTTTCCTTCTTAGCTTCGTCCTTTCCTATTCACAACCTCTATCCTTCTTCCTTTCTACCATAGCCTGCCTTCATTCCTTCTTGCCCTCTTCCCTTCTTATTTTCTAATTTGGTATAGCAGAACTTTTCGGCTTTCATCTCCATTGATGACAGCATCCCGATAATCTCTTCATATTCATTATCCAGGTTATGAAACACTTCATCTGTGATATATCTGCATGCATATGCAAATTCAAGCCAGCACTGTGTTTCAGAAGCTTCCTGCATCGCATCTGTCATTTTGTTTCGGAATACTGATATATATCGTCTCTTTCGCCATCCCTCGGCGATATTGCTGCAGACCGAACGAGATGCTCTTCTTATCTGGTCAACCATTGAGAACTTTTCCTCAGCGGGAAAAGTTTTAGTCAATTCGAAAATCTTCATAGCAATATCGAAAGCCCTTCGATATACCTCGAGGTCTCTAAAATGACGAATATCACTCTTTCGTTCTACCATAGCTTGCTTTCTTCCCCTCTTGCCTTCTTCCCTTCTTAATTTCTCCCCTTCTCCGTACCACTGTTATCCGGTCAGGTTCGCGACGCTGTATTCATCCAGCAGGCGGCTAAATAAAGCCAGGCGTCGGGTGGCGGATTCGAGTGAGCCGTTCGCATGGACCCGGACTTCCAGGTCCAGCGCCGGACCGGAGCGACGGTCGCGCACGGGCATAATCATTCTCACTGTTTCATCTGGTTTGATATCTTTTGTCTCTTTTTCCCAGACCAGCATTCGACTGGTACCGTCACGATTGGTTAAAGGCAGCGAGCTTTGAAAAAAGTCCATCTTGTCTGATGCAAAGCAGACCGCCTGCCACCAGTGTTCGAACACACGGGCCTGTCTGAAATGCAACTCGATGTCATGGAAATTTTCTATCTCGTGCTTTTTCTGACTGAAAATTTCATGTTTGCGCTTCAGGCCGGTGATTGTCTCATGAAGCTTCACCGATCCTACAACCCTGAACACAAGCAAAAGCAAAAACAGGATACAGATAAAAATAACTATTGTCTGGGCATTCTGAGTAAAGAGCATAAACATGCCAAGACCGGTCGTTAATAATGTCACCACGTATGCGGTAACAACCACATGACGCTGTCGAAGGCCCAAGGCTAAAAGCCTGTGATGGAAATGTCTTCTGTCGGGTGCAAACAAAGACCTGCGTTCGAGGAAACGCCGCAGCATTGAAAACAGCGTATCAAATATCGGTATACCAAGTGCGAGAATTGGCAGGGCCAGTCCGACTATAGCCTCTTTCTTTACAGTGCACAATACACTTGCCGTTGCAATTGTAAAACCTAAAAACAAGCTTCCCGAGTCGCCCATGAAGGTCTTTGCCGGGGCAAAATTAAACAATAAAAAGCCCGACAGGCTTCCCAAAAGTGCAAGCATCAGTACCGCCATGATAACGACATTATTATGGACGGCAAGTATTGCAATTACTCCGCAGGCAACCGCGGAGATTCCAGCCGCAAGACCATCAAGTCCGTCACTAAGATTGACTGCGTTTGTAATGCCCACAATCCAGACAATAGTAAATACCCACGAAAACCAGCCGAAATCAATCCTCAGCCAGTTTGTCAGGGCTATTGATTCTACCCTTATACCGGCCGAACATACAATAACAGCCGCAACAAGCTGGGCCAAAAGTTTAACACGTACACGAAGACCCTTTATGTCATCCAGCAGGCCGATTAAAAACATAAAAGAGGCGGCCGAAAGCATAACGATAACCTTGGTCTGATAAAGGCGAAATCTGTCACCCACGGCATTCGGCAAAAAAAGGACCGGCACAACAAGGCCCATCATCGAAATAAAAATTGCCACTCCGCCGATACGAGGAACAGGTTTGGAGTGAACTTTGCGTATATTTGGTTTATCAACGATGTCTAATTTTCTTGCAATTTTAATTACTATAGGAGTTGTTAAAATCGCAAGAATAGCAGAACCAAAATATACAAATAAATATGTTTTCATCTATAATTTAAATAACAGAACAGATAAGCCTATCGTCCAAATAGAGATTGCTTGCCCTTCAACAAGCTCAGGGCTAAAGGCTATTCTCGCTTACAATGACAAGAATTAGGCAGACTCCGTCCCCGTCGGTGTACCAACCGGGGATATCTCATATAATGAAATTAGAACCTTTTCTTTTCGGTACAGGTTCATTCACATCGGAAATAATTTCACGGCGTAGAATCTTTTTGTACCAGCATTGCCGGATGAACCGACAGATCGGCTACTAAGATTTCCGCCGCTTTGAGCTGGGGACGTAACTGCAGGCAGATTTTAGCCTCACTCATTGCCTCCTGGACCCTATCCATCTTGACCAGCAGCTTTGCCAGTTCCAATCTCCAATACACCTGGCTGTATTCTCTCGCCAACGCCTGCCGATAACATTCCGCCGCTGCCTCAATATCATCCTGCTTATTGTAAATACTGCCCAATAGAGCGAATACCGAGCCGGGTGTATCCGGATCGTTACATTGCAATTCAAGCAAGTCTCTTACCTTCACTCTCGCCTGCTCTGCCAGGTCGCTGTACTGCATATCATCAAAAACATCAGCGACATGATTTAGCCAGCCGACATTATCCCCTGCCGCCGCCAAGGCCAAATCAGGACGACTGAGCTGATATACATATATATTTACAACAGTTCTGAATAAGCCGCCGTCGAGCTGGACTGCCTTTTCAAATTTTGCTATGGAATCCTGGATTTTTCCTTCCAAAATATCAAGGTTACCTGCAACAAGGCATGTTATTGGGTCATTAGGAGCGAGCCGAAAGCCTTTTCTGATCTTTTCCGCACCGCTATCTTCATTCAGGATAAACTTTTCAATCTGGCCGACAACACTATACGGCGGACCGTAAGTCGGACAGAGAATACATGCCTTGTAAAATCCATCTACTATTTCGCGAACAACCGGCATTGATTCCTCAGAAATAATTTCAACACCCGTGTTAGGATCTTTTTCCTGGCTTATCGAGCGCCAGCGATAGA
>CAZKYP010000035.1:13512-19009 GCA_964556885.1 uncultured Pirellulales bacterium | reverse complement strand
GAGAATCTGTAATCTTCCATTATACGCATCCGCCTCATTAAGGGTTGCAATTCTGTCATAAACAGCATCAAAACCTACATAAAGGATGCATACAAATGCTCCAAGCGCCATGACAACCATTATCCAGCCGCGACCCTTGAGTGAAGGTCTCGAAGTAAGCAGTAACGTAGCAAATGCCGCAGCGATTATCATGCTTACCATGCCGCCCCTGGTTAAGGAAATAAAGATTGTCGTAACACCAAGAACCATAATGACAACGAGAAGCCATAAAATTTTTGCAGAGTTGGAGCCCAAAAACTCATAGATAACTGATGGAACAATCTTTCTATGCGCAAAACACTCGTGCACTTTAACACAAATCAGGGCCAAAGCGGCCCCTATCGACAAATTCATGAACTGACCATAATGATTATGATTTACAAAGGGGCCGGAAAGTGAAGGTGAAACAGGATCTGTCACAAACCAGTAGATTTTACCGTTTCCAAATATGTCCTGCGCAAAAGCAATCGCCGCAACTAATCCGCCAATTAATGCTATCGATAATAGCAGGCGTTTAATCTGATCCGGACGGCGATAGTAGCTGACAACAACCACAAAGACAAATACAACCGACAATACGAGTCTTAGGTCGTGTTCGGTAGCATTAGGGTAAAAACTCAAAGGGAAAGCATTTAAAAGTGTATCAGCATTAGGTAAATCACCAAGGAATTCTTTTCTCAAAGCACCGGTGTTTGGTGAAACGATATCAACCAACCTTGCAGGCAATGGAAATAGTTGAAATGTTATTATTATCAAAAACAGAATAATCGGCACATAAGCCCATGTCCATACAATGCCCGCTCCATAACAAAACACAGACCTCAGTAAAAAACAGACCGCTATAGCACCCGACAGAAAAATAACAACTTCTTCGCTAAAGGCAGTTCTAACTCCAAACGCAAGAGGCATAAAAACCAAAAGGGCTGCAATCAACAACTCAATAGCAATATCGAGTCTTCTTGTGGCAAAGTTCGTATTCTCAATACTCGCTTCGTACTCGTTCATCAATTAACCTCCTGTAGTCCGCTGAACGAGCAGACAGAACATCCTTGCCTTCTAATATCCTTATCGGATTTTCAATACAAACCAAACGAGCCATTTTCTCCCCAAGCTTGGCCGTAATACTTTCGAATGCATCATTCATTCTTGGTCTTCGCCCGCGTAAATCATGAGAATCCGTCGCCACCAGTGAAGCCCAGCCCAGATTCATGAAATGCCATGCAGTCTTTTGAGCCGTTGAACCGAAATCACCAAGCAAACTTGCCGCTGTTACCTGTAAATGTGCCCCTTTCTCAAGCCACCCGATCAGTACCTGCGGTTCTCGTGCAATAAAATGGTGCCGCTCGGGATGAGATACAATTGCCTGAATACCCATAGAAGAAAGGTCAACAATAAGTGACTCGATATTTATGAATATCTCATGAGGAAGTTCCAGCAAGATGTGCCTGCCGTTATCAGCCAAAGTAAGAACCTTATCTGCTTCGATAAGCCTGCATATCCTTTCATCTACACGTACATCTCCTCCCGGCAACACCCTCAGATTAATACCGTTGCTCTCCAATTCCCGGTTGAGCAAGATAACTTTTTCTCTAATCTGAGCAGCTTCATTAAATTCACCATATCGACCAAGCTGATGAGGCGTAGCAACAACATCAGTTACACCATCATCGGCAAGGGACTTACATAATTCAAGCGACTCCGACAATGTAACCGGACCATCATCGATAGCATGTAAACAATGGCAGTGAACATCTACAAAACGGTTCCCTTCCGATTGCTTCACATTATTAAAGCCGGACAGATTATCTTCGTTGCTTTTTTCCATACACAAAAAATTGACACGGCTTTTAGTAATGAACCAAACTGCTGTTTATAAAAAACTATAACCAAATCCAAGCCTTATCTTAATACTCACTACCCTTATGATACATTTTTCACTTCTTTATTATAGTAACCATAATGACGGTAATAACCATAACCGGAGTAATATCCATAACGACCTCGATGCGGCCGAACATCATTTATTACGGCACCGAGTACATGACCACCAACACTCTGCAGGCATTCATGGGCCTGTTGGCTATGTTTTCGAGTAGATACCTCCGCCCTCAGAACCAAAATTGTCACATCACAAACAGCCGAGAGTATCTGGCTGTCCGCAACCGGACCAACCGGCGGAGAATCAATTATTACACGATCATATCTTCCGGAAATCTCCTTTAACCAATTTACAAAAGCATCACTGTTCAATACTTCAGACGGATTGGGGATTTCCGTTCCACAATGGAGAATATCAAGACCCTCGACAGGCCCGTGATGTATAGCTTCATCCAAACTACAAGCACCCACAATCACATCCGTCAAACCACGTTCCCTGCGGTCGATTTCAAAAATCCTGTGTTGCGTCGGTTTCCTGAAATCTGCATCAAGGAGTATTGTTTTCTGTCCGGCCTGTGCCATTGTAATGGCCAAATTACTCGCAACTGTACTCTTACCGTCGCTTGGCGCAGGGGACGTAATCAGGATTGTTTTGGCCTGATCCTTGGGAACTCCAAAGAATACGGCGGTACGTACTGTTCTATAAGCCTCGGCTACAATAGATTTGGGCTCAAGGTTTGCCCTTTGCCCACGTCTTACTGCATCCGGCTTATCGGATAAGGACATATTTCTTTTTCTCAAACTCGCAGGCCCAAGTGCCGGAGTCAATTTTTCGTCTTTTACCTCACCCTTCGACGCTTTGGTATACATGGATTGTGTTTTTTTGCTCATATGCTGTATCCACTTTACAGAACTGTAATCTGAGCGTTTTTTCCGGATTCCTTCTCTGTGACTCTTCCGGGTCGGTGTGGCATCACCAATACCAATACTACTCGAAGGGATTTCCTTTCGATAACCGCCGGCACCTATAAGTTTAAGCAGATACCAAACCCTATTCCCTGATAACATAGGGGCCTTATCACCGGACATTGTTGGTATAACGCCAAGTACGGGAATACCAAGGATAAACGACACCTCATCGGCGGATCGAAGTCGATAGTCCAGCATATCTCTGAATACTGCGAGTCCTCCGCCAAGCATCAATCCCAAAGCAAGAGCCATCGCCATATACTTCGTCTTCTCCGGCTTGGATGGTCTATCCGGCGGCCGTGCCACTTCCAATATACTTATATTAAGTGCACCTACATCTTCTGTAACATTTAATTCTTTGATTCGATCATCAATGATGTCGCATACTTTCTCAACTCGCTTTAATTCCGATTGAAGCACCGAATATTCCGTGGCCTTGATGCCCAGGTCTTTGGCCTCCTGTAATTGCTGATCAAATGATTCCTGTAATTCATCTTCTCTTTGCTTGGCAGTTGTCCATCTTAATCGCATTACCTCTATATATGAATCTGCAAACTCCTTCGCCTGGTCATCAAGCTCCTTTTGAATCCTGCCAATTTTTGCATGTATTGCCTGTACACTCGGATGTTCTTCCGTGCAATGATATCTCGCGTTCTTTAGTTCGATTTCGGTATTTCTCAATTCAGTCTGCAACTGAGTTTCCCGATCGTTAAGCGACACTCTTATACCGGAAGCGGATGAAGCTGAAGCAAATTGCTTGACTTTGGCAGGCTCGTTCTGCATGCTTTTAGTCGCTTCGTAATCTGCTTTTGTATTCAAAGAATTCAGTTGTGCTTCGGTCAGCGCTCCGGATAGCTTATTTAGTCTTTCAAGAACAACATTACCGCCCTGACCATCAAATGAAACGACGCCGTTTTCCCTGGTAAATGTTAAAAGTTCGTCGAATTTTGCCGATAACTCTTCGTCACGTTTAACTTTCTCTTTCTGCAGTATCCTCAGAACCTCAGAAACGGTGCTGCGTTTGCGTGTGGATTGATATTCAATATATGACTGAACTACAATGTTGACGACTTCAGCCGCTTCCACCGGATACGGCGAATCAAAAGAAACGGTAATAATATCGTCTTTTCTTCCAACGCTGACATTTATACTATTTTTCAGGTAAGTAGTAAGATTATCTATATTATCAAACGTCCTTAACCGTTGTATTTTTGGATTGTCTACCACACTTGCAATGATAGGAGTGGATTTAATCAACTCGCCCTGAGTATAAAGGTAATTGTTGGATTGTGTCATAAGGGCTTCATACTCGCTTATAATTCTTGGACCGTTCTGCTCAACAAACAACCTTGACGAACTCGTGTAAATCGGTGTGGCTTTCATGATATAAACAAAAGCAATTAGTATCGACAATATGGTTACACCGAGTATGGCCCATCGATGCCGAAGCAGCACGTTTAATAATCCATCCTGCAAACTGTCGTAGGTCTGCGACACTAATCCGTTTACGTTTCTTTTATCGATTCCACCGTTATTATCCATACATACTCACTCAATAAGATTTCATCAGAAATTACGGATATCCTGATAAGCACCGATTCTGAGATCAAACGTATCAGAAAGGAACTGATTAATGCGGGTGCGCAGAGTATGATCTATATATATTACATCACCCGGTTTAATCATAACCCCATATGCGCCAATAAACGACTTGCTGTCGATACCGAAAGTAGCTGATAAAATTTCACCACCTTCATCCTGCCGGTAGATTTTCAGATATCGAGGATCGGCCGTCATATTAAGCCCACCCGCAAAGGCCAGCGCCTCCATCAGGTTATACTGCACATCCGGCGGGTATGGAAAAGCATCAGGTTTGTTTACAAGACCTAAAACAGTAAAGACTCTTTCGTTCTCCCTCTGATATTTAGACACCTCACAAACAACCATGGGCTGGTTTACAACATACTTGGGATAATAGGCGTCCAAAACCAGCGATTCAATCTCAGAAAGTGTCTTACCCCCCACAGATAGTTGGCCGACAATAGGTAATGTTATATAACCATCATCGTTTACCCGAACAAGATACGGTTCATAATCCTTACGACCGTATAGCGGCTTGAGCCATTCCGTGAATTCGGATGAGACAACCCGTAACACTGCCGGCATCTGGAATTCCAATATATCCCCGGGAATAACTCTATAAGGTCCTTTTTGGTGAACTCCCCCCAAACCCACAATGACATTCGCAGTTGAAAGCGGTCCGGCCTGCTCAAATCTTGCAACCTGCTCCGGAGATGACAGCTTCGGTTCACATCCGGTTATATAAAAAACGCAGAATACAACTAAGATAAAGTAGGCCGAAACAACTTCACAAATTCGGACAAGCCCCCATTCTTTTTTTCTTGGATACATCCCTGTTTCCATCCAGAACCATTGCTCAGAAAAAGCCAACGCATGTTTCAACAATGTGCGCTATCTTTTTATCGGCAACTTGATAATCATAAAATTAATTTTATTCTTTTTTTTCCAGCCGGCAGTACTCTGAATACCCTTTTATAACTAAGTACATGACAATAATTTTCACAAATGCTTTTTATAACTCAAGATATAA
>CAZKYP010000035.1:0-13412 GCA_964556885.1 uncultured Pirellulales bacterium | reverse complement strand
AAAGCGTATGACGGATATGTTGAAATCGCATCATGAAGTTGACCTCGAACAAGCGGTTCCATGACCATTAGCACCATTTATGTAACTATACCCTTTTTAATTGAGCATTATTATGTCTTTATTTTTTAATGCGGGCTTGCATAATGGCTTCCGTCGTCATTAGCTTCATTTATTGCCACACCAATCCCAACTCCAGCCCCTATTACAGCGGCCGTTTCCCAGTTCCATCCAAAACCATTTATTAATCTCTGTAAAATAGGCGCTCCAGCCGCAGCATTCCCTCGTTGTATTTCAAGAATACCGGCCGTTGGCATCGAAATTAAAGCAACAGGATTTAACGCGCCTTCGCAAACCGCCGCAGAGCATATACTGGCAATCTGGGCTGTACGTATACCGACAGATTGTACCCATTGAGGTAACGGTGCCTTTTCGGACACCGCAAGACTCGTTTGCTTTAAGCCAACCTTTGCTATAAACCTTTCAAAATCACGTCCAATATCATTCAAGCTCAACGGATTCCCTTCGGCGTCCATTCCGAACGTCGCAACCTCATGACGGAAAGTCTCATTAATTTTATTTGCACTCGTCGAAGCCTCAAAAACAGAGACACTTAAATAAACATTATCAATGTTCGAATCAAATAGATACACTGCATTAATCTTCGCCCTGATAAAACCGTTTGATATCTTGACAACAAAAGGCTCCGACAATGCCCTGACCGCAATCATATCGCCTAACGAATCCGTCTTTAACTGAATCGCCGTCAATGTAAATTTCATTTCATCGGGAAGATCACCTCCAAGAGACGACAGATTTACGGATTGTCTCCACGTTATGCCTATATTATTCTTTGTCACCTCATTCAGTGATTTTACGGTCTGGTTATGCACTTTCGTCAAAAACGCCAAATCTTCTCCGTCCGCAGTTATGTTTTTATTATTTTTATCAACGACAAACGAGATTGGGGAAAAAACAGGGGCCTGTCCCGATTCCGTTTTCGAGCTGTCCGGGAAAATAACGTAACGCACTTTATTATCGGGTAGGCTCTTTGTCTCCACAACGTAATTTATGTCAACCTGATTTCTGAATTGTCCATTACCAGAATATTCCACTGTGGATATCTGTTTATAATTCAGAATATTTTTATCCCCTGCGGCTACAACAGTCCTGTAACCTATTCCCATAAATACTACGACCAGCAATATCATTATTTGAATGTTGTCTTTTGTGAGACAGGCTTTACTTAAATATGTTTTTATATAGCTCATAGCAATAATCCTTTACTTCACTCTCGCTTCTGTTGCCCCGATAGCCTTCAAGTTACTAAAATTACCGGATCAAACAAACTACTATTTATTATTCTACATTCAATCTTAATTTGTTATATAGTAACTGTAGCTAAAAACGATTATATTATCTTCAAAATCACATGCAGTCAATGTTGTTTTTGGGTTGTTTCCATCCCGCACTTGTCTTTATTTTCTTTAAATGTCTTTTCAGGATTATGATTCTCAAAAATAAAGACGGACATATCCTTAATGACACCTGGGCGTGCATATTAACGGACGTTGCAATTGGCTTCATAACTTTTTTTATTTATATTTCACCGATTACCCAATTTACTTTCTGATATTTTTCTTGTCTTCATCAAAAATTAACCGCTTTCTCCACTAATACAATCCCCTTTTTCAAATATCAAAATCATCCCAATACTAAAAGCAACCAATCTTGTGACAAACTTACTTCAATGAAACAAAGTACAGTTCTAAGACTGGGCTCCTATAAATCATTTGACTTTACACATTAAAACTGATACAATAATATATATTTATTCAGGAGGTTTTATCAGGAAGAAAAAAGGCCAGGAAACGTTTATTCCAAGGCTTCAATCCGATACTTAGATTTAATAAATATACAATAATTTTCGTTGTCGGAAAAGTTTTTCGTGGGGTGATAATAATGCCGAAAAGTAGCCTAATTATCCTGTTTTTTTTGTTCGTCTCATTAATTACAGGCTGTAAGGCGGTCGTTATAAACAGCAAAAAACTGGAAAACATGTCTTTCGTTTCACATTACCCTGATCAGTCAGCCCGTCTTTCCGGCCATACAAACGATATTGACACAGGTAATTGGTATGACAACAGCACGATAGAGACACCCGGAAAGTATCAGGATCCTTACCGTATCAAATACCATCCGTCTTACTCGAAAAACCGCTGGATGGCTGTTGAAGGAAAAATAGACAACGGAAAATGTTATCCGGTTGTCCTTGATACGGGTGCATCCGTCACTTTATTTGTAAATGATATTCACATCGTGGAAAATCAACTTGCGTACAGTCCGATGAAAAGCGGCTATAATGATCCGTCCGGATGGGGGAAATGCTGTCTTCCCAAATTAAACATCGGCCAGGTGACATTAATCAACTGGCCCTGTTATTACAGAGAACAACATGCCGAATATCGACTGTTCGGATTACCTGTTGCAAGGGAAAAAGCCGTAATTGCCGGGCTCGGGGCTCTGCGCAAATTCAAATATGTCATGTTCGACAGCATCAGGGAAGAGGCTGAGCTGTCGCTTGTGAAAACATTCGAACCGGTAAATCATAATATATGGACAAAATACTCTTTTGACATAGAGGAAGAATTAAACGGCAATACTTTTCTTTATGTCAAGATTCCCGTCGCCGGCGAGGAAACAGAATTACAGCTTGATACGGGCAGTGGAAAGGGATTGGCTGTATCAGAAGAGCTCTGGAAGAAAATCAGCCAAAGAGTGCCGCAAATCAGATTAACTCAGGATAAAGACCTTTATCCGTATATCGGATTGCTGGCGTGCAAACATGGAGTTATCTCGGAAATTAAAATCGGAGAAAGGACAATTAAAAATGCAGGTATCTCAGTCTTTCCGGATAACAGCCCGATTGTAGACAGGTGCTCCGGCCTGATTGGGATGCAGTACTTCCAGAATACTATTATCGTGCTTGATTTCGAACGAAATTTATTGTGGGTTCGGAGCACGAGATAAAAAGCATAAAACAACAAATACTAAGGGCTTGGTTACGCCACTTTATCTGATGCAACCAAGCCCTTTTTTATTAGCAGTTTTATATGTTGATACTACCATCGACTAGCATGGTGACTGGAATCGTCATCATTAATCTCGTTTATAGCAACACCAATTCCAACTCCGGCACCAACTAAAGCGGCGGTTCCCCAGTTTAATCCAAGCTTTATGCCAAACAAGGATGGTCCCGCAGCTATTTTCATACCTCCGATACCAGGGACGCTGCCCACCAATGAACCGGCGACTGTATCAGATGTCGCGAACGCACCAATAGAAGGAACCTGGCCCAGGCTCTGCATACCCATCATTCGTGCAGCCGGCAGGCAAATTGTCACCACCGGATTCACAGAACCTTCACATGCCACGGCGGCACATATATTCGCCACTTGAGCGGCCGTCAGGCCTTCCGTTCGAGCCCATTGTGGTAATGGTGCTTCCTCAACAACTTCGAGTTTTTCCTTGCTTAAGCCTACTTTGCTTACGAGTCTCTGGAATTTTCCGCCAAGACCACTCATGTTTACTGATGCTCCACTGGCATCGGTCTTGTATGTTGCTATTTCATGGCGCAACGTTTCCTTAAAACCACTGGAGTCCGTCGTTCCTTCAAAAACAGATATGCTTAAGTAAACATCCTCAATCTGCGGATCGAAAAGATAAACCGTATTGATCTTGGACCTTACGGATTTATCACCGAACTTGACAAAAAACGGTTCCGATAATGCCCTCACCGCTATCATGTCACCGAACATATCCGTATTTATATCAGTGGCAGTCAACGTAAAGTTTAATTCGTTCGGCAACGCGCCGCCAAGGGAGGATAATTCTATTGTTTGTTTCCATGTTTTTCCGATATCCTCTCTTGAAACCTTTTTCAAAGACTTGACAGACTGGTTATTTACCTTTGCCCAAAAAGCCATATCCTCGCTGTTTCCCGATATACGATGAGTATTTTTATCAAGAATAAAGGAAGAGGTAATTTGTTGATATCCCTGCTGATTGGCATTCGGATTAATATCATTCTGTGACAAATTATATCGGACGGAATTGCCCGACAAAGCCTCCCGCCTGACAGTGAATAGTGACTCGGCCTGATTCCTAAACTGGCTCTTTCCGCTGTATTCCACAACCGATATCATCTTATAGTGTTGTACGCTTTCTCTTTCCGATGCGACAATCAAGCCGTTTGTGCAGAAAATCTGAAACACAATACAACTCATAATAAAAAATTGTAACATCCGATTGCAACATACAGATTTGTTGATATTATGATACGTCAGTCTCATAAAGACCCCCTTTCAAAAATTTCTCGATACTTATTCCTCATAATATTTTCTCCCAGATTGTCAAGTCATTTAAAATTGTTAGAATATCTCAACTAAATTTTACTATATATTAAAAGAAACGAATAACTTATATGTCGGTTTTAATTAATACTGTCAATACTTTTTTTACAATTCTCTGCCCTTAAGCAGACCTTATCATGACTAAATTTATAAGATCGAGATGCTTCTGACATGTATAATTTATAAAAGAAAGTACATTATTAATCTCCGTTATGTATATTATCGGACACTATGTTCGGTCATTATGAAATTTTGACAGGTTTTTCTTAATGAAAAAAAAATTCAAAATAATAACAATTTTCAAGTTACAATAAAATTCTGGACCCATAAAAACATATCCGAAACTAACCGCACAGGCCGATAATGAAAAATAAAATCAATGAACCACCGGTTAGAACAGTAGAAACAGCCGCAAGTAATTTGTTCTTGTCACGAACTATTCCCGTTATACCGTATATTAAGGCAGCAGGAAATGAAACCAGGGCCAGTAACCCTCCAAGGGTCACAAAAGGATTGCCTCACCCCGGCTGAAGGATATAAAGTATTAGAATTGTTATAATCCCTACACCGAAAAAGATCGCAGATTTCTTTCCATAATACATTTTATGACCCCATAACGTTTAACTCACAACCAATATACCTGTTTTCTTCAGGGCATTGTCGGCATTACTGTCACTACCCGGCAGGTTTAGATGTCCGTAAATACCTGGTATATCCGACCCTTCTTGTAACCCCAATGCGGTCAAAGTAATCAAGCAGAGGAATAGCAAATTTCCTGGTAGTATCAAGAAGATATTTAAACTTCACACTTTCCAAACCGCCATTTTCGGTAATATATGATATCAATATCCCGCGGGCACGCTCAACGGCCTCAATATGGAAAAACATATCTTTATCAACCCTGACCAGTTTCTCCTGCTCGATAAGTATATTTAAAATATTCTTTAGATTTTCCTGAGTTATTCTCGCAAATTCGATAACTTCATCAAAATTCGGCGGATCAAACGGTCGTTCTTTGAAAAGTAATTCAATTTTGCAGAGCAACTTCTGCTCGTCACTACTGAATTTCTCGCGGTGTTCTGCCAAAGCCAGGCAGTGTTTTCTCTCAACTATTCCGCCGTCGGAAATCAGCAATCTTAAAAAAGAATCAAAAACATCTTTTTTCAGCCCGGATGTATTGTAAAACTGCTCTAAAGCAATACCAGGACTTTCCGGCCTGCTCTGATGAAATTCACCCACAATATCAAGCAAGCTCTTCTTTACATAATCCGCTGTCTCTTTATGGGTAAAAAGTCTGGAATCTAAAATGACAATTTTATCCTGCCGGACAAGCTCATCGATTATATCCTTTAAAAGCGCAGGTCGAATTTTAGTACGAATCGAAATATCATTTTCACTTACCGCATAACATTTATCGGCCTTTATGCAGTACTCTACGAAATCCCTGTCGTCGAGTACGGCTTTTGCTCTGTTTTGCACATCCCGAATTACTTCCGGATGGTGTCTTTTCAATCTGTTCGGAATTGCCTCGATTATCATTCCGCCCCCGATTGTATCTGCAGGTGATAAACTGCGTAAAATGAAACGGTCGCGTGGCGCCGCCACAATAGGTCCGTTTAATCTGACCTGGACGATGGATTCGGCGCCGGCAGGTACATCGGAGCCCTCCAGCAAATATACCGTTGCCCCAATTTCGGATGTACCGGTGTGAAATTTCAGCTTCGCCCCGTTTTTAATCGGCGATTTTAGGTGAGACAGGACCTGAAGGCCGCAAAGATACCACTGCTGCGGCGAAAAAAATCCGCCTATCGTTACCGTGCAGCCTCGCCCGATATTCTTGTAATCCCATTGCGGGACATTCAGCGCGGCACACTGGCCCACCATGGCAATGTCACTGCTTCGCTTATAAACCTGTATGGTCTTGATTCGGCCTTTGGTCCCCTGTGGAAAAAGAATAACTTCATCACTAATTTTAATGGAACCCGAAACAGGGATACCAGAAACCACGGTACCATAACCCTTGACGGAAAATGTCCGCTCCACGGGCAGACGAAAGACGCCATCGATCCTTTTGGGTTCAATCGAACCGACGAGTTCCTTCAGAGCCTCATAGAAAACATCGAAGCCCTGTCCCGTAATACCGGATACCGGCAGAATTGGGGCATTATCCAGAAAAGTACCTGTAAGAAATTCCCTGATCTCAGATGTAACATTATCGACACGAGATGTCCCTACGATATCGACTTTTGTCAATGCCACAATACCATGCTTGACACCAAGTAATGTGAGGATGTCAAGATGTTCACGCGTCTGCGGCATCACACCGTCGTCTGCGGCAATAACAAAAATGACTCCGTCGATACCGGTGGCCCCGGCAACCATCGTCTTTATAAAGTTTTCATGCCCGGGTACATCTACAATACCAACCTCCAGCTCTGAAACAGTACACGGTGCAAATCCGAGATCGATGGACATTCCCCGTTCCTTCTCGGCCTTGAGCGTATCCGTATCGCAGCCGGTCAGGCATTTTATCAGGGCCGTCTTGCCATGGTCGATATGGCCGGCCGTACCGAGCGTAATGTTTTTCCTGGAAGCAGTCATTAGTCTTTTGCTTTTCCGCCGAGAATTTTACACAGTGCTTCAACGAGTATTCTTTCTTCCCCGTCACGAAGAGTTCGCGGATCTATTAGAACCTGGTCGTTTTGGATACGGGTGAAAATCGGTATGCTGTTTTGACGAAGCTGTTTGGAGAGCAATTCGGCATTGTGTTTTTTTGGCCGGACGGCCACCAGGGTGGTTGCCAGATTTTGTATAGGTAAAGAACCGCTGCCCATCTGCGAAAATCCGTCGACCGCCGCAATATTGGTATCCCCGACACGGTTTTTAAGCTGGGAAATTATATGATTCGCAACTTCCGTAATCTCGGAAATATCACGCCGGAGCATCTGCAAAGTCGGAACTTCCTTCAGAGCCACCGATTTATCGAGAAACAATTTCAACGTTGCTTCGAGAACCGTTAGAGTAAGTTTGCCCGGCCGGACGATTCGAGCAAACTGATTCTTGCGAATCGCATTAATCAGATTGGCCTTGCCTAAAATGATCCCGGCCTGGGATGCACCTATCAGCTTGTCGCCGCTCGAAGTGACAATGTCGGCCCCTTTAGCGATTGATTCGGTCAAAGTCGGTTCCGGCTCGAATCCGAACTGTGAAAAATCGATAAGTGCTCCGGCCCCGACATCATCTATCATAACCAGCTCATGCTCATGGGCGATTTTAACGAGCTCTTCAAGCGGAACCTCCGATGAAAATCCCTGAATCTTGTAATTACTCGGATGCACGCGCAGAATTGCGGCTGTATTTTCGGTAATCGCATTAGCATAATCCCGCGTGTGTGTCTTGTTCGTGGTACCAACCTCGACAAGCTTTGCGCCGCTGAAGGCCATAACATCCGGCAGACGAAAAGAGCCGCCGATTTCCACAAGCTGGCCGCGGGAGACGACAACCTCCCTGCCTTTGGCAACCGTGTTCAACACAATAGAAGTAGCTGCGGCGTTATTATTGACAACCGTAGCGGCCTCCGCCCCGGTAAGCATCTGCAAAAGCCGCTCGATTATGCCGTCACGTCGTGACCTTTTTCCGTCCTCAACGTCCAACTGAAGCAATGAATAGCCGCTCAATTCATCCTGAATCTGCTGTATCGCTTTTTCAGAAAGAACGGCCCGTCCCAGCCCGGTATGTAAAATGATGCCAGTCGCATTTATAACCTTTCGAAAATACGGCTTCATAATCGACTCGACACTACCAATGGTATCGAACACGATCTTTTGACCAATCGCATCCTCGTCCATCTCAGGCAGCTTCTTCGAGAGAATACCCTCCCGGACCATATCCAGCACCTGACGAACCATGTTTACGACGAGTTTTCGACCCCATTTTTCTGCACAACTTTGCAGGTTCGGATTATTCAGCAGAGCATCCACCGAGGGCAGTTTTCTTAACATTTCCGAAGCCGTCCCATTCTGATTTGCCATGTGCTACCTCAATTTCATTAAAAAGGGAACCGCCAAAACACAAAACAAAAGCCATTTTACCTAACATAAATCGAATTGCAAGCAATCTGAAGGGTCTCAATCATCAGCTTTTCTCATAATGAAAGAAAATTCATATATATTTTAATCAAAACAGGAGGTTTTTGCGGAAAAAATGAATTTAGGATTTAACGAAATCATGGTTTTAGCGTCTAATATTATAAAGAACGAAAAAAGAATTATATTTATCGATTACATCCGATGAATCACAAGTCGATAAAAACTTTGAAAAATAATACGTTTCCCATACTCATAGAAAGACAATGAAGAAAAAAGACACATGGATTTCTATCGCCATTATCGCGTCGTGTGCACTGGTTCTTTACTACTATTCACTCGGTAAAGGATATATCCAAATCGACGCCGGCGGTGCGGCCGCAGCGTTGAACCTCCGCAGCTCGTTGCTCTCCGGAACGATCATTCACTCTAACGAAGGGCCTGTCCACGTCAGGGGGAAAGTTCACAAACCGAAGAAACTGACAATTACTGCAAAGCTGGAAGGCAAAACCTGGCAGATCGAAAGCGTCGGCCCCTGGGGCAATCTTTCAAGAATTAAAACCAGTAACAACGAAACCACGATTCTGAGGCTCGGCCCGCCTTTTATAATCAAACCCAAAGTTACTAAAAGCGGCCGGCAAGCCCTTATAGAATTCGACATAATCGGCCAGGCCGGAGAGCATTACCAGAAATACGCAACAAGAAATAAAGGAAGGGTAGCTTCGGCAAAACTCAGAATCGTAGATGAAAATGAAAATACAATACATTCCGGTCAATTCCAATATGGCTGAGGCGGCACCTGCCAGCGGTACTCGTGGCGAGTGCCAAACGATTTCAAAGGCAAGTTCCGCATACTCGTCGATATTGACCTCGGACCGTTCGAAAAAGAAGTTCAGCAAATTTGGTTCTGAACGACAGAGACATTTTTCATTCACAAAAAAAACACACTTTTCGAACAAATTCCTGTACATTTACATATTTTTATATAATATATTGGTCAAATTCTGGAACTTTTCGAAAAAGCCTGTAACTAATTCTTTTCCATGACGTCTATGTTTATTTAAGGCTATAATAAATCCGGCTATAAATTACTACACTATGACAAATGAATTAATAAAGAAATGGTATAAAGGTGGCAGCCTCCACCATAAGGCGTCCCCCAGGGAAAGCCGTAGCTTGGGGATGGTGAATATCGGAGAGACCATTCCCAACCTCCATTTAAATGTCCAGGCCGGAAATGCGCCTGCATCCGGCAATTCGGAATATGGCTGAGGTGGGACCTGCCGGTACTCGTGGCGAGTGCCAGAAGGTTTCAATGGCAGGTTCCAGGTACAGATTGATATCGACCTGGGTCCCTTTGAAGTCACCCACGAAAGGAGTTGGCACTCTCTCGAATAGCACGAAATTTGCGCGAGCATATACCGGCGGGTTCAGAAACGATTCTGACCCGCCTTTTTTATTGGAATAAAAGAAAAAAAGAAAGGAGCCAAAATTAATGTAGCAAAAAGAACAAATAACAAATTAATGCGGAAAATAAAAAAACGGGGGACAACATGATTCAAAAGGATCAGACAATGAACAAAAAAAATATTTCTGTTTTATTGGCGTTTACAATTATGCTCACAGTCGCTGCAAGCGGCCAGACAACACAAACTACTCCATCCGGACAACAAAATCAGTTAAATCCGTGGGTCGGCTCATACTGCATGAGCTTTTTCACCAAAACAAGAAGTGCAAAAACAGTCGGCAAGGACCACCTGTCGGTTTCACTCAAGTACCAACATTTTAACTGGACAAAGGTTAGAGGCATAGACAATCACTATCACGACAGGGCATCCGGCCAGTATAAAGAACGAGAGGTATTCGTCTTGTGTGCGAAATACGGATGGGCGGAGGATCATCACATAGCCGTCGGAATCCCGTACTGGTTGAACGATTTCGACAAACCAAATAGTAATAACGACAGCCGCGGCCTTGCAAACATCTACATTTTCGAGAAATGGAACATCATCAAGGAGACAAATAACTACCCGGGCGTAGCAATTGATTTCTGGTATTATTTCCCGACAGGCGAAAGTAAGCGAAAACTGGGAGACGACAACGGCGCCTACAAAATTTCAGCGGAAATATCGAAGGCATGGGAGTATTTTTCGCTGCACTTCAATCCGAACTACCTGTGGAGTGAGGATGATGACGCCGAAGTAGGGGAAATCAACGCGACACTGCTCATCAATACCAACCCGACTCTCTGGCCGGCGATTGAATATAACTACACCGACAAGGAAGGTTGCGGCCACAGCCATGACATAATACCCGGTATCATCTGGAAATTCAAAAAAGGCTGGTCTTTCAAAGCCGGTGTCCCCATCAGCGTCGACTCCACATTCACAGACAGGGACATAGTAAGTATCGTCCTTAAGCTCTTTAGAAAGTGGTAAAATCGAAAGGGATTAACAATGAAAAATACCTTGTCATTAATAGCTGCCTTATTAGTCGCTGTAGTGTTATTTACCGGCTGTAAAGAAAAAACTTCAAATGAAACTTTCCCCGAACCGACTACTTTGTCAATAGGTCATGTCGGCCACGACCATCATATAGCGTTGTTTGTTGCATTGGACAACGCTTCCGAATACACAAAAGACAGCGGCATAAATATTAATACATTGGAAGACCGCAATCGATACGAGCTTTTAGATAAATCCGACAAGATTGCAAATATTGAAATCGTAAAAGTCGGCGGCGCTTCTAAGATGCCGACGGCGCTTGCACAAAATGTCATCGAGGTCGGCTTAGGAGGTGTCGCTCCGGTCCTGGCCGCAGTCGACAGCGGCGCGCCGGTCAAGCTGATTTCACCGCTTCATTACAAAGGTGACATGTTCGTAGTGCGGCCCGATTTTAAAGCCCAAACCTGGCAGGAATTCGTGGACATCGCAAAGAACGCGAAGGAACCTTTGCGCATCGGGTACAAAAATCCGATGGCCGTGGCAAAACTAATCTTCGAGGAAGCCCTCAAACATGAAGGGATTAAATTCGGAAACGATCCCTCGCAAAGCGATTTACAGGTCCTAATGGTCAATGTCAAGGGTGGGGACAAGCTGAACGTCTCGTTGGGGACCGACTTGATTGACGGTTACGCAGGCAACAATCCGTTTCCGGCGATTGCCGTTGAAAAAGGTATCGGGCGAATTATTTGCGATCTCGAGGAACTGCCGCCGGGGACATTTCGCGACCACCCATGCTGCTGCATTGCCGCCAACACCAAAGCCATCGAAGAAAAATCCGAGGCTATTGTGGATATGCTGGTCTTGTTCCTGCAGGCCAACGAAACAATAAATTCGGACCAGGATAAAGCCGTAACCGCGGCGGTCCGGTGGATAGGGACAAGCGAATCGGTCGAGCGAATGAGTATACCAACAAGCGGCTACTCCATGGAGCCTTCCGAGCGATGGAATCAAACGATGCATAAATGGATCGAGGCGATGAACGGACTGGATGTGTTCCAGGGTAAGCTCAAGGGCTTGGATCCGAAAGAAGTTCCGGATATAGCTTACGATTTTTCCTTATTAACGAAAGCGAGAGAAAAACTTGCCCAGAGACGTGCTGAAAAATAATAAATCGAAAATATCACAAAATTGGATAAGCTGGCTGATTGCACCTGTTATATTGCTTGCGGTATGGCAAATCGCAGCTATGCGCATCAACCAGCCGTGGATTTTCCCGACTGTGACAAGCGTAATCGAGCAGCTTACGCACCCGTTCAGGATTCACTACGCATCAGGCTCGCTGCTGAGCAATACACTCGTTAGTTTGCTGAGAGTCCTGATTGGATTTATACTGGCCGCGATAGCAGGCATAAGCATCGGGATAGCAATGGGTGCAATCAATCCTATACGCAAGAGCCTGGAAGCCATAGTCGAAATCCTGCGGCCGCTCTGCCCTATCGCATGGCTGCCGTTCGCCATCGCAGTATTCAAGAGACAAACGCTGCCTCAGCTTTTCGGTATGGGATACAGCCACACGACTTTCGACCAGGTACAGGTCGGGATGGTCTTCGTAATATTTGTCGGCGGTTTCTTCCCGGTACTAACCAATACATTAGACGGAGTAACCGGCGTAAGGCGCGACTATTTACTGCTCGCACAAACACTCGGTGCCAAACGCCGGCAGATATTCCTGCATGTATACCTTCCGGCCGCAATGCCCATGATTCTCACCGGTCTCAGGCAGGGACTCGGGCTTTGCTGGTTCGTCATTATCGCAGCGGAAATGCTCCCGGGTGCTGATAGCGGAATCGGATACCTCCTGATTTACGCCGCGGACAACGCCGCGATGGATATCGTCATAGCGGCCATGCTGATTATAGGCAGCATCGGCGCCCTATTGTCCTTTTTAATGCGCAGGATTATGAGCCGCACCATCCGCTGGTACGGAAAGGAAATATGAAATATGCAGCCGATTGAAACAAAACATCCCGCTCTGGAGCTTCGAAGCGTTAGTAAAACTTTTCGCTCAGATAAAGGACAGGATGTAAAGGCCCTAAAAGATGTGAACCTCAGTGTGTATCCGGGTCAGTTCGTGACACTCCTCGGTTCAACAGGCTGTGGAAAAAGTACCCTGCTCAACCTTATAGCCGGCCTGAATTGTCCCGACGCTGGCAATATCACATACGGTGATGATTTGCATTTCGGCCAAAACATCGCCTACGTATTCCAGCAATATACCCTGTTTCCCTGGCGAACCGCCCTGAGAAATGTGTCTTTCGGTTTGCAAATGCGAGGCATTTCATACAGCCAAAGAAAGAAAAAAGCAGCCGAATTGCTCAAGAGAGTCGGGCTTGCAGGATTCGAAAAATCATACCCACACGAGATGTCCGGCGGGATGCGCCAGAGGGCCGCAATCGCCCAGGCCCTTGCGATTG
>CAZKYP010000034.1:22047-23392 GCA_964556885.1 uncultured Pirellulales bacterium | reverse complement strand
CGCGCAACCGGATCATGCTCTCGCCGATGTGCCAGTACTGCGCCGAAGACGCGGTGCCGGGCGAGTGGCATTTCGTGCACCTCGGGTCGCGGGCGGTAGGCGGGGCAGGCATCGTGATGACCGAGGCCACCGCCGTGGAGCCGGCGGGCCGAATCACACCGTACGACCTGGGGCTGTGGAACCGTGATCAGGAAGCGGCCTTCGCGCGCATCGCATCGTTTATTCACGAGCAGGGCGCCGTCGCCGGAATACAGTTGGCGCACGCCGGAAGGAAGGCCTGGCACAGCCGGCCGTGGGAAGGCCGCGGGTCTCTGATGCCGCCAGGCGGTATCGAGATAATCGGGCCGTCCGCACCATCCGTACCATCAGCAGTTCCACCGGTTCCACCCAGGCCTGGTCCTTCATTATTATTCGGGTCATTTTCACCGGGACCGCCTGCACCGCCGTCACCACCAAGGCCACCGACACCCGCGTCTGCATCTCCGCCGCCTTCGCCGCCGTCACCACCGTTGCCGCCGCTACCGCCGCCATAGGCATAGGTTGCGACCAGCGTTGTAGCTGCATTTTGACTTATGGCAGTTTCGAAAATATCAATCGTGCAGTTCTCTCCGAAGTATATCGCACCACCCCATGACCTCCTGCCGTTTATGCCCATATCACCACCGATGCCACCGTTACCTCCGTTACCACCCACTCCGGCTGCACCTTCAGCACCGGCTGTGCCTTCGGGCTCTCCAGTACCGGCGTCACCAGCAGCTCCGGCTTCTCCGCCTGTTCCACCGGCACCGGCGTTACCGGCGTTACCGGCATAATCACCTAATCCCTGGCGAGTCGAACTATCTAAAATTTCAAGGTATTTTATTGTGGGTCGGCAATTCGGACCAAAGTAAATAGCACCACCTATGGCTTCACCACCATCGCCTCCTTTTCCACCATTACCGCCGTTGCCGCCGTTTCCACCCGGGCCACCGTTACCGCCGTTACCGCCGTTTCCACCTGCTCCTGCTGCGGCATCGCCTGTTCCCGCGCCACCGTTCTGACCGGCTTGTCCGTCCTGACCACCCTGGCCGTCCTGGCCGTCCTGACCATTCTGGCCTTGCCCACCAAAACCGCCGTCGCCGCCGATTGCCTGACATCTTATTATTGTGCAGTTAAGAATGACAGGGGTGCTGTCGCCGTCGAAATACATCGCACCGCCGTAGCCTGCACCGCCGTTACCGCCCGGAAAACCATCTGTTCCGTTCATACCGTTGGTTCCGACCGCACCATTGGCGCCGTTGGCACCTTTGGCGCCTCTCTGACCAGGTATCGATTCGTTGGTGTCTGCCGGCGCTTCGAAGTCCGG
>CAZKYP010000034.1:0-21947 GCA_964556885.1 uncultured Pirellulales bacterium | reverse complement strand
TTCACCGCTCTGGAATATGAAGACCGAACTGCCGTATGACTGTATAATAGTCTGGGCGACAGTACATGGATCGTCCGGATGCTCGCTGGCTATGGTGATTGCCTTGCCCTGGAAATCGTATCTGCCGTAGTATGTACCCGCTGCAACGACAATTTTATCTCCGTGCCCGTAGGCGGCGTCGATCGCCGTGCCGATGTCACGATATTGTCCGGGGACATGCAGGCTCTTCGGCTTTCTGAACATTACGGCGACTTCTTTGTTCGAAGTCATTGTCACTGTGTTGTTTTTGGCGTATGACGTATCGTTGTCCGTTCCAGTCCATGTGTCGACGATGAAACTTTGTTCGGGAGTTGCCGTAAGTGTTACTACCGTTCCTTCCGGATATAATTCGCCTCTGGTGTGATGAGGTGTAATACTTCCGTTACCGCCGATGACCTCTGTATGCAATTGATACAATGGTACCGCTTCGAACCTGATTGTAATGGTTGCATCATCCAGTATCGTGAGGGTATTTTCAGGTGTTCTTAGTGAATCATCGTCGGTCCCTGTCCATTGCCTGACGCGGTATCCATCGTTCGGATACGCCTTAAGCTGTACAACCTCGAACTGCCTGAACACACCGCCGTTGGGATCGATATGACCGCGTGCTTCATCCGGGGGAACGACATTGCCTCTTGCATCCAGCTCTGTAATGGTGAGTTGCAGAAGCTTTGCTGCTACGGCCCGGTAATGAAAACCCAGGTCAATAACATTGGCGTCTGCGACTCCGTCCGTTCTTGTCGTATATGCATTCGTCTGAAGGTCCGTATTCGAATTCGGCGCGCCGGCGTTCAGTCCGGAACTGTCGCTGAGCTGACCGGCTGCTGTCTGACTGAGATAATACCTTCCGAGAGGACCTGTTGTAAACGTGGGCTGCACGTGAATATTGCCTGTTCCCTTGTCGTTATCCTCTATGTCGGAGTATGTTGCCGAACAATTGTACAAATCGTCGCCATTACCCCACAGGATGCAGTTTGTAATAACAGGGTACGAATTCTGGAAGGCGAAAATGCCACCATCTTGTGAGGCACCGGATTCGTCGACCGTGATTGTGCAGTTAGTGATAACCGGCGAGGATTCCATAAGATCTATTCCGCCGCCCAGATAAGTCGCTGCATTATTGACTATTAAACAGTTTTTAATAATCGGATCCGAAAGATAGCAGGCTATTGCTCCACCCACGTTGTCGGCGAAATTATTTGTGATGATGCAGTCGGTTATTATCGCAGATGACTGCTCCAGATTTATACCGCCGCCGATACCGAAATCTCCCGTTGTATTATTGGAGGTAATAGTACAGTTACTGATAACCGGCGAGCCGTCGATACAATCGATACCGGCGCCGTAATATTTTGCAGTGTTGTTTGTAATAATGCAGTCTGAAATTGTCGGCGATGAGCCGTCGCAACTGATGCCGCCGCCGTAATTGGCATTGCCCATACGAATTGTGAAACCTTTCAGTATGGTATCGGGGCCTTCGTTATTGATGAATTGTATGACAGAACCATTGCTTAATATACCTGATATAACTGTATCGTCAGGGCTGAGATTAGGATCGTCCGGATTATCGATGTCACCGCTGCGCAGCGTTATCGCCTTGCCTTTGAAACGAAGCACCTCGTTGAAAGTGCTGCCGGACTGAGCAATAAGCACATCACCATCCGCTGCGTTATCTATTGCGGTCTGGATGCTTGTATAAAGGTTGTTCGGGTCGGTGGGGTCGTCTTTGGCGTTGAGAACCTTCCCGATATTTTCAGCCGAAAGTTGTGATACCGCCTGCGCGAGATTTGCACGACCGCCCGACAGACAAAGCCTTGGTGAGATTAGCGTGGGATCGGCAGTCTGCAAAAGCAGGTTTTTAACGCTCGAATCAGGTAATGATGAATTTGCCGACCAAATAAGCGCACAAGCACCGGAGACGTGCGGAGCGGCCGAAGAAGTTCCGCTCAACGTCGCGTAATCGGTCGATATCCCATAACCGAGCATCGCAAATGTTTCATAAGTGGGGCAAGTGCTTAATATGTCGGTCCCTGGTTCGGCGATATCAACCGAACTCGGCCCGTAATTGGAAAATTCGGACGCCCGGTCGTTATGGTCCGTGGACATAACCGAAATGATATTCTCCAGGTCGAAACTTGCCGGATAAACAGGTATCGTATCATTGTTGGTGCCGCTATTGCCTGCGGCTGCTACAAACAGCAGGCCCGCCTTGCCGGCTTCCTCAATGGCATCATATAAAGATTGAGAATAATAACTGCCTCCCCATGATGCGTTAATGATCCTGGCGCCGTTATCTATGGCATACCTGATAGCCTCGACGGCGTCACTGGCAAATACTTCCGGCTGAATATAAAGATCGTCCGCAAAGATTTTAAGTGCCATTAACCTGGCGTTCCAGCAGACACCCGTCACGCCCAGTCCGTTATTGCCGACGGCTCCTATGACGCCCGCCACATGAGTGCCGTGAAAATAACTGTCGATGGGATCATTGTCGCTGTCTTCCGGGTCACTTGCCGTCGCTCCGGCAAAATCATAGCCGTATATATCGTCGATATAGCCGTTATTATCGTCGTCGATGCCGGCGGTGCCGTTAAGCTCGGCGGTATTTACCCATATATTATCACTAAGGTCCGGATGCCGATAATCGATGCCTGTGTCGAGTACAGCCACGATGATCTCGGAATTGCCGGTATTGATATTCCATGCTTCCGTTGCATTAATATCCGCATCGGCCGTTCCGCCGGTCTGGCCGGTGTTGTCCATCGCCCATAAATTCGGAAAGCCCGGATCGTTCGGCGTTATGAGCAGTTTGAACTTGTAGTTAGGCTCGGCGTACAGAACATTGGCCGATTGGTTGAACTTCGTCTGGGCGTCTATGACGGATGTGCCCTTCGGAAGTTTTACTACTGCCAGTCCGGATGCTACTTTTTCGTATTCCTTGTCCACAACAGCCCCGGTGACTATGCGATCCGAAACCAAAGTTCTTATCGCACGGCGAGATAACGGACCTCTTATTGCAGGAGATTCTGCTGCCTGTGTGGTTGTATTCAAATCGGCAAATCTAACTATCAGCTCACCATCTTTGAAAGCTGATTGCTCGTTTTGTAAAATATTATCAATGCCGATTTCAGGGAGATTAACCGCGCCGGCCAAGCCGGAAGCGGACAGTAGTAATAAGCTAATTAAAATGTGTCGTTTCATTATAGTACTTCTGAAAAAGACCTCTTAATTATTTATGGAACCCCCGGCACTTTACGATAATCAAACGTGTTAAAAAGTTTCGAACAAGTTCCGTATCCGTAAAACGTATAATACTCCTTAGAAACCCCGTCTCCCGAGGTTTATTATTGGTTTTCCAATGCTGCAAGAGCTTCTGCCTCGCGTTCTTCCTGCAGAATTATCGTCGGCTTTACCAGAATCAGCAATATCTTCTGGTCCTTGACCGTACTTCGGTTACTGAATAACCTGCCGAGAATCGGAATTTTACTCAATATAGGTACACCAGCTTCCGTTTCCACCTCTGCACTTATCTTCTGGCCGCCCAACAGCAATGTTCCACGGTCCGGAACGCTTACACGTGTCATAACCGTTGAGGTTTCGGTTTCGGGAAGCTGTACATTATAAGTCAGCACCTCTCCTCCTGTCGTTCCGGCCACAACAGGCGCCTCAACAACGGTTGTTCTAATCCCAAGAAAATCATTTTGTATCGTTATGATATTGAGCAATACATTCTTTTTATCATGGGTAATAACAGGAGTAATTGACAGCATACTTCCTGACTGAACCTGTGTATATTGCGGTGTTATACCGCTGCCTGTGTTAGTTGTGGCACCACCACCGGTGACACTGGTTGTAGTCGTACCGGTGTTCTGAACAGGAGGTAATGCAATTGGGATGTATCGTGTAATGTTAAAACTCGCAGATTCGCCACTGAGAACCGATACGATAGGAGCAGTCAGGGCCTTTGCATCTCTATGGGCCTGAGTTGCTTTTAACAGGAACGAAACCTGTAAATCGTCAAGAATAGACCCATAACCGCCTGTTATAGTTGATGCGTTGCCGATACCGCCAAGACTCAAGGGAACCTGTGTTGCTTCTCCCTGTGCGGCGACGGCGGAATCCTGCTGAAAAGTAACCTGGCCCCATTTGCCGCCGAGGTTGTATGAGAAATCTACATCCAAACCGATATCTTCAAGGAAGTTCTCGGTAACTACAAGGTATCTGGCTTCGATGGAAACCTGATAGCCAAGTGCCTTGCGTAATGATGTAAGCAGCTTTACAATCTCTTCATGGACCTGATGAGTCGCCAGGACAGCGAGCTTCTTTGGTTGCTGAGTAGGATAAGCTGTTACTGATCCACCTTCACCTGACTCACTGAGATCGGCCCAGTTCTCCCATCCGGTGGAATCCTGAATTAGTGTTCTTAAATCTTCAGCTAACATGCCACCCATCATACCGCTCATTCCCATGCCGCCTCCCATGCCGCCGTAGCCGCCGCCGCTCATGCCGCCGTAGCCGCCGCCGCTCATGCCGCCGTAACTGCCGCCGCCGCTCATGCCGCCGTAGCCGCCGCCGCTCATACCGCCGTAGCCGCCGCCGCTCATGCCGCCGTAGCTGCCGCCGCCCATGCCGCCGCCCATCATGCCGCCGCCCATCATACCGCCGCCCATCATACCACCGCCCATGCCGCCGCCCATCATACCGCCGCCCATGCCGCCGCCCATCATACCACCGCCCATGCCGCCGCTCGTGCCACCGTAACTACCGCTGCCGCCGTAACTGCCGCCGCCGCCCATTTGCTGGCCCAGCGACTGGCTCATATACATACCTTGTATGCCGCCAAATTGTGCCGGCTCACCGACCAGGTCGGATATATCATATACGCGAGACACCAATCTTCCGGTAGGTACTTCGGGCGCTGTAAGTGTATCTACTGTTGCTATTTCAATGACTCCTTCATCGACAACATAGCTGAGTACAGCGAAATCGGTGGATGAAAGCCCATCGAGCAGTAACTCAAGAGCTTTACGTATTTTAATACTGGTCTGAGGATCCATTCCGGCAGGTGTAGAATAATCTACACTTGCGTTTTCGCTTAAATCCTTCCAGTTGGGTTGTATCTGTAAAGGTGGTGTTGTTTTCGTTTTTAATATGTTTATAAATTCACCGAATGAAGTCGATTCAGTAATGTTCGAGATATCTATAATCTTTTCGAGTCTATCATAAACATTGGCATCAATCGGATCCAGTCCGATCGGCTCATCGGGCTTGCGGGTTTCTTTCTCTGTAATTTCTTTCCATTCCTTCGGGTAAGTAATTTCATCCGCATAAGGAATTTTGGATTCGTCGGTCTTAAGCAGAATATCCGCTCTTTGCTTACTCCCTTCTTTCTGGATCTCCAGTTGTTTCTGGAAATACAGCATGTCTTCAAGGGTATCCTTTAATATAAGGGCTTGTTCATTTTGAGGATCCAGCGCGAGCAGGCTCTGAAGCTGGCTGATAGCGGCTTCATATTGTTTTTGCTTCTGATAAGTGACTGCGTTTTCCATCAGCTCGGCAACTCTTTTCTGCCTGTCAGTTTCCATCTGCTCCCTGAACTGCTCCTGAGATTTCATGGCCGCCTGGCGTTTTTCCTGTTCCTTTTGTAAGGTCTGCTCCTTTTCTTTTACTGCAATATAATCGGATGCTGTTTTCAACCGATCCGTATGTTCCTTATAAAGCTCTTCTCCGAGTTGTATCCGGTTCTCTTTCACGATAAACTCAGCATTCGCAATGGCTTCTTTGGCTTTTACACAATTTCCTTCTTCGACATAACTTTGAGCTTTTGCGACTGAATCGTTGACAACCGTCCTGGTATAATCTCTTATAATGTTTCTTGTTTTATTGATCTGATCGATATAAGTACCTTCACCCGTCACAGGGGAACTTACCATTTGGGCCGTCATATTTGAGCTTGGAACCGGGGTGATAAGCTCCTGTTCGGACAGCGCAGGTAATGAAGTCCTGGGCGTACTTATATCCGGCTCTGTCAGTTCAGGCTCGACGAGATCATCCACAGACTCCATAACTGCCATTGTTTCCAATTGTGCTTCTTCCCGAACGGGGCGCAGTTTGGCCCTTTCGGCCAGTGATTTGTCTATTTGAGTCAGGTATCCTTTGGTCGCCTCTTTCATGGTCTCCGGTGTTGAGCCGTCGGCTGCAACTTTTGCAAAACCTTCGCGTGCTTTTTCAAGCTGACCGGCCCTGTAATAACCTATACTGTGATAAAAGAGGGCGGCTATGGTATCATTTTCATCTGCTTTCACATCCTGTTTTTTTGCTTCATCCGTAATCTCGGCAAGCTTCTCCGAGGTCTGGAGTTTGAGTGATTCGTTTTTCTCGGAATTTTCCTTGTCATCAATAAGCTGGGTGTTTATCTGTTTCAGTACATCTGCGATTTGTGCCCGCTCATTTTTGTTCAGGAATTCGTTGTCCTTGATTTGTTCAAGTTTTACACGGGCATCAGCAAGCTTATCCTGTTTAATAAGCTCATTCGCCGTTTTGATTGCCTCTTCGGCGAGTTGCCTTCCGGCTTTGGCCGTCTGTGCGCGCTTTATAAGCTCGGACAGACGCTCACGTTCGGCGGCAGTCAGGAACTCCTGGTACTCCCGGGCCATTATGAAAGTCTTTTCGGCCTGGCCAAAGTAACCTTTTTGATATTCCTCCTGCCCAACCTGAATATAACTTTGGACTATTCGGCGGGACGCTTCCTGTTTGTCGGTTACTTTACTCTCCTGCGAGAACGCTGTGCTTGAAATGACCGTTATCAGTGACAAAATCATTACCAAGACGATGGGCAGGTACTTCCTGCCAAATGAATCAATAAAGAAACTCGGCTTGCTCAAAACATACCTCCTGCCTAAATAAATCTCCCTTACAGAGAGATTCTAACTCAAAATAAACGCTATTTACTACCAACCTCCAGTTTCAGGAATAGACTAGACTTATAATAACCTCAGTTTATAAAAAAAGTTTTTTATTTGCAAGAGAAAAATTTGATTTATACCACATTGGCCTATAATATTCCAGCTATTATTTTCTAAATCCGAAGGTCAGTGTAAACCGGGGGTAAAAATAGTCAATATAAAGATGCCTTTTTTCCGGCTATAAATGTACTTTCAAAGAACATCGTAAATGCAGTAATTCCAAATTGATAGATATGATACAGCAGCCTCTTGTATTATCGGTCGATACATCCAGCAGGGTCGGTTCTGTGGCCCTTGCGATTGGAGGGAAATTGCTTGGAGAAACCGTATTTTCCTCCCCGTTAAAGCATAGTATGGAGGTTTTCCCTGCGATTTCGGGATTATTGGGTGAATTTGGCGGAAAACCGTCCGACATCGGACAAATATACATTTCCATCGGTCCGGGCAGTTTCACCGGGCTTCGCATAGCCACAACCATTGCAAAACTGATGAATCTGGCAAATGCCGTCAAAATCGTGACAATCAGCACACTCGATGTTATTGCCGCAAATATTTCAAGTCATGCAAATCGAACACACGCACCCCGTGCTTGCCGCTCGGATTCCGCAGGAGTTTCCGGCTCGAAAGATACCCGGGTTCATGAATCCGTTAATAAAATGGCCGCTATACTTGATGCCAAAAGAGGGCAGTTCTTTATTGCCGTTTATGAACGAAATTCAAGTAACGGACACCAGGTCCATATAAATAATTCATGGAAGAAGATTTTGCCCGATTCTATTATGACTTCTCCGGAATTCCTCGATCAATTCGCACACGGAGAAAATCCTGTCTGGCTGCTTGGTGATGGACTGCTGTATTACAGTGACAAATTTCAATCGGAAGGTACTTGCTTTTTGGAGCAGAAGTACTGGAGTCCGAGGGCCGCCAATGTTCATAAGCTCGGCTGGGAGATGGCACGCATCGGCCGGTTTGCCGAACCGATATCCATGACACCCGCTTACATGTCTCGGCCGGATGCAAAGATAAAATCTCGATGACATAAAAAGATATTAATCCGTATGGAATCAGCACATTGATACGGACGTCATTAATATCGTATATGAATAACGTTTCTTTAGATTAAGATTATCCGACCAAATACATTCTGCGGCGCAAAGAGACCCTTCAATAATACGCCGCCTTAAACTTTTTTTGAAAAAAAGCGGAAATTCCTTGACAAGGACAGTTGGTCTTTTATATGTTACGAATGTTCACACTTTGTGAATGTGAACACAATCACTAAGTAATCGTAGTGTATTTAATGAAATACATCAGAATTCCAAACGAAACGATACGGCGGTTGCCGATTTATCTTAGAGGATTGATATTACTATCTGAACAGGGCAAACAAAGAATATCAAGTCAAGACCTGGCGGATTTGTTGGCCGTTAATCCCTGGCAGATTCGTAAAGATTTTTCATACTTTGGGAATTTCGGCAGGCGTGGAGTGGGATATGATATCGAAAAGCTTTCGAAGGAAATTAAGAAAATACTGAAACTTGACGTATCTCAAAAAGCCGCTCTGATAGGAGTCGGAAATTTGGGAGCTGCTATTCTGGCATATCCAGGTTTTGGAATATACGGTTTTGATGTAGCTGTTGCATTTGATGTAGATCGGAAAAAAGTCGGTAGAAAAATAAAAAATGTTACTATAGAGAATGTCTCAAAGTTAAGCACTTTGAAAAAAAGAAAGATTAAACTTGGGATAATCGCTGTTCCACAAAATGCCGCACAGGAAACGGCAGATGCCTTGGTCAAGGCAGGAATAAAAGGCATTTTGAATTTCTCACCTTGCTATATTTCAGTTCCCAAGAAGGTAAAAGTAATAACCATCGACATAGCGATGGACCTTGCTCGATTACCTTACTATATGCCGGCAAGCTGACCGATGTCAAAATAGACAATATTGCCGTTCTGTGTGAATTTAATACAGGCTGTTAATTTGTGTTTGACTATTATAAGTCGTTGATATAGAAAACACGATTTTATACATCAAAAAATTCAGGTGAACAAAGATGCAGACTTTTTTAATAAAAGATTTGAAGGCTTTGTTGAATGCTGTCGCGGGAAAAATGGACGTGTATGTCCCCAAAAAAGTGGGTTTACATTACGTATATAAGAGGTACGATCCCGCTTCATCCGATGTGGATTATAATAACATTCGAGTTTGCACACCTACTAAAGAATTCCTGTTTCCACTGCGTGAGCTTGCCGCAATTTTTCCCGAGCCTTTTGAACCGGAAGATATTAAACCGTTTGCGATATTCGGATTGAAAGACTGCGACCTGCGTTCGATAGCTGTTCTCGATAAGGTATTCAGGGAAGACGAATTCGAGGATCCTTTCTATGTAAAACGCCGCGATAAGATGTTCATAATCTCCTCGGATTGTACTGATCCGGCCGAGAGCTGTTTTTGCAATGTCCTGAGCGGTAAACCGTATCCTGAGTCGGGCTTCGATTTGAATGTATCTCAAATCAAAGACGGCTATATCGTGGAGGTCGGCTCCGAAAAGGGACACAATTTTGTTAAAGAGCATTCGGACCTATTTACAGAAGCCAACCAGCAGCAATTAACAGAACGTGAGCAGATTCGGACGCAGACGAAAAATCAGCTTGAACAAAATAACGCCGATATGAAATTTGACAAGCCGGTCCACGAAATCGTGAAGGAGAGGAGGGAAAGCAGCGTTTACGATCAGGAAGCGACTACCTGTGTCGAATGCCAGGCCTGCACACGGGTATGTCCGACCTGTCATTGTTTCTACCTCTACGATACCAAGCAGAAAGATTACTTCGGCAAGATGAAAATGTGGGATAGCTGTATGAGGCTTGCTTATGCGGAAGTGGCCGGCGGGGCAAATCCGCGAAAGGTTCTTGGTGACAGGCTCAGGCATCGTCTTATGCACAAGTTCTCGTATTTTTTCGACAGATATGGTCTTGATATGTGTGTAGGCTGCGGCAGGTGCGTCGATGCCGAGGCCGGTGATGTGGATATACGGCGAGTTGTGAAAAAACTGGCAAACGAATTAAAAGGTAAAGGTAAGACAGAAGCGAAAGTTGCAAAATGAACCGAAATCTCTACCAACCTGTAAACGGCAAAATCGTCGAAGTAATCGACGAGTCACCAACGATTAAAAGTTTCGTCATTGAGCCGGAAAGCCCATTTAAATTCGATACAGGACAGTTTGTTGAATTGACTTTACCGGGCGAAGGCGAAGCGCCTTTTACCCCGTCTTCCTCGCCGGCGATTACGGAGAAGATGGAAATTTCAATTATGAAAGCGGGGCGGGTGACGGCCCTTTTGCATGATTGCAAGCCCGGACAAATAGTCGGCATTCGCGGCCCATACGGCAAAGGCTACCCTGTTGATGATTATGTCGGCAAGGAAGTCTATATAATCGGGGGGGGGGTGGGTTTGGCTCCTATAAGATCTCTGTTTCTGACCCTGGTCGACAGAATCAACGATTTCATATCTGTAGTTTGTCGATTCGGGGCGAGAACACCCGATGATTTTATTTATAAAAATTCACTTTTCGGCCCCTGGCAAAAGATAAATGGTGTTGATATTAAACTCACCGTAGACAAGGCACAGGAAGGCTGGGACGGCAATGTGGGCGTTGTTACAACAATCCTCAATAAGGATGACGTCCATATCTCCAATGCTGTGGCTGTCGTTTGCGGCCCGCCGATTATGATGAAATTCGCTACGGTCAAGTTATTGGAATTCGGGTTCAAACCCGAACAAATATACCTTTCGATGGAAAAGAATATGAGCTGTGGCGTAGGTAAATGCGGCCATTGTATGATAGGGCAGTATTATGTCTGTAAGGACGGACCTGTCTTTACTTACGACCAGATAAAAGGTCATCTGAATATTTGGGATTAAAACAGTTCGCTGCCGAACGAAATAAATATGAGATAAAATTATGGGTGCAAAGTTAATTATAGATTTGTCGAAAAGCAGACTTCAGGAAGAATCCGAGATTCAATGTTCTTACAAGCACCATCCGGAGAACAAGGGATTCGATTCACTGCTGGAAATGATACGCTTCGCATTAATATGCCGCAGATGTGAAAGTGCTCCGTGCATCAAGGCCTGCCCGCAGGACGCCCTGGAGAAGATCCCGAGCAAAACCAACGATGCAGGCATTCTTAAACGGGCCAATATGTTATGTACCGGCTGCGGCACTTGTGCAATAGCATGTCCATTCGGGACAATATATACGGACCTAATTCCTTTTCCAAGCAGTGTTTGCGACGTATGCAGGGGCAGGCTGAAACCGGGTGAAAAACCGCTTTGTGTAAAAACCTGTAAGGATGGGAGCATAGATTATAAAGAACTTTCTGTTGAAGGTGATTTGGTTGAAGTTTTCGATGATATTGTCGTCAGGGTCGCCGGCGGCACTACATGGCAGCCATTTTTGAGGGAAAAGGCAAAGAAATGAGTACCCCATTTAATATCATTTTCTGGATTCTTGTTGTCCCTGTGACCATTATTTTGGGCCTGGTCGCTACGTGGATTGTCCGCAAGGTTAGTGCCCTGGTGCAGTGGCGTGTAGGTCCGCCCCTGTTGCAGCCTTTCTACGATGTAATGAAACTGACCGGCAAGGAAATACTCATACCACAGGATGCACAGCAGACGGTCTTTCTTATGGCGCCCCTCGTCGGCTTAACCGGCATTCTGCTTCTTTCAATTATGCTGTGGCGGATAACAGTTACCCAGACGGCCTTTATAGGTGACATAATTGTAGCCATATACCTGATGATTTTACCGTCGCTTGCTTTGATACTTGGCAGCAGTGCCAGCGCCAGCCCTCACGCAACGGTTGGTACGAGCAGGGAAATGAAGCTGGTGATGGGCTATGAATTACCGCTCGTTATGGCTTTTATCGTCGTAATCATAAAAACAGCCGGTTTGATTGAGCCCGGTCAGCAGCAGCTTAGTTTGGCTGTCATAGCACAACATTCTCCGGTCTTCAGCATATCAGGGATGCTGGCATTTATCGTGGCATTATTGTGCGTTCAGGCAAAACTTGGATTTGTGCCTTTTGATATCGCAGAAGCGGAAACCGAGCTTGGAAGCGGCGTTTTAATGGAATATTCCGGAGTTTTACTTGCCGTATGGAAATTAATGCACGCGGTTATGCTCGTGGCGCTGCCGCTGTTTTTGGTCATGGCATTTCTCGGTGGTGTTAATCAGGATTTCTGGGCGAATTTCATTACACCGGTTGTGGGAGCAGCCCTGTTGATATTTATCGGTGGAAGGTTGCTGGCAAATCGCAGCAAGTTTTTCGATCTCATGGCCTTGCTGGTTTTCATCGGCATTTGTATCTGGGCCGGACTTGGTAAATATGTATTGATACTTGTGCTGATGATTTTGATAAAGAATACGAACCCGCGTTTGCGGATTGACCAGGCGATGAAGTTTTTCTGGGTATATTGTAGTGTTGCACTGGTGGGCGCAATAATTCTTGCTTCAGCAGGTTATTATTTCGGCATCAACTGGTTATAAGGTGGAACTATGAGTCTGAAAATATGGTCATTGAAAAAGTCGGTGTGGGTCTTTCACGTTAATACCGGCGCGTGCAACAATTGTGATATCGAAATTGTGAACCTGCTCACGCCGAAGTATGACGTCGAGAGATTTGGAATCAAGCTGGTCGGTTCCCCCAGACATGCCGACGCTCTGCTGGTAACCGGCGTTGTAACCGCCCAGGCAGCGCCCAGGCTTCGGGAGGTTTATAGACAGACTTCGAAACCATGTGTCGTCTTTTCGATAGGCGCCTGCGCCTGTGACACAGGAATATTTCGTAACGGCTATCATGTAGTCGGACCGGTAGATAAAATAATCAGAGAGATAGACCCAAATGCAATCATAGCCTACGTGCCCGGATGCCCGCCAAAACCGGAAGCAATGATTTCAGGCGTGGTCAAGGCGCTGTCGGTTTTATAACAGGAAACAGCTATGAACGTAGAAGAGCTAAATAACAGATTATCTGAAATAAACGATAAACTCATCGGTACGGAAAGACCTACCGATAAAAGAATAGTTCTGTTGTGTGAATCCGAGAACAGCTATGACGTCAACAAATTCCTGTTCGAAGAGCTTCCCCTTAGATTTGTCATTGCCACCGGGATTGATTCAGACAATTATTTCGAAATTTTATATCATTATGCGAACGACGAAACAGGACACATAGTAACAATAAAAGCTTTCATTCGAGACAGGGAGAATCCCCGGATCGAATCGATATCTCGGTTCCTTCCCGGCGCCGAGTGGATAGAAAGAGAGATACATGACATCCTCGGAATCGAAATTACGAACCATCCGAATATGAGACGGTTAATCCTGCATGACGATTGGCCTGAAGGTGTTTATCCGTTGAGGAAGGAAGTTAAAAAATGAAAAAGACGTTGCAAAAACCCGTTCTTTCAGTTGGCCCGTTCCATCCGCTGCAGGAAGAGATGGAATTTTTCCAGCTAACTGTTGATGGTGAAACGGTGACTGATATAGATGTGAGGATTTCTTATAATCATCGCGGCATAGAAAAAATCAGCGAAACTTTGCAGTTCGACCAGGTGCCTTTTTTGGTTTCCCGTGTTTGTGGAATCTGTTCGGCTTCGCATCCTTTGGCTTACATCAATGCCGTTGAAGAAATCTGCGGTATACAGGCGCCCGAGCGTGCCCAATATATTCGTGTTATTATTAATGAGCTCGAGCGAATTCACAGCCACCTGCTATGGGTCGGTCTCGGCGGGCATTTTATCGGGTACGATACTGTGTTTATGTGGGCATGGAAATACCGCGAGCCGGTGCTTGATTTGCTCGAAGAGATAACAGGCAACCGGAACAACTACGGAAATGTCAGGGTTGGCGGCTGCAGGGATGACATTCCCGACGAAATAATACCAAAGATGCTGAAAGAGCTTGATAAGTTAGAAAAGAAGGTCGAAATGCTCACAAAGGCCGTGCTCGACGACCCAATCTTGCACCTTCGCCTCAAGGGTGTCGGGATATTGACTAAAGAAGACGCAATCAAATATGCAGTTACAGGTCCGACTGTCAGAGGAAGCGGTATAGCTATCGATGTAAGGCGCGATGATCCTTATGCGGCGTACGGGGACTTGGACTGGAAGGTTATCAGCCAGCCCGAAGGCGATGTTTTTGCGAAAGCTGTTGTTCGCCTTCTTGAGGTTTTAGAATCCATTAAAATGACAAAAGAAGCCCTCAAAAAGCTTCCGGGTGGTCCTATCGCCACTGAAGTCAAGGAAATACCGGCAGGTGAGGGATTCGGACACGCCGAAGCGCCGAGAGGTGAGACATTCCACTATGTCCGCAGTGACGGCGGAAACAGGCCGGTTCGTCATAAGATCAGGGCCCCAAGCTATGTCAATGTACCTTCATTCAGGGCATCATGTATCGGTCAGCAAATCGCAGATGTTACCCTGACGCTTGCCGCGGTCGATCCGTGCTATAGCTGCACCGAAAGACTGGCCATAGTCGACGGGCATAACAATATTACACATAATTACGAATCGCTGTTGCGATTAAGTCGTGAAAAAACCGCCAGGCTAAGAAAAGAAACAGGTGCACCTGAAATGAAGCTGGAGGATTTCTAAATTGGAAACAAATATTCTCTGTATGACTGTTTTTCTGCCGCTGATAGCTGGTTTTATACTGCTGTTTTTACCTAATACATTACGGTCGGTATCGAAAGCACTGGCGTTTATTATTTCAATCGCTGCATTTGTTTTCGCGATTCGGATATTCACCAGCGGCGGTTCCGATTTTTCATGGACTATCCTTCACCTGGGCCCGAATCTCGGTAATCTGGATTTAACGTTGATGCTGAGTGCCCGGCCGCTTGGCAACTTCATGTTGCTTTTCGCCGCCGGATTCGGCGTGCTCATAGTTTTATATTCCCTTAAAACCATCGATACGAGTATTAAAAGAGTCAACGAATACTACGGTTCGATTTTATTGGCGATAGGCGGCTCGGCGGGGATATTGCTTTCCAATAATTTACTGTTCCTGCTTGTTTTCTGGGAAATCGTGACGGCTTCACTATATCTGCTTGTCGCGACGGGAGGGAAAAAATCCAACTTCGCGGCAACAAAAACCTTCGCGATGATAGGTGCATCCGATGCGGCTTTCCTTTTCGGTGTCATGCTGGTATGGACCCTGTCGGGCACGTTTGTAATCTCGGATATAAGCCTTCCGATTAATTCGGCACTTTCGGTTTTGGCGTTTGTTTTGTTTATGATTGCTGCTATTACCAAAGCCGGCGCAATGCCATTACATACATGGCTGCCTGCCAGCGGCGAATATGCACCGGCTTCGGTAATGGCGCTGCTGCCGGCCGCTGTCGATAAGCTGCTCGGTATTTACCTGCTGGTTCTTACTATAAAAAGTATCTTCCTGTTCAATTCGCCGGCACTGAGTCTGGTTCTGGCAATCATCGGAACGGCGACCGTGATTATTGCGGTTATGGTTGCAATGGTTCAGCACAATCTTAAAAAGCTGCTCTCATATCACGCTATTAGTCAGGTCGGCTATATGATTCTCGGTATTTCAACCATGACGCCTGTGGGAATGGCCGGCGGGGTATTCCACATGCTCAACCACGCAATATACAAGTGCTGTTTGTTCCTTTGCGGCGGGGCGGTCGAGCAGCAGACCGGCACTGCGGAACTCGATGAGCTTGGCGGCCTGGGCAAAAAGATGTCGATTACGTTTTCCGCCTGTCTTATTGCAGCTTTGAGTATTTCCGGTATTCCACCTCTGAACGGATTTGTCTCGAAGTGGATGGTCTATCAGGGCGTTATTCAAATGGGCAACGAAGAATCTACTCTGGTAGCCGGACTGTGGCCTCTATGGCTCGTAGGCGCGATGTTCGGAAGTGCTTTGACACTGGCTTCGTTCGTGAAGATTATCCATTCGATATTCCTGTCGAGGCTGCCGGACAGATTCAAAGATGTAAAGGAAGTTTCAATCTTTCAGACAACGCCTATGATTATACTGGCGGTATTGTGTGTATTTTTCGGAATCTTTTATCATATACCTTTAAAGATGTTTATCTATCCGGCTCTGGGAATCGAAACAATCGAAGGCCTGAGCACATGGTCGTCCGGACTTGCCACGATTATGATAATAGCAGGTATCGCACTCGGTGTAATCATCTGGCTGGTCGGCAGGTTCTCGAGACAAGTCAGAATCGTACCGACATGGACGTGCGGCGAAATCCAGACCAACGAGCAGATGACGATTCCCGGCACACATTTTTATAAAACCGTCTCGCAAATGGGCGGCTTGAAAGAGCTCTACACCGGCCAGGAAAGAGGTTACTTCGACACGTATAATCAGAGCGGAAGAATTGGTCTTTTATTCACAGGTTTTCTTAAATGGCTGCATTCGGGCGTGCTGCCGATGTACTTAACATGGGTGACATTGGGATTATTGGCGGTTTTATTCGCTCTTTGCCAGATTTGGTGAGGTTGATTTAATTATGGTTATATTCTATGTACTGCTCATATTCATAATAATCGCGGCCATTATAGCGGTTGAAACGAAAAACCTGCTGAGTGCTGTTATCTGCATCGGGGCCATGGGATTCGGTGCTTCATTGTTATTTTTATTCCTGAGAGCACCGGATATTGCAATAACACAGATTGTCGTCGAAGTCCTCGGATTGATTGTGTTGATTCGGGCTACGATATCCCGTGACCTGACTTTTATCAGCGGCGATAAGGAATTCTTCGGAACTGTAGTATCTATTGTAATTATCTTCCTGATTTCCTCTTCCGGTTTTATGGTGTTCGATACATTGCTGAAGTTCGGAACGCCGGTTTTCACTGCCAGGCAGGATTCTGCGTCACAACACTACATCGAAGAAGGTATGAATGAAACAGGAGCGGCCAATATCGTGACATCAGTGGTTCTGGATTACCGTGCCTACGATACCCTTGGCGAAGCAACGGTATTATTCACGTCAATTATCGGGGCTACCGTCATTTTACGAAAGAAGAGCAGAAAATTGCTGGAGGATCCCGACCAATGAAGGGTATGACAGTAATAGTCAAGACGATAAGCAGCTGGGTCAAAGTGCTGATTGTTCTGTTTGGTATTTATATCATTATTTTCGGCCACCTTACACCCGGCGGGGGATTTGCAGGCGGTGTAATCTTAGCTTCTTCTTATGTGCTGTTAATGCTGGCGTTCGGAAGAGAGCTGGCTGAGAAAAACCTGCCTTTATCACTTGGTTCCAAGCTCGACTCGGTGGGGGCGATGGCGTTTGCCCTGATAGCCGTGCTTGGATTTGTTTTTGGCGGTACGTTCTTTTATAACTTTTTAGCCGGGGATGGCGAGCCGCTAAAACTCATAAGCGCCGGAACCATACCCTTGTCGAACATTGCTATCGGTCTGAAAGTCGGGGCGTCGCTGTTTCTCGTAATCTTCGCTCTATCGACTTTCAGACGTGAGACTTAGGCGGAAGAAATATTAAAAGTAGGAGTAGAATCGATGCTTTACGCATTATGTTTTTTGTTATTCATGATCGGCCTGTATTGTGCTGTCGTCAAAAAGAACATGGTCAAGATCGTCATCGGTATCATGGTCATGGAATGTGCGGCGAATATCCTGCTGATTATGCTTGGTTTTCGTATTGATGGGATGGCGCCGATACTCGACAGCGGCCTGGTGAAAAATATGGACCTGTTTATCAACCGTTCGGTCGACCCGCTGCCTCAGGCACTTGTTCTTACGGCCATCGTTATCAGCCTGGGTTCGCTCGCACTTATGATTTCTATATGTATCAGGACTTATGAAAAATACGGCACCTTTGATATAACCGAAATAAGGAGGTTGAAAGGATGAGCATACCTCTGCCAGTTTATATTGCTTTGCCTTTGATAACCGCGTTTATACTTCCGTTGTTCGGAAAAAAGAACAAAGGTGCCGCTACGGTTCTTGCCAATATAGTAACCGTCTCTTTGCTTGTGCTCGCAATTATTTCAGCTATTCAGCTATCGAGTGGTAACAACCAGTTATACACTTACGAGATTGGTAAATGGTCGATCCCGCTGGGGATTAATCTTGTTCTTGACGGATTGAGCTGTCTTCTGCTGTTGACTATCACTACCGTTGCTTCGGCCGCTATGCTTTTCAGCGCCAGGTATATGGAACAATACACGGCTAAATCGAAATACCTCAGTCTTTTAATGCTTATGATTGCCGGTATGAACGGCGTAGTGCTTTCCGGTGACATCTTCAATCTGTATGTGTTCCTCGAAATTGCCTCACTCGCTTCTTACGCATTAGTCGGTTTCGGCTGTGAGCATGAGGAGCTTGAGGCATCGTTTAAGTACATGGTTCTCGGCAGTGTTGCTTCCACATTTATCCTCTTCGGTATAGCGATGGTATATGGCAATACCGGTTCACTGAACATGGCCTATATCTCCAGGGCGATTCAAAGCTCTGGAGTGAACAAGGGGCTCGCATTTGCACTGGCGTTATTTATTTCCGGCTTTGGCCTGAAAGCGGCCCTGGTGCCGTTCCACGCATGGCTGCCCGACGCCCACCCGTCGGCACCGGCTCCTATATCCGCGATGCTATCGGGTGTTTTGATCAAGGCTCTCGGCGTATACTCGCTTTGCCGGATAATCTTTAACGTCTTCGGTATCTCGGTTGCCATCGGCTGGACTCTTGTTATTCTCGGCATTTTGAGCATGGTCATCGGGGTATTTCTGGCGGTCGGTCAATGGGACCTCAAGCGGCTGCTGGCATATCACAGTATCTCACAGATGGGATACGTTGTACTTGGAATCGGCCTTGGGGCTTTAATTATCGCTCAGGGTGGAGATATTACCTGGGCTTCCTTGGCGATACTCGGGGGCCTTTTCCATCTTGTTAATCACGCGGTCTTCAAGTCGCTGCTGTTTTTGACCAGCGGCTCGGTAGAAATGGCAACCGGTATCAGGCAGCTCAAACAGTTGGGCGGTCTGGCCGAGGTAATGCCGGCGACCCGTACCGTTAATGCGATCGCATCGGCATCTATTGCGGGCGTACCTCCATTCAATGGATTCTGGAGCAAGCTTATATTGGTAATAGCCGCATTCGGCGCCGGCTACTACAGCCTTGCGGCCGTGACTTTGCTTGTAAGTCTGGTGACTCTGATATCATTCCTTAAGGTCCAGAGATATGTATTCCTTGGTGAGCTGCCGGAGAACCTGAAGCAAACAAAAGAAAACAAAGGTACGATGCTCGTGGCAATGGGATTTCTTGCCTGTTTGTGCGTGCTTATGGGATTGCTCTTATTAGTACCGGGCCTTAGGGAAAATATCCTGGAACCGGCTGTTAAAGTATTAACCGACGGACTTCAATATTCCGCTAACGTGATAACTGCTTCAAAATAAGGGTGAGATTATATGAGACGACTGATATATTTTATTCTTTCTTTTGTTATCTGGGTATTGCTGACCTGGCCGTACGTTGAAGGGCAAATCGACTGGCAGGTCGTTATCGCAGGTTTGATATCCTCTGTTCTCGTTTCGGTTCTATTCCATGAAATATTGCCGAAAGAGCATCACGTCTTCATTTCACCTGTGAGAATATTCTGGTTCCTGGTATATATTCCTGTATTTTTCTACTATGTGATAATAGCTAACTTCGATGTGGTTTATCGTGCTTTACACCCGGCAATGCCGATTAAACCTGGCATTGTGAAAATAAAAACAAACTTAAAAACAGATTCCGGCATTACTGCCCTTGCCAACTCGATCACTTTGACGCCGGGAACCTTAACCGTGGATTTAACAGACGACGGGTATCTATATATACACTGGATAAACGTCAAGTCCGATGATATCGAGCAGGCGACGGAATGTATTGCCCGAAGATTCGAGTGGTTCATAAAAAGAATTTTTGAATAAAATGCGCCGGCAGGCGCCGTATTAAAGAGGTTATTATGGACACATTGGCACCGTTATTTTATATCGGCTTGTCCGTATCTTGTTTCCTGTGCCTGTACCGAATCGGCCGCGGGCCCAGCGCGCCGGACAGAACCGTGGCTATTGATATACTTGGTACGGTCGTAGTTGGCTTCTGTGGAATTCTCGGGCTGGTTACCGGGAAGGATTTTTATCTCAATATTGCTCTTGCGTGGGCACTTCTGAGTTTTATCGGGACCATAGCATTGGCGAAATTTTTGGAAGGACGAAGTTTCGATGATTAACATTATCGGGTACATTTTAATAACTATTGGTATTTTGTTCGATATATTCGGCTGCATAGGACTCGTTCGTTTCCCGGATGTTTACAACCGCCTGCAGGCCGCAACTAAATGTGTCACCCTGGGTACTGTAGTTCTTTTAATCGGTGTAGCTCTTGTGGGCCATTCGCCGGCTATGGCCGCTAAGGCGATAGTCTGTGCCGTTTTCATCCTGATTACTTCTCCTACAGCGGCCCACGCAATCGCAAAGGGCGCCTACTCGTCCGGAGTGGAATTGTGGGAAAACAGTGTTGTAGATAAATACGCACAGGAAATCGAGAAATAGCGTATATAAATTAATAATGATAATCAAAAATGTGATTTGGAGTTGATAAATTGCGTTTACCTAAATTAAGAGAATTAAAAGAGGCTGTTGTAGCGGTGGTTTCCCCGCGATTTACAACAAAGTTTCCCGCAAAGCCGTGTATAGTACCGGAAAAATACAGGGGCAAACCGGAATTCGACCCGGACACATGTATCGGTTGCGGTGCATGCGTGAACGTTTGCCCGACACCGAATTGCCTGACTATGGTCGACGACCTCGAATCAGACCCTCCGAAAAGAATAATCACACATCGGCCTTACGCCTGCATTTTCTGCGGCAATTGCCATGATAACTGTACCACGGAAACGGGTATCAATATGTCGAACCAGTGGGACCTGGCAAATGTCGATAAAGAAAGCACGATAGAAAACCACGAGTACGAACTACAGTTATGCGAAAAATGCGGCGCTCTAATCGGCACGAAAAAACACCTCAAGTGGCTATATGAAAAACTCGGGCCGCTGGCCTATACGAATCCATCGCTGTTGATTGCCCAAAGCAGGGATTTGATCGAACAACAGCAACAATCCCAACAGACCGAATCCGGCAAGGAAGTTAAAACAAGCGATTTTATGCAGATCCTGTGTCCCAAATGCAAATGCAAACTTAACATAAGGTTGTAAAAGTGCAATGGGCACTGATCAACATTTAGAACGCCTGCAAAAATTACGCGGCTCGTCTGTTCTTATTGTCGGTATTGGAAATTCATTAAAAGGAGATGACGGCGCCGGTCCGGCCGTCTGTGAGCAGCTCAAAGATTCTCGAATCTCCGCCGAAGTCATAGACACTGCCACTGCTCCGGAAAATTATATTCAGAAAATAATTAGTAAAGCCCCGCAGAATCTGATCGTAATTGATGCTGTGGATTTCGGCGCGCAGGCCGGAGAAATAAAAATATTCGAACCTGAGCAGCTCAGCTCGCACATACTCTCAACGCATACGCTTTCTCCCCGCATATTTATAGAAATGATTACTAAAAGTATAAAAACAGATGTGTATTTTATCGGGATTCAGCCCGCCCAGACGGAATTTGGCAAACCTTTATCAGAGCAGATCGAAAAAGCTGTAGACATAATCTGCCGGATGCTGACAGAGATTTTCCCTCCTAAATAATAAGCTTTGTAATTCTAAAGCCCGTTATTTCCTCACTCGAAAAGTTTCATCGCCTTATTCGCATCGGCCTCGGTTTCGAATGCCAGGTAAAAAATGGCCCTGTTACTGATGGATGCGCCGCTGAAAGCTCGAAGATTAATGCCGGCACCTGATATTATCTTTGCCAGTTCCGCACTGTAGCCGGGTTTGTTCCCCGTGGAT
>CAZKYP010000033.1:17606-23401 GCA_964556885.1 uncultured Pirellulales bacterium | reverse complement strand
ATGAGCAATGTCATTTTCGATCGGTATGGAACTGGAGGCTAAGACATGAATAAAGCAAAAATTAATCGTCGCGATTTTCTAAAAGTCGCAGGTACAAGCGCTGCGGCTTTAGGATTAACAGGGCATATAGTTTCGGCCGCTGGGAAACCCAAACCTGCTCAAACGGTTATTCCACGCTGGCGGGGATTCAATCTTCTGGATTATTTCTCGCCGAGGCCAATGCGGCCGAACAGTCGCAGCAGGACGACCGAGGATGATTTTCGCTGGATGTCCGACTGGGGATTCGATTTTGTCCGGCTGCCGATGGCTTATCCGCAATGGATCGATTATGATCCGGCGCAGCGCATCACCCCGGATGATATGTATAAGATAAAGGAAAGTGCGTTGGAATATATCGACGGCATTGTCGAGATGGCCGGCAAGTATGGTCTGCATGTAAGCCTGAATTTTCATCGCGCGCCGGGATACTGCGTGAACGCCGGCTTTTACGAACCGTTCAACCTGTGGAAGGATAAAGAAGCCCTCGATGCATTTTGTTTCCATTGGGGAATGTGGGCAAAACGCTACAAAGACCTTCCGCCTTCGAGGATCAGCTTCGATCTGGTCAACGAACCGAGCATGCGTGAAGATATGAACGACCAACATTCCAAACGCAGTACCGTCCCCGGTGACGTCTATCGTCGGGTGGCCGAGGCCGCAGCTAAATCCATTCGTGAAGCGAATCCGAACCACCTGATAATTGCGGACGGCAATAATGTTGGCAACGATGTAATACCCGAACTTATCGATTTGAAAATCGCCCAGAGCTGCCGCGGCTACAATCCCGGCTACATATCACATTACAAGGCGCCATGGGCGTTTGCAAATGTCGAGAATTTGCCTGCTCCGGTCTGGCCCGGAAAAATGGGAGGTGAAAACTGGGACCGAGCCAGGCTGGAAAAATACTATAAGCCGTGGATTGAGCTGGCTCGCAAGGGTATAGGCGTACACTGTGGCGAGTGTGGCTGCTGGATAAAAACGCCGCACGATGTCTTTTTGGCATGGTTCGGTGACGTCCTGGATATATTGACGGATAACGGGATTGGTTATGCGCTGTGGAATTTCCGAGGCGAATTTGGTATACTTGACTCCGGCAGGGAAGATGTCGAGTATGAAGACTGGCACGGCCACAAACTCGATCGCAAGATGCTGGAATTATTATTGAAACATTAGCTTGCTTTAGAGTCACCGAGACACTTATGCGAAAATACAGGGGCTTATCTTTCATCGGTTATGTGCTTGCATTCACCCTGTTTCACTCAATGGTATATGCCGTTCTGATTAATGTCGTACCGAGAATCGAAGGGACGGCGACATCTAACTTCGATATTTATTTTACGATATTTAAAATGATCGGAGCAATTATCGACAATATTTTGTATGTCACTTGCCAGGTTATTGCAGCGGCGATAATTGTCAGAAAACTTTCTCTGAAAATGTTGTTCTTCCTGTCATGTTTGTGTTCATTCATCGGCCAGACGCTGTCTTTGTTTACGGTGACAATATCAAGAATTTCACCTTTGCTCGGTTCATTGGCTCTTTTAGCAGGTTTGTTCCTGCCGTTTGTAATGCCGGTATTAATTCTTGCAGTTCTCCAACGCAGACAGCTTGCAGCAGCACCGGTATCGGGATTCGGTTATGAACCGGCTCCCGCCGCGGCTAAAGATATTATTTCGATTGAAAATAAACCTGAAAAATTCTACTTACGCTGGTACCAAAGGTATTGGTATGTAATTGATATAATCCTGATAATTTCTCTTCTGTTGTATGGCAGCCTTATGGACCCAACCGGGCTTATCACGTACATTTGCGGCCTGTACAATAAAAAGGTCGTCCAGTTTACTATGGTTTTCATGGCAGTGCACTATCTCATACCGGCGACATTTTGTGTCCTAATTCTGTTGGCCCGGTCACAGATAAGCTGGCCTGTTCATATACGCAACAAATACAAACTGTTGCTGCTGCGCATAATCGTAATCGTCGGGCTGGGAGTGTATCTGGCGTTGCCGTTTACACCTGTTAAGCCGTCTGGCTTCAGGACATATACTTCGGGTTTTAAGAAATACCTTCAGAAAGAAGCCGACATTCCGGCCATAAGAGCATGGTTGAGTACTGTCAATCCGGAAGCTTGTACGGATGAGGAAATCAATTTGTATACTGATTATACATTAGAATCGGTATGGCCTGAGAGTGTCGACTGGCCGGAGTCGATAACACGTTTCGACCCGCACTATGTAAGCCTGTTGATGGATCAAATAAGTCACCCCGTCGTTCGACTGACCTGGGGCGGTACATTCGGTCACTGGGGTTTTGTCGTTGGCGGCGAGGATATGGAAACGCCGGAGTCCGATTTGTCAGAGTATGGCGAGTACCGGCTCGAACTTTCCGAAGGTGCGTATGTCTGGCACGAACTGCAGTGATAATTTTGTATCATAATTATAGATAATCACTTCTTTAGCAGTTAGATCCAATTGTATCTACTTAACTTATCTTTTTTTTATGTAATAAAAGGTCGTCTTTTTACGTTTTTATCTGTTAGATTCAAGTTAATTTTTTGTTAAAAAATGTATTTACCGATGCAACTTTTTTGGAAACCCGGCCACAAACCGGATATAAGGGCTTTTTTTATAGAAAAATGTCAATCAGGCTATTTTATCATGCTTTTGAAATTTGAATCAATATCAGTTGAGATCGTTGCCCAATAGATGGGAAGGATTTGAAAATGTCGAGTAAAACAATAGCGGTTTTTGCTGCGTTGGTCTTTTTCTGCCAAATATCCGTTGCCGCCGGGCAGGATCTTTATGATGAGACTGTATTGCGAACCCTTTATCTGCAGTTTTCGGATCGCACTTGGTGGAGCCAGTTACAGGCAAATTATGCAAGCAAACAAAACCTCCCGGCCACCATGACCGTGGACGGCGTTATATACGAAGGTGTCGGAGTGCGCTTTCGCGGCAATACCTCTTATATGATGAATCAGAACTCGCAGAAGAAATCCTTCAATATCGAGGTCGATTATACCGTCGAAGACCAGCGTCTGATGGGTTACAAGACACTCAATCTTATTAACTGCATGGAGGACCCGACCTTCATGCGGGAAGTGCTCTATTCGAATACGTGCCGCAGGCAGATTCCCAGCGCTAAAGCCAACTTCGTAAAGCTTGTCATCAATGACGAGAACTGGGGTGTCTATGCAAACATACAGCAGCTCAATTCAGAATTCATCGAGGACTGGTTTCCGAGCAATGATGGCACTCGCTGGCGGGCCGAGGGAAATATGGGCGGCGGGCAGACACCCGGTGCACGCGTGGCGGCCGTTGTTCCAGGTTCCGTTCAGGCCGAGCCGGGCGGAGGTGGTGGCGGAGGCGGAGGGATGTTCGACGGCACTGCTGCACTGACATGGCAGGGCGACGATGCGGCCGCTTATGAAGCGGTTTACGAATTGAAAGGCACCAACCAGGAGGACCCATGGACAAGCCTGATAAACACCTGCGATGTCTTGAACAATACGCCTCTCGAACAATTACCCGATGTACTCGATGAGGTATTGAATGTGGACAGGGCGCTTTGGTTGTGTGCCTTCGAGATAATTTTCCATGACGACGATGGTTACATATATAAACGCGGCAGCGATTACTATCTTTATTACGAGCCGGAGACGGGCCGGATTCACCTGATACAGTACGACGGCAATTCGTGCATGCGCTCCAGCGGCACGGCGGGCTGGTCCCTGTATTACCGCTCGGATGATTCCCAGGTGCCGTTGATGTACCGATTAATGGCTATAAACCAGTATAAACAACGTTATCTGGCCCATGTGCGGACCATTCTGGACTCGTATCTGACCGAGGATGATCTCTGGCTGAAGATTGACGAATACCGGGCCCTTATTGAGCAGGAAGTTCAACTGGACAATAAGAAATTGTATACAACACAGGCTTTTATCAGCGGCGTATCCGAGTTAAAGAATTTCATACAAACCCGACGCAATTTCCTTCTCAGTAACCGTGATGTAAATCGGGATGTCCCTGAAATTATGTCGGTTGACTATGACGTTACCCAACAGCAGAACGGGCAGTCTCTAACTGTCACCGCCGGGCTTGGTCAGGATGTACCTGTTGCCGACGTGCAGTTGTTTCTGGCGGAAAGCTCTTATGGACGATTCACGTCCCTGCCGATGACTCTGGAGGATCAGGCAAGTAATACCTATACTGTAACTTTGCCGTTGTACCCCCCGGGCACGGTGCTTCGCTATTATGTCCAGGCCACTGCGGCCGATACCACAGGCACGATAGCCTTCAGTCCGCCCGGCGCCGAATACTATGTGTACACATATGTAGTGACATACGCCGCAACGGAAACTTCGAATGTTGTAATCAACGAGCTGATGGCGCATAATGTAACTACTGTTGCCGACCCGCAGGGTGAATACGACGACTGGATTGAATTATTCAACACAAGCAATGAAACTGTTGACCTTTCGGGTATGTATCTCAGTGACAATCCTGAAATTCCTCTCAAATGGCATTTCCCGGACGACACTGTAATTGCCCCGGCGGGATACCTGCTTGTATGGGCCGATGAGAACGGCGGCGATGAGCCGGGATTGCATGCCAACTTCAAACTTTCATCCCGCGGCGAAACCGTATGGCTGTACGATACCGATACACATGACAACGTCCTGCTGGATTCGGTGTCGTTTGAAGCCTTAGAGGCCGACCAGTCAATAGGTTGCGTGCCGGACGGCAGCGGGGCTATGCAGATATTAACGCTTCCCTCACCTTTGGGGCCCAATTCTCAGTAATGTGTTGTTGTAATTTCTCGTTAAGATTGTCATAATTTTCTTTTAATTAATGCAATAAAAAAGGTGTTTTTTCACGTCTTTGATTCACAGATTCAGGTTAGTGAAGCCGGAAGTTGAGCGGTTTTTTATTTGTCTTATATTGGTGGTGTTAAACAATAATGGATAAAGTTGAAAAACTATCATTTGTTGGATTATTCGTTTTTGTGTTGTTGCTGGCGGGATATTTGGCATATAACCATGAAGAGCTGATGCAGCCCGCCTCCGAAGCCGTTAATCCCTTTGATCCCAATCATGTTGCAAAGATTCGTATTGTCATGAAAAATGAAGACTGGAAGCAGATAAAAAACAATACGAGGGCGGAGCAGTATTTTCGGGCCGATTTCTGGTTTGACGGTGTGCCGTATAAGAACGTTGCTATTCGTCCCAAGGGAATGTCGTCATTGAATTCCGCCAGGGGAGGGGACAGAATGCCTCTTAAGGTTGATTTCAACTTCTTCAATTCCGCGCAGAATTTTCGCGGCGTCAAGAAGCTCAATCTCAATAACGGTTTTTCAGATCCGACTTTAATTAGAGAAACCTTAGGCTACGAGTTGTTTGAGCAAATGGGTCTTCCGACGCCGCGAAGAGCTTTTGCGGATGTGTGGGTCAATGACATTCATCTGGGACTGTACACCATCGTTGAACAGGTGGATAAGGTATTTATACACAGAAATTTTGCAAAAACCGAAGGGAATCTCTACAAGCCGGAGATGCCGGCAGCCTATCTGAACTGGACTAAAAAAGATCTCAGCGAACAGGATATTAATACGTCACTGGCTTCCGAAAAGAAAAACAATCTCGATATCAAAATCGGAGGTTCGAGACTCGGTGACCTAATTACAATTCTAAAGCGGGAAGGGATGCCCGGAAGCCAAATGCTGCCTGATGACAGTGCATCTGCATCGCAGGGTGG
>CAZKYP010000033.1:14970-17506 GCA_964556885.1 uncultured Pirellulales bacterium | reverse complement strand
GGTCGCCGTCAGGATCAAATGGGACAATTCGGAGGGCCCGGCGGACGCGGAGGCGGTGGCGGCGGGCCGGGAATGAATGCCCCGGGATTGAAGTCCTTTATAGAGAAGCGCAGGGTATCAGTGAGAGAGCAACTGGATGGAAAACGATCCAGTAAGAGCGAAGGCGGCAGAACAGAAGGCGGTTTTGATATGTTTGATATGTTCAGAGGGAACTAGGGGCAGCAAGGATGATTTCAAAGATTTTCTCGAAAACCCAAAAAGCAAAATCAGATCATGATCAGAAATGGGAGCGATTTGAGCGAAAATTCTATATCACCCCGGAAAAAACGATCTTTGCCCGCAGCCTGTTATCACAGCTTTGCCTGTGTGACCGTTTATATCCCCACGGCGTAATCCACAGCCTGTATTTCGATACACCCGATTTGGACATGTATCAGAATTCTGACGACGGCGGTTACGAAAGAGATAAAATTCGTATCAGGTGGTACGATAGCCCCGATGCCGGGCAGCGTGAAGTGCCCGTTTACCTGGAATTGAAGTCCAAAAGAGGTTACGCAAGCAGAAAGCACCGCAGGAAATTCCTCGTCCCGGCGGAGCGGCTAAAAAAAATGCAGGCCGGAAATACGATAATTGACTTCAATATAATGTTACTGGCATTGTCGGAGTTCGGATATTTTTCCGATCCCGGTGCGCCGGGACTATTACCGGTCATCCTGATAAGCTACGAACGTTTCCGCTTCGTTGAAATCATGACAGGCACGAGGTTGTCTTTCGATTTCAAAATCCGTTCCTCGCTGATAATCCCCGGCGCAGAAAACAGTCGGCCGGGCCTGATGCTTGAGGGCGGAATTATAGAAATCAAAGGACCCTCGATGGATATACCGGCCTCACTAAGGTCAATTAATTTTCTCGATACCGACTGGAGTAGATTCTCAAAGTATGCCTCCTGTGTCGAGTCACAGATGGAAAAACCAGGCTCGGTCGGCCGCTTGCGGCCTTCCGGAAGAACAGAATTATTATAAACCCCGTCCTTCTCCGGAACGCCTGACGGCGGAGCCGAATCGAAGGACATAAGCAAGGAGAAAATTTTATGTTGGCAGCAGTAACCGACCTGTTAAAAACCCCTAATTTCAATCTTACCCAGATAATGATGTCAATGGGCTTTTCTTTAATTGCCTCCGTCGCGGTTTATCTTATTTACCAGGTATTCTACGGCTCCCGAAATATAGGGGCCGGCGTGGACCGGTGCTTCATCGTCGTAGGGCCGGCTATCACCTCGCTGTTTTTGGGGATTCAAAGCTCCATACCTCTTTCTTTGGGACTGCTGGGTGCATTGTCCTTTGTCCGGTTCAGGACGCCGGTCAAGGATCCCGCCGAGATTGGCTATCTGCTGCTGCTGATTGCGACTTCGATAGGAGCGGCCACGCACACCTTCGTTATCGCGATAATTTTATTTGTCCTTGTGTTTTTTGCCTTGTGCATCCAATGGCTTGTTCGGAACCGTCTGTCGTTCCACACGCGGACTAACCTTATGATTTCCGTCGATAAAAATATTTTCAAGGATATCGAACCGAAGCTGAATCAGTTTCTTAACAGCAGGCTGAACAACCTCACGATGAAAACCATGTCCGCTATGGACGACCGAGTATCGATTCATTATCAGCATAAAAGACTGCCCGCGGCCGGCAAGATTGAATTTATCACTGGATTGAACAGCTTGGCCGCACCGGGAAGCATCGAGTTTTTCGCAGGATAAGAGTTGAGGAAAAATCAAAGATTAAATATCAAATATCAAAATTATGGAGTCCCGGCGAGCCGAGACGACTTCCTCAATTTTGCATTTTTAGTTTTGATATTTGCATTAACATTAGCTGCCGGGCTCGTATCCCAACTCGCCCCAGACGGCCATCTGTACTTTGTGCAAATCTTTGTTGCCGGCCTGGACCTGGTTTCGGTCGTCCCAGGTAGTTTCCGGTGTCCGGCTGTCTTCCCATTTCCAGTATTCACTGTGGCCGTCCGCGAAGCCGAAGGTCGTGCCGTTGCTGTGCAGCTTCGGCGGCGGGTCGTACCATGCCTCGACCGAATACAGAACTCCCCATGTCCCCGCAGACACCGGGTCCTCGCCGAGAAAGACCATCCTGCCGGACGGGCGGCGAATCTGATTTATATTTGTGATTTTCAGTTTCGGGGTGAAGGAATCCCAACTGCAATAACCGTTCATCGAATCGACTATAGTGTAGGTCAGTCTCCTCGGCTTGGCACTGTTTGGGCACTTGTAGAGTTTTATGCTTTTAAGATATGGCCACAATTGTCCGGCCATGATAGCTTCTTCCCACTGCTCGATGGTGCTGCCGTGTCCGGCTGTCGGCCAATGCACCCACCATGTATCCACGGGAGGAGTGCCCGTGTAGCTGACATCGCTGTTTACAATCTTGCCGTCATTGTCGCCGGCGTACAGAACCCACGCGAGAGTCAACTGCCTCAGGTTGCTAAGGCACACCGCACGCTTACCAATCTCCCGGACCCGGGTTAACGC
>CAZKYP010000033.1:0-14870 GCA_964556885.1 uncultured Pirellulales bacterium | reverse complement strand
GTAAATGAGGTTGAGGAAACTTTTCTTTTTGATTTTGGTGACGTTGTGTTTTGCCGGTGGTTGCAGGAAAAAGCCTGCGGCCGATATTATGACGTTGCATCGGGCCGCACAGATTGGTAGTGTAGAGCAAATCCAAATCAGGCTTGAAAACGGCGAGGATGTTAACGCCAGGGACGAAACCGGCTTTACGCCGCTGCACTGGGCGGCTAACGAGGGAAAAAAGGAGGCTGTGGAATTGCTTCTTGCCAAGGGTGCCGATGTGAATGCAAAAGGGGGTAAAGGCGGCTGGACACCAATTTTCCTGGCATTGGCCGCTGACCACAAAGATATATTTGAATTGCTTTTGAGCAATAGAGCAGACGTTAATGTTGTCTGCGGCCGAGACAAAGAAATGATGCTTCATTGCGCGGCCCGAAAAGATTACAGGGATTTAGCGGAATTGCTTATCGACAACGGCGCCGAAATCGATCCGAAGAACAATAACGAAGAAACGCCGCTTTATATAGCAGTTACTAATAAACATAAAGATGTAGCTGAATTGCTAATCGCTAAAGGAGCCGATGTTAATACAGAATGTGGGTGTAGTACGACACCTTTACATAAGGCAGCTTGGCTCGGTGATAAAGATATAGCTGCATTGCTAATTGCAAATGGCGCAGATGTTAATGCAGGAGATAATTACAAATTCACACCTTTACATAATGCGAACATTGAAGTAGCGACACTTTTACTTGCCCATGGGGCGAATGTAAACGTAAAAAACTCACAAGGTCAAACTCCTCTATACACTATTTCTCAGTGGAGTAATTATGATTTGGTAGAATTTCTACTGACAAATGGTGCCGATATTAATTCAAAAGACAATCTTAATAACACACCACTCCATGATGCAATTAAGCTGGATAATTTGAAGATAGCAAAATTATTTATCAACAAAGGGGCTAACGTAAATGTAAAGAACAATTTCGGGGAGATACCATTACATATACTTTGTTCACCTTATCATGATCATGGTCCGGAGAATGGACGCATCCTTATAGAAATTGCCGATTTACTTATAACTAAAGGGGCCAATGTAAACTTAAAGAACGATGAAGGACAAACACCTCTGCATAAATTGGCTAAGTTTGATCGTGGTTATAGGAATCTTTACAACAGAATTTTTACACCTCAGAATAACACGTATAAGATAGGAAATAAAGATCAGCCATCTTTACCTATGAGTAATAGTAAGGATTATAATTATGTTTTGGATATGGCTAAATTTCTTATTACAAAAGGAGCAGAGATAGATGCAAGAGATAACGAAAATAATACTCCTCTATTACTTGCAATAGATAATTATAATTCTGATGTTGCAAAGCTGTTTATCGATATGGGAGCGAATATCAGTATACAAAATGATGATGGTAAGACTCCGATTATATTTGCAATACAACGAGGAGACATGGATATTGTACAATTGCTGGTTTCGAAAGGTGTCAATGCTAATACAAAGTTACAGGATAGTGAAAGTTTGTTGCATTATGCGGCTCGGGGAGATAGGGAACTCGTCAAGATGCTTCTTACTAATGGAGCTGATGTCAATGCAAGGAATGATAGCGGAAGGACTGCTTTACATCAAGCAGCTATCCGGGGACGAATAGAAATTGTGAAACTCTTATTATCTCATGGAGCTAATGTCTATATAAAAGATGCTAAAGGCCGCACGCCATTAGATGAAGCAATCCGGAAAGGACATCGGGATATCGTTGCTGTACTTACTGAAAAATGAAAATGGTGGGGCGAGCCCCACCCTGCAGTTTACATTTTTCTCATACCTGGTGGCAGTTCCATTCCGCTGTGGCCGGGGCCTTCCCTGAACTCAACGATTTTTTTGACCGCCGTTTGAACATCATCGCATAAGGTAAAGACGTCCATGTCTTCCGGACTAATGTAGTTGTGTTTGCCCAACATCGTTGCTTTTATCCAGTCGATCAGTCCCTTCCAGTAATCGCTGCACATCAGGACCACGGGAAAAGACGCCTGCTTCAGCGTCTGAATCAGGACCAGCGACTCGAAAAATTCATCCATCGTCCCGAAACCGCCGGGGAAAACGATAAAACCGTGAGCGTACTTGAGGAACATCACCTTGCGGATAAAAAAGTACCTGAAATGAAGAGACAGATTCTGGAATTCGTTAGGGAGCTGTTCCATCGGCAGCTCGATGTTCAGTCCGATACTCCTTCCGTCTGCCTGGGCGGCTCCTTTGTTAGCCGCTTCCATAATCCCGCCGCCTCCTCCGGTTATAATTGCAAATCCAGCCTTCACCAGCTCCGAAGCCGTTTCCCGTGCCAGTTTATAATAACAATCATCCGGTTTTGTACGTGCCGACCCGAAAATTGATACGGCCGGACCCACCGAGGCAAGCTCCTCGAAGCCCTCGGTAAATTCGGCCATTACCCTGAATATTCGCCAAAGGTCTCTTACCGGACTATCCATACCTTCTATCATGAGTAGATAATCTCCTTTTAAATTACCACGATGCCGGGTTGTTGGCCGATGGGCAGTTTTGCGCGATCGGGCAGTTCGGGCATTCCGGCTTTCGGGCTTTGCATATATTTCGACCATGATGAATCAATAAATGACTAAATAGTGTCCAGTTCTTTTTCGGGACTATGTCGGCCAAATCGAACTCCAACTTTACCGGGTCGCTGTTTTCCGAGAGCCCTAATCTGCGGGAAAGTCTGATAACATGCGTATCGCATGTGATTCCGGGTACGCCGAAAGCGTCGCCCAGGACGCAGTTTGCCGTCTTTCTGCCGACGCCCGGCAGCGTCAGCAACTGTTCCATGGAGTCGGGGACATCGCCTTTGTACTGCTCGATAATCTTAGTGCAGGCGCCTTTGATATTGACCGCTTTGTTGTGATAAAAGCCGGTGCTGCGGATGTCGGATTCGATTTGTTTAAGGTCGGCATTCATCCAGTCTGCGGCCGATTTGTATTTTTTGAACAGGTCCTTTGTCACCATGTTGACGCGAACGTCTGTGCACTGCGCCGAGAGGATCGTTGCAATAAGCAGCTCAAGCGGGTCTTTGAAATTCAGCGCAATCCTTGCGCCTGGATATGTCTTTTTCAGTATCGGCCAGATCTTTTTGACTCGATCAGCGGCCTGTTTCTTATCGACCTTGATTTTTTTAGCCTTTGCCAATTTTAACAACGCTCCTTAATTATTATCTTGTTTATCGGGCAGTTCTTCTAAATGTTTTTTCAGTTCGCCGGCGAATAATATTCCACGCCATCTATACGGTTCTTTTTTTCCCGGGACAAAGAGCATGCTGACTGGTACGCCCGGCTCGTTGTAAATATTCTCAAGAGCTATTGTTGCCGGAAATTCTTTCTCTGTAGTATCGGCCTTGATTGCGAGAACGTTTTTTTGCTCGATAAGTTTGGCGATGTCCTTACGGGAATATACTACCTTTTGCACGGTCTGGCAGCTCAGGCACCAGTCAGCCGTGAACTTAATCAGAACCGGCCGCTGCTGTTCAAGAGCGGTTTGAATTGCTCCTGCATCGTATGGCTTCCAGTCAATCAACTCTTTCGCCTGCGGCAGCAAGGCCCAGCCTGACAGAACGGCCAGCGCTACAGCCGCAAGACGAACCGACCATTTTTTCAGCGGCTTTGTGCCGAAATCGACCCACGTTCCCCATATCCAGACACAAAAGGCAAGTATCACGGAAAAATATAATACGCCGGTTGTGCGAGCCTCAGGCAGTGCCAGGATAAGTTTTACTGCGATGATAAGCAGAACGAAACCGATGCCCTGCTTGAACAGCTCCATCCATTTTCCGGGTTTGGGAAGGCGGTTCAGTAATCCCGGTGTCGATGTAAGAATAGCGTACGGCAGTGCCATACCGACTCCGATGACCATAATGGCGGTTGTCGAGAGGAACAAAGATTGTGACTGTGCCCAGGCAAAGGCGGCCGCTAAAATCCCGAAGCTGCACGGCGTGCTCAGGACCGCCGCGAGCAAACCCATACCAATCGCTGATATGTATCCTTTGCCGGTGCTTTGCCTGCTCGAAATTGCGGACGGGACGGTAATTGTAAATAATCCGAACATAAACATCGCCAGCAGTACAAGCAGAAGCACCATTACTGCGACAAAGGTCGGATTTCTAAACTGGTCACCCCATTGCAGAACTGTTCCGTAGAAGACCTGAAGAATGATGTTGGCACCGGCCAGAATTGCAAAGAATAGTAGTATCCCCAGGCAGAATGCGAGCCCCATCACTGTCGATGTACCCCGGCTTTGTTTTGCCTGGCCGACGATACGCATCACTATAAGCGGCAGCACCGGCCAGACGCAGGGCATAATATTTAAGGTCAGTCCTGCCAAAAACGCCAGAGCAAGCGCAAACAATATTGGCTGCGATGATCTTTGATTGGATTTGTTCTCTTCTTCCTGTCCAACGGACCCTTCGAGAGAAATCTGCGCCCATGACTGACGGCGGCTCCAATCTATATTTGTTTGCAATGTTTTTTCAAAAGGTTTCAGGCAAACCATGCTGGTACATGCAATGCCTGTAATTGTCACGTCGATGTCACCCGATTGAATTGCAGTCTCGCCTGTCTGGGTCTTGGTCGAATTGATTGGAACAAAGACCGTAAAGTTGCCGACATATACTTCGACCTTGTTGCCAAGCGAATCCGTGAACATCTTCCATTTCGGATAGACAGTCTCGCCGAAATTGAAATACTCGGACGCGGCCTTGACTTTTAGCTCGTAACCGGGGGCGGGGGAGGTCTCGGCCTTTGCATAATAATGCAGGTCGTCTGTTCCTTCGAATTTCACCACGATGCCGGCCTGCTCGTTTATTCGGGCGGGCTCGATACGGACGGATGAAGATTGGTTCTCGTATTTTTGAAGTTCAAAGGCGGCGCCGGTTTCGATTTTAACATTTGGCTGCACCTGGGCTGCGTATGCTGTTGCAGTGAAGCAAACAGCTAAGAAAAAGCAAATCCCTACGAATAAAACATCAATTCCTTTTGATAATGGAGCAATCCTTTGGCGCATAACCACCCCGATTCAAATGAAACGACAGTAATAATCAGTCGGCCAACTGCTCGGACTTTTTTTCAGGCACGGCTTTTTGTTGCTGGTTCTTGGCCTGCTCGGCGGCCAGCAGATCGGCGACCGTCGGTTTATCCAGAGTGCCGCCTTCCAAAATCAATTTCACATCGGCGGCGTCGAGAGTCTCGTATTTCAGCAGGGCCTTAGCTATTTGTTCGAGCTTTTCTTTATTTGCTTCAAGCAGTTCCTTCGCTTTTTTATATGCTTCGTCTGTGACCTTTTTAACTTCACTGTCAATTGTTTCCGCTGTCTTTTCAGAATAATCTTTTTCTGACGGCATGAGATACATTGCTTCCTTGGCCGCATAATCCGTACTGTAATTGATAGGGCCGAGCTGATTACTCATACCCCAGACCAGAATCATCTGCTTTGCAATACCGGTAGCCTGTAGAATATCGTTTTGTGCACCGCTGGATATATCATCGCAGAACAATTCTTCCGCGATCCGCCCGCCGAAGCAGACCTGTAAAAGAGCCATACAATATCTTTTAGTGAATATGGTTCTGTCTCTTTCCGGCAGGGCAAAAGTTGCACCGCCCATCGGCCCGCGAGGAATGATGCTGACCTTGTGCAGTGGGTCGGCGTCTTTAAGCAACGATTGCACGAGTGTGTGGCCGGCTTCGTGGTAGGCCGTGATTTCTTTTTCATTTTTGTCTATGACTCTGCTCTTCTTGGCCCTTCCCCAGCGTACCTTGTCCCTTGCTTCCTCCAAATCGGCCATTTCGATGCTGTCCTTGTTGGCCATCGTTGCCGCCAGGGCCGCTTCGTTGATAATCGCCGCCAGGTCCGCGCCGCTGAACATAGGTGTGCCGCGCGCGAGCCGCTCAAGGTTTGTGTCGGGTCCTAATTTCACTTTCTTGGCGTGGACTTTCAGGATATCGACCCGTCCCTTCAAGTCCGGAAGCGGCACGAAAATCTGCCTGTCGAATCTCCCCGGGCGGGTCAGAGCATGGTCCAGAATATCGGCGCGGTTTGTGGCCGCAATTACAATCACCTGGTCGTTCGTGTCGAAACCGTCCATCTCAACTAAGATTGCGTTCAGGGTCTGCTCGCGTTCGTCGTGCCCGCCGCCGACAAAACCGGGGCCGCGTTTTCGCCCGATTGCATCTACTTCATCGAGAAAGATGATGCAGGGAGAATTCTCCTTGGCCTGTTTGAACAAATCGCGGACGCGGGACGCCCCGACTCCGACGAACATCTCCACGAAATCACTGCCGGAGATACTGAAGAACGGTACATCCGCCTGGCCGGCAATCGCCTTGGCGAGTAATGTCTTGCCGCAGCCGGGCGGGCCTACGAGCAGCACACCGCGGGGGATGCGGCCGCCGAGTCTCTGGAACTTTTTCGGATTCTTTAAAAATTCGATTACCTCCGCTACTTCATCCTTTGCCTCTTCCACGCCGGCCACGTCCTGGAATGTCACTTTGGACTTGTCTTTGCCCTGAAGCCGATGTTTGCTTCGGCCGAACGACATCAGCATGCCGCCTGCGCCGCTGCGAAGGTTTCGTGCAAAGAAAAAGTAGAAGAACCCGACAAGTATGAGCAGCGGCAGCAATAGTTGCAGCAGCATAGTAAGCCAGATGTGCTGCGGCGCAGTATCATTGGCTACGTTGTTGTCCTTTAATAACTCCATGAGCCACGGACCGTGGACCGCAGGATTGTAATTTACCACGAATGATTTCTTGCCTTTTCCCTGCTGTGTGGCGATGTAAGCGTCGGTGAACTGGCCTGTGCATTCGGTTTCCTTAACGATCACATTTTGAATGTGCTTTTCCTGTATGTGCTGTACGAAATCGCTCCATGAGATTTCTTCGACCTTCTGCCGCTGAGTCAGCACCAGCGCAAGTGTTATAAATAAAAAGATTATTAAAATGGTGCTGTACGAACCCCTCTTGTAGCGAGGCAGCGGAGGCTTCAGGTCCTGGTTGTCTTGTTTTCCGCGACTATATAGGGGTGATTTCTTCTTTTGACTGTTACTCATGATCCTCATTCATTACATAATAATTTTACCATTTATTTTCCATTAACTCTACGATTTTACGCGCAAGATTGTTTGCTGCAAGGGTTGAAGCGTACTTAAATTCCTGTGTCTGGTATTCGGAATAAGTTGCGGTCGAGGTAACAATCTTGTTGTCTATCATCATCCCGCCCGTTTTCAAATTTTCCCAGTTTACCACCGCCCGCAGCTCCACCTGCTTTTCGAGAACAGAACCGGATTCCCTTTCGACGCTCAGCGCCTGCTCTCTTATTGAGATTATCTGGCCGCTTATTATGGTGTCGGCCCTGTCCGAGCTGGTTATAATTTTATAGGGGGTGTCCGCCTCAATACGTTTGGCCAGGGCATCTGAAAGCTCGTACTCCACGCCTCTTCTGAAGGTTTGATTATCGAACATTTCCACGTAAACGCTGGTGACGTCTTTAGGGAACAGAGATTCGTTGGAATAGCCCTGCATAGCGGTGCAGCCGCAAACGTTCAGACAAACGCCGCAAAGGCACAGGAGTGTAAATAAGGAAATTCCCTTTTTCCGGTTATACAGATTTTTAATAAATGTTTCTTTCATTGTTCCGAAGGTGCCAGCCCACTGTTTATTGAAATTTGGTTATGAGCAAGCGTTTGCTTTGCCATTTCGGCGGCTTTGCTGTCCGGCCAGTCGCTGACGACCATATCGTAATAAAGATTGGCCGCCTGCTTGTTCCCCATTCTCTGGTAATATCGGCCTATGGTATATTGTTTCCGGGCCAACTGTTCATTTATTTCTTTGAGTATTTTATCGATGCCCATTTCTTCTGCATCTTTCGGGTACAGTAGCCTGAATTTTTCATAGCAGCTTTTAGCAGTGCTCAGGCCCGAAGCGTCAAAGAGCGGCCTTTCCTTCTCGGGGTACTCGTTATAAAACGCCCGTTCACAGTTTGCCATGCTGATTAATGCTTCTTTGCCTATCGGACCGGCCGCATACTGAAGCGATATTTCCCACCATTTCAGGTAGGCGTCATTGTATTTTTTCCTTTTCTGGTAGTTCCGTGCCACGGCAACGGCGGCGTCGGCTCCCATTGGCGAATCGATGCCGGTTCGTTCCGTGATCTTTTCCATGATTTTTACGCCTTCGGCATATCTTTTCATTGTAAACAGGCCGAGCAATTTCTTTGTCTGGCCTCCGAGGAAAGCTGATGCAATTGAGAACTGCCTGTCCAGGGCCGCTTCACGGAACTTGCTGTTGGGATACTCGTTAAGCAGCTTGTCATGAGTTTTTATTGTTTTGTACAACTTGCCCTTGCAATAAAACATCTCGGCTTTGATGAATAAATTCAGGTCGGGTCCTGCAATCTCTGGAAAATCTTTTTTTAGTGCATCAAATGCTTTTCGGGCGGCTTTGGCTTTACCCGTATCGACCAGTTTCTTTATTTCAGTTGCTGCTAACAGAAACTTGTCCTTGCTTTCGGCCGAGACGGCTTCCCATTGCCTGCCTTCGTCCAGGCGCCAGGTACCGCTCGTCGACGCCGATACACGACTCGACCACACAACGATCGTGGCAAGAACGAAAAACGCTATTCTACGTTTCAACATACTATCTATACGCTCACTGTTGGTTCTTTATTCAATTAATTCAGTTGGAACCTCCGGACATTATACATGTTCTGCGGGTCAATGCAAATATGCACTTGAAAATATATCTTGTCCATTTTAACAGGTTTATTCGCATGTAGCGGGCTGGATAAAGCATTTTAATTGACGCTGAGCCGGATTTGGGAGAGATTCCGAAAATTCACCCGCAATACCTGTAATGATTATGTAAATGATGGCCTTTGACAATGCAATACGGTATTGTATTATTGAGAACCTCATTATGGTTGATTTGTGTTTGTTAGCTATTTTAAATGGTAAATCTCAATTTAATTGAGATACTTATATAAATGAAAATCAGTGAATTTGACAATTTGCTTCAGCGCAAAACACTCATCGGCGACGGCGGAATGGGAACGATGCTCTATCAGCAGGGAGTTTTTCTTAATTCCTGCTACGATGAGCTGAATATATCGAGGCCGAAACTCGTTGAGCAGATTCATACTCAATATATTGATGCGGGCGCCGACTTCATCGAGACGAACACATTCGGGGCCAATGAAATCAGGCTTGCCAGGAGCGGCCTTGGTGAAAAGGTGAGCGAGATAAATGCAGCGGCGGCAAAAGTCGCAAAAAAATGTGCGAGTGATAAAGTGCTTGTCGCCGGTTCAATCGGTCCGAGCGGACAGGAGCTGAACGTCTTCGATGATAAAAAAGCGGATGTGATTAAATCTGCGTTTGAATTGCAGGCGGAAGTGCTTTGTGAAAGCGGAGTTGACTTTCTGATTCTCGAGACATTCACAGATCCGAACGAACTTATGCTTGCTGTTGAAGCCGCGGCAAAAACGTCGCTGCCGATTGTTGCACAAATGGCGATTGAGCAGGAAGAGGATGTTATAAAAAATCTTTCGAAGATCGCGGACTGTGATTGCGTTAATGTAGTGGGTATGAACTGCATACTCGGCCCGGCGCAAATGCTCAGGGCGTTTGAAATCCTGAGGACCGTCACCGACAAACCCGTTTCGATTCAGCCGAATGCAGGGCTGCCGCAGAAGGTCGAAGGCAGGATTATGTATGTTTCGACGCCGGAGTATATGGCCGAATACGCAAAGCGTTTTTACGAAAGTGGTGCCCGTATAATCGGGGGCTGCTGCGGAACGACGCCTGAGCATATCCGCAGGATTGCCCTTGCAGTCAAGGCGATTCATAAGTCCGGCCAGCGCCAAATTAAGATTGAGCCGCATATCAAAGAAATTGATGAACACGAAAAAGTGGCCGCAGTGCCGCTGGTGCTGAAATCGAAACTTGGAAAAAAACTTGCATCCGGACAAAAGGTTATTACGATTGAAATGTCACCGCCGAGAGGAACGGATACGGCCGCATTGCTTGAAAGGATAAAGCTCTGCAAAGATAAGGATATCGATGCGGTAAATGTCCCGGACGGCCCGCGCGCCAGCAGCAGGCTCAGTGCGATGATAACCGCAATCAAGATTCAGCAGGAAATTCAGATCGAAACGATAGTGCATTTCTGCTGCCGGGACAAAAATCTTATCTCGATCCAGTCCGACCTGCTCGGGATGCACGCGATTGGCCTGCGGAACATACTTGTAATTACGGGAGACCCGCCGAAGCTCGGAGAATTTCCGGATGCGACCGCGGTCTTTGATCTCGATTCGATATCGCTTTGCAAAGTCATTACCGCGTTGAATCACGGAAGCGATATTGTCTCCAATAAGATTGACCCTCCTACGGCTTTGACACTTGGCGTCGGGGCGAATCCCGTTGCTGTCGATATCGAAAGAGAAATCGAAAGGTTCAAATTGAAAGTCGCCGCCGGCGCAGAATACGCAATCACACAGCCGGTCTTCGACCCGAAGGCTTTTTTGGATTTCATCGAGGCGACGAAGGATTCTGGTATCCCGATTATTGCGGGCGTTTGGCCTTTTACCAGTTTCAAAAACGCTCAGTTTATGGCCAACGAGGTGCCCGGCGTATCGGTGCCGAAAGAAATCCTGGACCGAATGGAAAAAACAAAAACAGCCCAGGAAGGTAAAATAGAAGGCGTTTTGATAGCAAGAGAGATGATAGAAACGCTTGGTGACAAAGCTGCCGGCTTTGCACTCAGCGCACCGTTCGGCAATGTAAATATTGCACTGGCGGCGGTTGGGAAAATAGATTTGGATGAAATATGAAAAAGACGATGCATGTTGCAAAACCCATTGAAGTTGATTTGATAGCGATTACCCAGGATGCCGAGAAAGTCATCGAACAGGCCGGACGGACTTGTTATCTAAGTCTCGACAAGGTCGGCGAAGACAGCGAAAAATCTTTCATACAGCGGCTGATAAAGCTCGGGCACGATTCGCCGCTCGAACATGTATCAGCGACGTTCAGGATAAAAAACTGCTCGCGCGCGATGACCCACCAGCTTGTTCGCCATCGCCTGATGAGCGTCTCGCAGCAGTCGCAGCGGTATGTCGATGAAAATGATTTTCAATATGTCGTGCCGCAGAGTATCCCGGAAGAATTTATCGAAGATTTCCACAACGATATGCAGATGATTCGAAGCATGTACGTCAAATGGCGCAGCAGAAATATCCTCAAGGAGGACGCCCGTTTCGTTTTGCCGAATGCCTGTGTCAGTGAGATTGTCGTTACAGCGAACTTCAGGGAATGGCGGCATATTATCAAGCTGCGCACGAATAAAAAAGCCCAGTGGGAAATCCGGAAGGCCTGCTCGAAGGTTTTAGAGATACTGCTCGAAAAAGCCCCGGCATGTTTTGAAGATATAAATCAGTCTGTCTCTGTTTAGATCGGAATCACGTTTAACTGTTTCCGCGTCACTTGCAGTTTAAGTTTCCTGGAGGCTTCAAAATATATTATACGGCATTTCATCCGGCCCGGTAATGTTATAGGACATCGATGGGCCAGGATTGCCGAAAAAAAATAGATTATTTTTCTTGGCTTATATTGATAGCTGGTTATAATGTTCGTTGAATGGTTGATATCTAAAAGTGGACGTTTTTAAGCGTGCAGAAAAGATTGTGAGATACAAAAGGTGGCCTGATTGTTTTTACCGGAGGGAATGTTATGAGCGAGAACAGCAATACACAGATATTACGAGCATGTCTTGATCCCAATGATTTGGTAGAGTGGTTGAGTGAAGTTCATTTTGTGAATACCAGCCACCGCTCCGGCCATGTCCATTTCTACTTTCGTGATAAGTCGGACCATATCATTTTGGTGTGGTCGAAGGGGCAGCTAAAGAAAATAATAGCCAAGTCGCCGCGTTGTAAAAAAGGGCAGTATATACGCTGGGAAGAATCGCAGTTTCGTGATTACCAGAGTGAGGAAATTCTCGAAAAGCTGTGTGACGAAATTGAACTTGTGAGAATTGACGACGGCGGTTTTAATCAGTCGTGGCCGTCCTATGCCGGTTTCATTAACTGGTTGCGGGAAAGCTAAACATTTATTAAATTCTCCATCAATTGATATACTTATTCTGTTTAGCCAAAACCAGGCTGCTCGTTCGTTTTTTGCAGGATAAGAAATGAAGAAGTTTCATTCCGTTGATGATGTCCTAAATTTCGCGATAGCCAAAGAAATCGAGGCTCACGATTTATACGTCAAGCTTGCCGCGTGGGCGGAGCGGCCGGAAGTTGCCGAAGCCTTCGAGGATTTTGCGAACGAGGAACTGCGGCATAAAGAGAAGCTGGAAGCGATTAAAACCGGAAAGATTACCATACAGCAGGAGGAAGTCGGCAGTCTTAATATCGTCGATGGTTTGGATGTTGCTGAGCCGCAGGCGAATTTGACTTATGCTCGGGCACTTATGCTGGCGATGCAAAGGGAAAAAGATGCATTCAAATTATACACACGATTGGCATCGATATTCCGGGACCGGGAAATCAAAGACACACTTTCGAAACTGGCCCAGGAAGAAGCCCGGCATAAGCTGCAATTAGAGATCGAATATGATTTAACGACATTCTAAATCGCCGCCGGGCGAGACCTAATTGTCTGATTCATCTTATCGCAAGTCGCCTGGCTGATGTCGACCGATGTTCAGGAGCGGCTTATTGCCCACCCTGTGCCTTTTTCCTCTCGTTTCTGGATTCCTCCGTTGCACTTTTCTTACATTTCGGACAGCGGTCGGGGAAATCGTTTGGGGTAGTGTCGGTAATGAATACTGTTTCGCAATATGGGCATTTTTCAGCCAGCAGGGCGGAAGTATTGCCGCACTTTTCGCATTTTACAGGAGTGAAGGAAGCCATGGGATTTTTACGCATCACCTCTTCTGCTTCCTCATAATATTGTTTCTTTTTCATCTGGAACTCGGCCTGGCATGATTTATTAGTGCATTTTACCCAGACCATTTCATCGCCGGGAATACTGTTAATACCGTCGCCACTGCTGGTAAAATTAGCGTAAACTAAGTATCCCGCGACGATAATGCATACCACAATTATCCCGATCATCAGGTTTTTTTTCTGGCTCTCGTCCATTTCAGATTCTCCAAAAAAACCGAGTAGAATTCGTTCATTGCATAACAAGGTATACCTTTGGGTTACTGTTGTCAAATGCTAAACTTTTGTTCATGTTAAATACTTGCGGCCATCTGCAGAATCCTGCCCGGCTCTTCGGGGAAACCCGTTCGGGCGGAAAGATAGGCCGACTCGATGATGGCCATGTTTTTCAGGTTCTCCCTGCCGCTGCTGAAGAGTTTGTTATCCTCCGGTGATAAAATACTCAGAGCGAAATTCCGCAGCAGCTCCTTCATGCAGCCGGATTCACTGTCTTCGTATTTCATTTCAGCGCAAATCTGCCCTTTGCCGTCGCTTACAGTCAGTTGCGAGCTGCTCACGGTCAGTATCCTGTCCTTGCCGTAAAGCTTCAGAAATTCCTCTCTCGGGCCGATGCCTTCCCGGCGTGAGGCGATTATATTGCCGATAAACGTATCGCTGAACCTCATCGTAACGACAATCGTGTCTTCGGTCAGATACAAGCGCTGCTGCTTGTCGTGGGCCTGGTTCGTACCCAGGCTGTATATCTGCTCCGGCAGGCCGAAGTTCCAGATGATCTGGTCAATGAACCTGTAGCAGTTGTGCAGCAGCACGCCGCCTCCGGCCAGCTTCGGGTCGGTCTGCCAGTTGTGGCGCGGATAATCGCCTACGTTGTAAAAAGCGGTCAGCAGGAACGGCTCCCACTCGCCTTTTGTTATATTCAGCCCTTTGGGTGTCTCGATGATTCCTTCCCGCAGGAATCGCCGCAGCGCGTGGTAGCTCTGGGTGAATCGGCCTGCTGTGGCGACGGTAAACTTGACGTTTTCGGTCTCACTGAGAGCGACGAGCTGTGCCGCCTCCTCGAAATTCCTCGCAGCAGGAATCATCTTCAGCACGTTAAATTTTTTTTTCATCGCCATCCTGACGTACTCGTCGCAGCTATGTATGCTTTCTGCGACCAGAAGGCAATCGAGCTGGTTCTGTATAATCAATTGCCTGTAGTCGTCGTAAAACGTACACTTATGCTCTGCGGCCACCTTCTCGACAAGGTTGGGATCCTTGTCCGCTACGGCGACAAGCTCATAGTAATCGACCTGCCCGACGACGTCCAGCAGGAATCGACCGCCCTCATCAAGACCAAGTATTGCAGTTTTCAGTTTACCTTCGCTCATTTTTCTATAAGTCTCCCATATTCACCCTCACTCGCCCTGATTTTACCGCACTCGCCGCAAAAAGAAACATTTATTTTTGCCAAAATAATCGTTTGATTCTCATCAGAACTCGATTCCGATTTGCATCGTATATCAGAGCAGGTACATGGGTTTATGATGGAGCCGCAATATGAAAAAGGAAGAATTTCTGACTTCGGCCCTTGGTTTGGGAAAGTTGCCCTGGGCGCCGCGTATCTGGGCGGCATTGCCGCCGGTGGTAGTTTATCAGGTGCTGGGATACCTTTGGCCTGCGGCCAATCCGTTTGTGATGGCGGGATTTCTTTTCGCGGGCGCTTGGGTAACTATATTGTATGCGCCTTCGGTCGTCGCGGCTTCCGGCAGCAGTAATTCTCGAACGGTTGTTACCGATGCACTCACAGGACAGGCGCTGACCATGCTGATAATCGCCGTATTTGCCCCGGCTGAAATCTGCAATTCCATGGCGCTCGGATTTGTCCTGTTTTTGTTGTTCGATTATATCA
>CAZKYP010000032.1:1545-23533 GCA_964556885.1 uncultured Pirellulales bacterium | reverse complement strand
TATCTTTTTCACTTTCCATCTCCTTCCAAAAAATACGTGGAATGTATCCACATTATAATAAAAACATTTCGGGACAAACTTCACTTGAACTAATCGCATATACTTCCTGCCTGAAGGACTCTGCGCAGCAGCCCTTCAATCAGGGTAACTGCGATCAGGCAAGATTTCGGATTTTAGAGGTAAGCGGGCAACAAATAGACACAGATGAATTACTAAAAAACAAACCATAATCTCAAAGAAAAGCATACCAATAGCTTATACAGCTACCTCTCCTGATACGGACAAAACAAAACCCATACCAGCCTTCCTTGAGATTTCTCACTGTCTCCTGCCGTATTACCTTTATCCAATTTGTCCCTTACCTAAACACGCTTTAGGTAGTTGCCCAGGAACCGTGGATACTTCACAATTAATGAAGCTATAATAATCAGCAGAATATTTTAACTTCACGATTACAATTATGCCATATTTCCCATGTTCCCGTCAAGAATAATATTTTGTCAAAATCGGAAATATCTAACATTTTTTCAAAAAATCCTCTAAAACTATAAAAAAATGATTTTACAAGACTAAAAATGGCACTTTCATAGCTGTTCTCTCAGTTTTTACCATTGTGATTGTGTTCGTCTTATAAGGTAAAAAATTCATTGAATTCCGGCTATTTATCCATTATCTCCAGTAAGTTTCCAGCCTTTGCTGCACTTTTTGATCCCATTTTTTATTGTTTTTTTCGAATTCCACTTTATCTTTATGTATGCTGACAAGCTTGACTCCATGTATAAACTGCCCTTCTCGTAATATTTCGCCGTCTATCAGAGCAGTCGAGCTATCCTCTGCATATAAAATACCGGCAACAACACCTAATGTATGCTGCGGTTTTTCTGGAATCTCTTCCATATTCAATCTTTCCTGATACTCATTCAATCCGGTAGCTAAGGCATACTCCATTTGTTTATTTAGCCTTGCGGCTTCCCATTCAAACTTGTTCAATATATCACTTTTCCTTTCGGTTAACCGCCCGTACGCTGCCGCAAGCCTTTCTGCATATGATTTACTCACAATTTTAAAACGTCCGGATAATTTATCGTCCAAGCCATTCATTTTCACAACGGCTTCAATAAATCTTGTCCATTCTGAAAGGCTCATCCACTCTGGCTTCGGCAACTCCGCAATCTCCAACAATCTGATCTGGGTCTGCATCTGAAGTCGAAGTTCAGTAATTTTGTTGCTGTAGTAATCTTCCACAGACTTCCGATAATTCGTAATCTGTTTTTGGACCTGTGCAGATTGTACTTGCTGCTGTACTCCAACCTGACCGTCGGCCGCATTAGAAATGAAAACAACAAATAAACAAAATGGGATTAAAATCAGATTTTTCATTATGTTCTCCTCCAAATATAGCTACAAATATAAACCTTATTTTATCGCAGTATTTTACCGTACCTAATTTAATCCTCTATGACTTCAATTGCTTCGGGTCTGAGTCGCTGCAACTCCGGGAGCTGATTCCTGCCGAGCCAGGCTTCTATCGAAACCGAGCTGTCAAGATATCGCTCGCTTATAATCCTGCCGTGAGCACGAAGAAAGCTCTGGACCTTTCCGTTTGACTGGCTGCTGAGAATCCGCAGGAAAACTTCGGTGCCTTTATATTTGGTCGCAACGGCCTCTCTTAAATCGTCCAGGCCGAAACCTGTCCTGGCTGAAATACTGACCGTATCGGGATATACGGTTTGAAGCATTTCAAGGTCGCCGATTTTTTTTACAACATCAACCTTGTTAAAGACCTGTAAAATCGGCTTTCCGCTGCAATTAATCTCCTTCAGCACCTTATTTACCGAATTTATCTGGTTCAGAACATCGGGATTGGATACGTCGATAACATGCAGGAGCAGGTCCGCATTGACCGCTTCTTCGAGCGTCGCTTTGAATGAAGCGACCAACTGATGCGGCAGATTTTTAACAAAACCAACCGTATCGCTGAGAAGTACCTCAATCCCTTTTGCCGGTTCCCACTTCCTCGTGCGTGTATCCAGCGTCGCGAAGAGCCTGTCCTCGACGAAGACATCCGAATCGGTAAGCGTGTTCAAAAGGGTGCTTTTGCCCGCATTCGTATAGCCGACAAGGCAAATCTTGAACATTGTCCTGCGGCCGTCGATTTCGCGAAGTCTCCGCTTGTCTATATTTGCCAGATCGCGTTTGAGCTCGGTTATTCGTTTGCTGACCAGCCGCCGGTCGATTTCCAACTGCTGCTCACCCGTGCCCCTGGTTCCTATGCCGCCGACGGCGCCTGCGGCTGTTGCTCCCCCCGCCCCGGCTACACTGTCCAAATGCGACCACATCTTCGTCAATCGTGGGTATGTATATTCCAATTGAGCCAGTTCAACCTGTAATTTAGCCTGTTTGGTCTTTGCCCTGGTAGCAAATATATCCAGAATCAATTCGCTGCGGTCGATGACCTTAATCTCAATTATTTCTTCGAGCTCACGAATCTGGCCGGGCGCGAGGTCGTTATCAAATATGACCACATTCGCCTTGAACTTTTTGACGCGGCCGGCAAGCTGCTCGGCTTTGCCCTTACCTATATATGTGGAAGGATTTATCGTGCGGATTTTCTGCTGAAACCTGTCTACTACGATCGCCCCGGCACTTTCGGCCAACGCCGTCATTTCGGCCAAATCATCCGGCCCACCGCGGCCCCGAAGGACGGCAGCAACCAGAATAGCCCGTTCTTTTCTGACTCTAAGAGTCTGACGTAACTTTTCCAAATATGTATACCTCCAAAATTCACTCTCAATTCTAACATATTTGTCAATCCTGCTCAAGAAAACCCGATAATTCAGTAAAATACAGGCTGATTTTGACATTTCATGTATATTATAGGACAAAATGAAAAAATTTTTCGAATAAAACATATTTATGATTTATTTTAGACTTGAAAATCATTAAAAACTTCTTTAGAGTAATACTTCTTACGTTTTTTGTCGAAACTATATATTGTGTTATGTTTTTGCTTGTTTTTTAAGGGCACAGAAAGGGTTCTTTTTTTTATGTTAAAAGTTAAATCGCGGGCAGGCGAGTCCGTACAACAGATGATTCGGCGTTTCAAGAAACTTTGTGAAAAAGAAGGTTTGATCAGAGATATGAAACGCATGGCTTACTACGAGAAGCCTTCGGAAAAAAATCGCCGCCGCATGCGCAAGGCCCAGCGAAATATAATTAACTAAGAAGCCCTTTCTTACAAGAGAGCCAGATTAATTTTAAACCGGACAAGCAAAAAAAGGCATATTTAAAGATTCATTTCGGTTCAGATTCCCCGAATAATCGAATCATCGGGATATTTGTCTATTAGTCTTTCAACTGAGGCCAGAAGACCGTATCGCCGTTGTCGCTCCACTCCCTGATTTGGCCATTTCCGTTTCGACCGTATTCGCCGCCGTCATCTTTGAAATTAAAGCCGACGCTGTAGAGGATGAAATCATCCTCTGTTTTTTTGTAGACCAGAGGCTTGTCGCTCCAGGGATCCATAGGTAAATCATTCAGGAATCCGGCCGCGACCAGTTCGTCGAGAGCTGCCGGATATTGATTCTTCTCCAATCGCCATCGCAGAATCGCTAATATTGCAATCGTTGCTTCATGCCCCGTTTTGGCCCTATATACAGTATCAGAAACTCTGGCCGTAGCGGGCATGAAAATATCAATGAGAAAAAACCTGTAGTTGGACCAGGAAGAATACATAATCTCCTCGGGTGTTTTAGTACTGGATATGTGCCTTTCATAAGGAGTCATATGGGCCATCTTGCTTTGCAGGTCGTATATTTCGTTTGCCTTTGCTATCGTCGCGTCTCGCCTTGCGTGGGCCATACTCGCTGCTGTGTAAAAAGGCATGAGGAATCGCTTATCCCTTATATCAGGGTCGATAGAAGTGAAGTCTTGAAACTCATCCCACTGACCAGGTATTAAATGGCCCCCGCCGGGTCCTCCATCGGTGAATGAACGTTGAACAACATCCATGAAGGCCAATCGCTCACCTTCCATGTTTAGTAGTGGGTAGTCTCCGGGGTAAATCTGCGATAATTGCTCTTGCAAATACTGCAGTTCGGCGGCTGAAAGTTTCCGATCAGCTATGATCCTCAGTATTTCTCCATGGCCGAGGCCGCTCAACGCCAGACCCACCAATTGTTCGATGAGTATTCCCTGGCCCTGCAAATGGCTAGCGGCGTGGGCGATGTCGAGACAATCCTCTATACTCTGCTGCAACCGGCCCTGGTCTCTGTCGATACGCGAGCGCCAAGCTGCCATCCTTGCCAAATCCTTCAGAGAGCTAAGATGCGGCAAAAGAATGCTCCAGACCGATTTGCTTTCGCCATTTGGATCATGAGTGTACGGCTGGTAGCAGTACGACTTGGCACTGCCGGCCATGAATTCCTTCCACGCAGCTTCGTTCTGCTCGATCCAGGGGCCGATATATTCACATTCGACGTCTGTGAGCGGTGCTGAAACGTCATCCGGAAGGTCTTTGAATCGTTTAATTGCTTCGCGAAGGACTGCCACAGAAACAGCCTCAAGATTATTTGGTGGAATTTTTTTATCCTCCATATATTTTTTCACATCGGCAGTTGGAAATTCTACGTCAGATACAGGGCTGTCGTAGGGGCCTCTGGGCAGGGGAGGAGTAGTAATTTTTATACCTTCCTTGATACATCGGAGAATATGTTTCGTCATTTGTTCAATTGTCGTAGCACCCCAACCGCTGTATACGTACATATCAGAGTGGTACTCAGGGTATTCAGGGGCATCTTTATATAAAAGGACCATATCGTATTCAAGGCATTTAAGCTTTATCGCCTTCTGTTCAGCGTTCAGGTCGTCCCAGTACTTCTGGTTCTTTTCCAGCCATTCCTGGATTTTTTGCTCATTATCCCGTAACAAGCCTTTTAGCCGCAATGCGTCTTCGCGCTCTCTTGTTCCTATGCTCCTGTATAAAATAACCTGTTTGACCAGCGGCCCCTGGGGTACATATAGTTCGATTGCCTTTTCATAATGCGGCCATGCATTATCCTGGTCGTGAACCTGCGGCTGATTTATCTTATTGAGCAATTCAACATAATCTATGCGGATTGTCGGCTTGCCGAAGGAAAACCAGATGGCATAAAAGATAAAGCACACAATTAATACGCCAATGGTTTGAAATGTCCTTGCTACGACAGTACGCCAGAGCGGCCGGCAGCGTTTTTTCGCCCGGCGCAGTAAAACCGCCAATAGCTTCGCATCACCAAACTCAGCTATTAGCCGCTTTGCTTTTTGCTCCTTCTCTTCATCAGTCCCACAGTCTTTTAGTTCATCTTCGAAATGCGCTGCAAGTTCCGCCATTACCTCGCTACGGACCTCTTTATGATAGCGCATCTTTTTGATGACCAACCTTATTAATTCAGCGGTACTGACCGGCAAGCGATCCAAACCCAGCCCTTCACCTTTCAGAAAATTACGTTTCATTAAGCGATTATACCTGATGACTTCAATTGTTATTCCAACCGTTAAACCAACAAGCACTCCCACAATCAAAAAGACGGGAAAGGCCCCCCATAAGGTGACAAGCTCCAATACCGTCCCTGCCAACAGACCTATAAAGATTGCAACAAAGATTCTCAGAACGGAACTTTTCATTTTCCTCAAATCTTCTCGTGCAATCGTGTGTTCCATGCGGAAAACTTCAATAACTATTTCCACAAAAATACCTGCAAGCACACCAATAATTAAAAAGACTGGAAAGCCCACCCACAAAGACATATACTCCATTGCAATCCCTGCGCATATACCCAAAGTAGTTGCAATCAACATTCTAATAAAAAGTTTTTTAATTCTCATCAAATCACCGAGGTATTTGTCTGTTAGTCCTTTAATTGAGGCCAGAAAACTGCATCAACATCATCATCCGACCATAAAGAAACTTTACCTTCATCATCTATTTTTTTCTTGCCGCCGTCATCAACACAATTCGAGCCATAACTGTAAAGTATAAAATTGTTGTCTGTTGTTCCGTATACAAGCGGCTTATCACTGAAAGAGTCCATCGGCAATTGTTTTAAATATTTCCCCGTCACAAGCTCGTCCAAATCAACCGGGTATCGGCCTTTATCCTGTTTATACATAGACAATGCAAGAATTGCGACAGCCGCTCCGACTTCTGTCGATACACGATTGCTAATTTCAATTACTCTTACACCTGCCGAAGTTAATAAGCTCAGAAAAATATTCTCACTGAATAATTTATTAATGGTCCTATCAATATCATGATTTTGTGAATGTAACTGCGCGGCTGATTGTAAAGACAATTTATCCAGATAATCATAAAACTTGTTTCCCTTTTTCAAAGTTTCATCTCTGTTTGGACCCCAAAATATTATATGTGAGCAATATCGTAGACCACTCAATCCATTTGTAAACCATTGAATGTCTTCATATCCACCACCTGATCGACTTATCGACATTAATCTTGGTACATATAAATGTCCCCCACCTAAACCATCTGACGTAAAACATCTCTGTATTTCGTCATATAGAAAAAGGCGTTCGCCATTAAAATGTAACGTGAAATTTTCATTGACCACAATTTTTTCGAAGTTATGCTGGAAATCAGCAAGCTCTTTTGCGTAAATTTCATATCCGCTTAAAATATCCCATACAATCTGAACAGATGCAGATTCGATAGCCATTCCCACAAGCTGCTCGATAAGGGTCTTGTCTCCCCTCAGATTTTGACCGAGACGATAACATGTTATGATGTCATTAAAAACATCCTCGAAACGACCCTCCCGGGCATTTAGCCAAATTCGCCATCGCATCACCTGAAATAACGCCCTAAAATTAGCAAGATCGGGAAAAAGTATTCCTAACATTTCATCCGACCGGCTTGAGCCGGACTCATACGTTCGCCAGTAATATGGCTTTCGAGAGCCTTCTGTTACAAATTCAAGTGCATCACTGTGCTCCTGAACCCATCTTTTAACCAGCTCTATTTCCTCATCGTTTAGTTTATCTAACTCATTAAAATTTTTTCCAAGAAAAGGTGCTATAATCTTAAACACATTTTTTTGTACCCGGTCCTTCTTTGCTAAAAGTTCCGGACTTGCTTTATACAATGGCAGATTCTTTATCTCACTCGCCAATTCCTTAAGGTCGCGTGCAAAATACTCATCTTGATAATGCTGTACGAAGTAAACAATAAAATCATCCGACAGCTCTTTGTAAGAGGCAATTGCCTTTTCGTATAACGGGGCGGCATTTAAGGACTCATCCGCCTGCGGCCGGACAATCCTGTTTAATTCGGCAATGTAATTTTTTGTAATAACCGGCCTACCGGAAAAGAACCAGACTACATAAATAATAAAACACAAAATCAGAACACCTACAGTCTGGAAACTCCGTGCAACAACTGTTCGCCAGAGCGGCCGACAGCGCTTCTTAGCCCGGCGCAATAAAATGCCCAGCATTTTCACATCGCCGAACTCGGTTATCAACTGTCTTGCCTTTTGGTTTTTCTCCTGTTCGTCCGCACAATTCTTTAATTCATCCTCGAAATGGGCCGCCAGCTCAGCCTGAACATCCATCCGGACCTTCCGCCGATAGCCCATCTTCTTGATAACCAGTCGTATATACTTGGCAACACAATCCGGAAGATTCTGTAAACGATCGTCTAATTGTTTCTTTCCCATGATGACCTCACAATATTTGAAATAACTTCATAAATAGAATTTTGGTCATTCGTATTCGTTTCGTACCCAACGGATTCATTAGGCAGGAGTAAGCGCCCCGCCGAACACCAAGTTCAGGCCGGTTGTCAGCTCTTTGAGCTGGGCTTTTTGCCTGACCAGCTCATCTTTGCCTTTTCCGGTGATGGAGTAATACCTTCTCTTTCGGCTCGAATCGGTCGTCTCCCACTTGCCTTTGATGAGCTTTTTCGCTTCCAGATTGTACAGCAGCGGGTACAGCGTACCTTTGCCGAGCGTGAGTATCTCGCCGCTTCGCTGCTCGATGGCCTGGCTAAGCTCGTAGCCGTACATCGGCCCGCGGGAAAGAATCTCAAGAACAACCACCGGGGCGATACCTTTTAATAACTGACTTTCAAATTTCATAAAATTCTCCTTCTTTATCTTGTGCACTTATGCTTTGTTTAGCTTATTATGTATAACATACTATGTATTGTCAACCATAAAATCCAAAAATAATTAAAAAATTTCAAATCGGAAAGCTGCATTAAAAAGACCTTAATTTGCTTGCAAAACAGGTTTTTCCCAATAAAATGTCCGAAGAATTAAAATATAGGGTAAATGTTAGTTATCAATTACCATTTACCAATTGATGCTCTGTAGAAAAGCTCTTTAACAAGTAAGACTATCATTATGTTGTGTAAGAACCAACAGCATAATATCACGGGATTGGCTCAAAAAATATGCACGCCGCAGCGTATTGTTGGTTGTGATTACCTGGAAAGAGTATTTCGATTAGCTCCGTGAAGTCAGATATCTGGCTGATTTGTCTGTAATGGATGTTGATTTTGGTCTGCTCTACCAAGCCACATTTACACCCCAGCCTTTTTGTTCAAAAAACAGCCTTCGATACAGGGCACGCCGGTGAAGGGTGTGTTAAGATTCAGACCCACCCATATTTAATTTTTCGGTTGTACCAAAAGTTGGTTATAATGGCCAAAATGCACACAATATGGCAGGTTGAACTGGAAGAATGGTTCTACCAATGGATTTTTCTATATGAATTTAGGGGGTGATTTCGGAGGGTAAAAGACTTTACAATTTCCCAGCGGACAGCAACAACCTTTTGTTTTGTATTTATCAACGAGGAACATTTGAATATATTGTTTATATTTATATTAAAAAGCATTCTTGCCATATTCTCACTTGACAATCAGAGCAAAAGGTCATATAGATACTCAGACTTTTTAATATTAGCTTGATGAACTTGTGTATTTGAGTGTTGTTTTATTTATTCTGTCAATGTAAGGAGGCAATGAGTTATGGCAACAACAACGGCAGTTAAATCATCTGCAAAACCGATGAGCAAGAGTGAGATCGTATCGGGGATTTCCGATGCGACTGGATTAACCAAAAAACAAGTGAGTTCTGTGTTTGAGGCGATGAACGGCCAGATCAAAAAAAGCCTTGGCCGCAGCGGCCCGGGCATTTACATGGTCGCTGGTTTGATGAAGATAATTTTAGTGCGAAAACCTGCCACCAAGGCTCACAAGGGTATTAATCCTTTCACCAAGGAAGAGACCATGTTTAAAGCCAAGCCGGCAAGGAATGTAGTGAAGATTAGGCCACTGAAGAATCTCAAAGACATGGTCTGATCCCGAGACTTGCCCTCATAAATTGCGCAGATTAACAGCACATGATATATCGATGTTCTGTCTGCAAGCGGTAAGGTGTTCTGTCCTTAGGGAATTGCTAACCTTATGAAATCGGGTTTTACTTTCGTTTTGCTGGGTGAATTTGTATCGCTCCGTGACAGTTAGTCAAGGATTTTCCTCTTTAAATTCATTCAGAGCATGGTAAGAATAGGCCAGTGATAATGAATTTATTTCTTGATCACAGTAAGCACATTACCAGCGAATGACATCCGGATTAGATAAAAATGAATTCGGTTTCTATGAGGGTGAATGCCAAGGCTCTAACATCTTCATGCGTGTGAACAATGTCAGGCTTTGTGAGAAGTGTGCAGCAAAGTTGGATCGTGATCTCATACGTCAAAGAGACTGGCCATACTCGATGATGGCTCATGGTGTTCCCCCTGAAAAAATAGAAGAGCTTCGCAGTAATATAATCCGGAAGTATGGAGAGAATCTGGAGTCGATTGCGAAGTCGGAGAGATATCACTTTCCGGTGACGGAATGCGTCCCGTTTTCGAGAAGGACATCATCTGCCCGAGGTGTGGAAAGCTTTCAATGGATTATGTGTTCCTCACTGAGCCCGGCCAATGCCAGATGACAGAGGCCACATAGCATCTGTGACACGCTCCACAAGAAAGAGGCAGATTCATTAAAAAGCGTTTGTACTCTGACTGAAAAACTTGTGCGGCAAGTTGCGTGCCGACCTGTGGCTATTTTGCATACCGATTACCACACAAAAAATCCGGCATTTGTTAGAGCGAATAGTTTAGGCACTATTTGACAACTTTGGACAGATATTATTACAGTGTATTCGACAATAAAATCTAAACTAAACAAATTTCGTAATCCAGATCCTGTATCGAATCACCCGGTGAATTCAGGTTTTTGAATGACGTACTGCCAACATTGTCTATAATATTAACCTTCTTTATAAAATCGGCCACCAGACCAAATGGAACTCCACTATTATCGTATTGCGGGAATAGAAGAGAAATAGTGCCAAGATTGGCCGCAGCAATGTTGCTATTTATGAAAAAATTACTGTTATCATTTTTAATACCTTTGATGGTCAGCTTTTTAATTTCGAGCCTGCTACCAGGCACAATGTCATCTTCCAGATCCGACAAAGTTATCACTTGACTATTGGAGACTGCGGTGCAAACAAAAACGGAATTCCATAATGCTCCAACAGTAATTGTCCCTATAGAACCATTTTCTGCTATAACATTCGAATCTATAATCTTCCCCGCCACAGTAAGTTTTTTCAGCGCAAAACCTCTTGTGTCAGCTCCCAAAATTACGTCTGCGCTAAAATCACCATCTCTAATCGACAAATTTGTAATCCACGGTGTTGTCAGGGACCCGCCGAGCCATTCTGAGGCTGTAAAGGACTTAAGCGGGGTTTCCGAAACGATGATCAGATCGGCAACCTGATCGAACTTCATAGTTACCGGTTTCGATCGCACCGAGACGCCGATGGTGATAACATGATCACCAGCAACATCATCCATCAGGATACTGCCAATCCATCCATCGGCCGAAATGTTACCGAGCAGGTCAGTTGTCTTGGCTGTGATGCTTCTAAGCGAGCCATTGGTATTAATGTCCCTGATTGTAGTAGAACCTTTAGTCATAATGACCAACGAAGACTTCACGGTAGTTCCCGTCAGTTCAATATGATCTATGTCACACGGACCGTAATGTGCGAAATGAATTGTTCCAGTACCATCACCTTTAAGAGCTACCGTCACCAAATCCCCATCCGCATCGTAAAATTGAGCTTTGCCTTTTGCATCAAGCTCAATCTCGCCCTCCGTAAAAATAATATCTCTGGTAATTATATTACTGTCGGTAACTCCATCATTAACCATAAAACTGACAGTTCGAACAGTGACATCCGGATCAACACTGGAATTGGTATAAGAAACAGACCTTAGAGCTGTCCGGTAATTAGCCAACGAAGAAGTACCTGAGAGAGTTAAAACACCGGTAGCCGGATTCCAGTTGCCCGTAATGCCCAACTGATTTGTAAAGCTTAATGTATCCTCACCGTTGACGTAGCCGGAGGAAATCGATACTATCGCACCTTCCAGAGTTGTGTCATCAATATCGGTGATAATGATCGTATCCGTTATAGCTTCCGGATTTCCGAAATTTGAATAACTCAAAGGCGTACCTTCGGTAGCAGACAATACCGGAGCATCATTGACCGGCGTGATCGTAATATCGAAAGTGGTATTTCCAATGTTCCCATCGTCGCCGTCCGATACACTGAATCGGAAGCTGTCCGATGTAGTATCACTACCATCGTGCTCATAACTTATATTCCCGGCATCGATATCCGCCTGTGTGAATGTATCGTTAATCCCCAAGCCCACGCCGGATTTGTAAAGTATCCCATGGGCCACATTTGTCCGGATGGTAAAGGTTAGTGTCTGAGCGGGTAAGTCTTCATCAGTTACACGCAATTCCGTATTATTGATGATTCCTGTTCCGCCTTCATCCACGGTAATCCCGATATTCGTATCCAGGACCGGACCTGCGTTTACTTCATTTACGGTGACAATAATAGTCTCGTGATCATTCAGGTTCGGCGTACCATTATCTGTTACCCGTATCGTTATCGAATATTCACCGGGACCCTGGTCCTCACCGGGCGTCCATGTAAATACACCTGTAACAGGATCAATACTCGCACCGACAGGAGCGCCGGGATCAAGGCTGAAGGTCAGCACTGTGGGTACATCAATATCTGTGGCTCCGGCCGTGAAGGTAAGCAAGCTTCCCTCATCAACGCTCCTGTTGCCGATAGCTGCGAGAACAGGGGCATCGTTACCATCAACAATCGCTATCGAGAGTGAAGCAGTATCATCAGGTGTAGTACCTACCTCAACATCATTCACCTGCACGGTGACATCCAGAGTCGGATTAATCTCGAAATCCAAAGATGCACCCGCTATAAGGTAAAGCTCCGTACCATCGATCTCGAACAGGGATGCATCTGCTCCGGACAGACTCAGGACATTGGTACCAAGACTATCGTCCATTATAACTATGTCGGCAACTTTTATTCTACTGGTTGTGTCGGTGTTTTCGGATAAAGTCGTGATGGTGTTAGCCAACGCAACTGTCGGCGGGTCATTCACATCTGTCACCATAATCGACAAGGATGCGGTATCATCCGGTGAGACAGCCGCATCGGCATCATCAACTTCTACTGTAACTTCCAAAGCAGAATTTTCCCCACGATACATACCCAGACGAATTCCATTGAGCTCTTCTACCGAAAGTACACGATTGAAAACAATGCAAGCGTCCATTAATCCATTAAAAGAAAAGAGGTCTGAAGGGTAACCCAAAAGTAAATTCCCATCACCCACAATAACGTCGTGATCGAAACTTCCGACCAGGTCATTATCAAGGAAATCGTCTGCGGCGTAGTCATAAATTTGTACACGATAAGAACGAGTGCTATATTCGTATGTCGAAGCGATAAAATACCACCTGTCCGTCACTATAGACGTTGGAAACCAGTCATGCTCCTGTTGAAAGGGATCTGCATACCCTATGGATATTCTTACCCTCCCATCATAATTGACTTCCAATCTGTATGAAACATTGTCTTCCTTATACTTCGCAAAGATTTCATTGTAATGACCTTCAGGGCCCAGGTCGTTAAATTTAACCCACTGAACCGTTGTAATATCTTTGTATGTTCCGTCACTTTTCAACGGAAAGTCCGGGTCCAAATTGCTATCGGAACATGAGAATCGGTCGGAACTTTCGGAAAATTCTGCCGAAGAGTTACCTTCTATGAAATCGCTGGTATTGATTGTAGGCCCATATATACTAAGATGGTTTGTACCAACACTATCCCGACCAAAAGCACCGTTTTCAAATTGCCAATAAGCTACACATGACGGATCGCTTAAGTATGCCCCAATATCCGCTACGTTATCAAGAGAGGCCCCGGCCTTAAGGTATAACGCCGTGGAACCGGACCCAACGATCACTACAGGGTCAATCTCGAATAACGCCGAATCCAGCCCGCTGAGACTCAGGTTATTCGTACCCGATGCATCGTCGGTAATCACGATATCTGCAACCTTGATCCGGCTGCTGGTATCAGTATCCTCAGGCAGCTCTGTGACAACATTCTCCAGAGTAACAGAAACTTCAGCCACATCAGTCAGACTTTGCCCCGCAGTATCGCCGGCCTGCTCAACATGCTCATACCCCAACAGGTGTCCGAGCTCATGATGAATAATTGAAATAATTTTCTCAGCGGACAGCCCATCACTGAATACGAACGCTTCATCGCACCGACTCATGTTCCCCACGTCCACTTGCTCCGCCAGACCGTTAAAAGAGCCGAATCCGGTAAAGACCGAATCATCTCCGCCGATGTAAATAGTGGAGTATTCGATTCCCTGTGCCGGTCGTGATGTGGTGAATATGATACCGGTCCCGGCAAAAGTCTGTTCGAGCTCTGCAAGAACTTGATTTATAATTTCCTGCTCCCGGCCTGCTGAATCGCCCGAAGCCTGGAAGGCAGGAACATCGAACGGGCCGACGTTTACAGGACCGTCATAAGTCGCATTCTCCTGACCGTCGAAATCAAGATAGATAATCTGGCCGTTCCACGCGCAGATGTCCGGATCAACAAGTTGAAGGCCCGGCAGATCAGGTATTTCGAGCTGTTGCGCAGGAACCGTTTCAGACGCGACCAATTCCTCGGTACTCAGCGTTTCTATGGCCTGGATTGTTGCAATCTCGTCCCAGCCAGTTTCTTCCTGCTGGTTGTCGTGATCGATTTCAATTGCCTGCTCATAAGAAGTGTCGACAGCCGGCACAGTTATTAGCAGCCCTGGGATATCCGCGCTAAGCAACAGCCGGGATTCAAGCTGTTCGAACATAGGGATATCCTGATTCCTGGAATGACTTTGTGGGGACTTCCTTTGTGCCACGGGGGAATGTACCATCCTTCTCTCACCTATCTCCTTTACGCTAAGTTTTTATATCCTTAATAGTAGTCTTAATAAATAGTTTAATTCAGGCTTTGGCAATATAACTTATCCATATAACCCAGACTAACTCTATTCACATGACTACATTTCCATATCCTTTCATATTTAGTGTCTTTTTTTACAACCCAGATGTGCATAAGTCCAGCGTGAAAATTACTTATTTTCATATTTTTTTAAATATTCATTCTTTAAAATGACTTAAATATATGTCACTGTATGGCTTATAAAAAACACATTTATTTATTTTTTTTTGAAAAGACCGTTAAATTCTTGCAGTCATAATCCGGATTCTTTTTCACAAAACTTATTTTCAAAGTGAGGCCAGCAGAAATCGGTTGAAATTCAGCTTGAAAATGGTAAAATTCCAACTTCAGCTTATAGTTAAATTATGAGGTTATATAATATGAACTCGATGAGGAATGTTATTGTTTCTTGTTTTATATCTATTTTCATACCCACTACGTTACTTGCAGCCTCAGTAGATACAGGTATAAGAGCTATCACCAATCCGAGTGCGGATATAGTTCTTTCTTTCGTTCATCCGGGTCGAATTTCCAATGTCAATTTCAAGGAGGGAGATCTTGTCAAAACCGGGCAGATATTAGTCCAGCAGGACGACTCGGTGGAACAGATTCAACTGGCGCAGCTCGAGGCCGAAAGCCTAAATACTACCCGAATCGAAGCAAGCCAGGCTTCATTAGCCCAGAAGGAAATAGATCTTAAAAAGTTAGAGCGTGCGGCGGCACGCAACGCCGCTACCGAACTTGAGGTAGAGCATGCCAGACTGGAATTGAAGATGGCTGAACTTTCGTTTGAACTGTCGAAATTCGAGCATGAGCAGGCTGTCAGGAAATACGACGAGGTCAAAAAAGGGATCGAAAGGATGAGCCTTAAAAGCCCTATAGACGGGACAATCGAAGAGATTCACGTGGAAATCGGTGAGTCGATTAATGCCCTGGACGATGTGGCGCGGGTTGTACAGATCGATCCGTTATGGATCGACGTTCCGGTCAATTTGGCTAAAGCCTCAACTCTTAAAAACGCAGGAATTGCGAAGGTTACCTTCCCTAATCCGGATAATATCTCCATCGAGGGGAAAATCATATATATTGCAGCGGTGGCCGATGCGGCCAGCGGAACCTTGAGGGTGCGTGTTGAAGTGCCAAACAAGTCCAGGCGCCCCGCAGGAGAACATGTATATATAATTTTCCCGACTTCCCAGTAGAGACAGAGGAATAATAGAATGAATTATAAAATTGTAGGATGGGCAACTTGCTTGCCCATGCTGTATAACACAACGCAACCAAAACCGCATGGGCAGGAGAACCTGCCCATCCTACGTTATGCAATCACAGCTATTCTGATTATAATATCTATTACTGGTTGCGTGTCTGATAAGGTGGATGAACAAGGTATCGTTAAAGACTATCAGAGGGCACTTTCCGAGCAGGGTCCTCAGAAAAGAGTCGATACCCAGGGAGAAGACTCGCAACGTCCTTTGGATCTGCTCAGACCGGACTCTGAACAGGAATCCCCTTTACCGAATATCGAGATTGTTACAGATCCCAATACCGGCAAAAAAACCGCCCTGTTAACTATCGAGCAGGCTATTGGAAGGACTCTTGCCAACAGCCCGGAAATCAGGATAGTGAGTTACGATCCGTCGATTGCAAGACTGGAAGTAACACAGGCAGCTTCAGAGTTCGATATAACTGCGTTCGGCAGCGTAAACTTCGAACAGGAAGACAATCCTGTCAACAGCATATTTCAGGCCGGCCAGTCGGATACCCGGGCAATGCAGTCCGGAATAAAACAAAAAGGTATTACAGGTTCGGAATGGTCTATGAGCTATGCCTTGAATCGCAGTTGGGACGATTTGGCAGGCAGGACACTTCCTACTCGATATGAACCGATACTCGCTTTTGAAGTAAGACAGCCGCTGTTACGCGATGCATGGGAAAAAGTCAATCTTGCCGGGGTAGATATAGCCAGACTCAATTATGATGTTACACTTTTAGGTTTTCGACAAAAGGCAGAGGATATTTCAACAGAAGTCATATCTGCTTATTGGCGGCTGGTTCAGGCCCGCAAGGACCTTGAGATTCAACAGAGTTTATTGGATAGAACGATTGAAACACTACAGAAGGTGGAGGGCCGCAGCGAAATCGATGCTACTGATGTACAAATCAAGCAGACCGAGGCTTCACTGAAGGCCCGCGAGGCAACATTGATTCTAACAAAGAAAATTGTTTTGGATGCACAGGATGCCTTATTGCGGCTGATGGCTGATTCGCAAATCAATATGCTCGATGACATGGAAATCGTACCTGTCACAGCACCATCCATAGAGATAGATAAGCTTGATACATCCGAGATTCTGTCTTTGGCCGTGAAGAAAAATCCCGTAGTTCAGCAGGCGCGGGTCGGGATTGTGATTGCAGATATCAACTATCGTGTTGCAGATAATCGGGATATGCCGCGACTGGACCTGGTAGCTTCGGCAAGAACACAGGGCATAGCCAGACATCCTCGCACAGCCTATGACCGGTTAAAGAACAGCGACTATGTCAGTTATGCAATTGGTTTAACTCTTGAATATCCGTTCGGCAATCGTAAACGGCAAGCCGAGCTGTTCAAGAGAAAACTCGAACGCAGGAAAGCCATTTCCATTTTGCAGAACGTTGCCGACCAGGTTGCTTTGCAGGGCAGGGAAAGAATCAGAATGGTCCAAACTAACCATGCTGAAATCCAGGTCCAGCAAGATGCTGCTAATGCGGCGAGAATTCATTTACAAACGTTAGGGGACTCTGAAGAGATACGAGAGAGGCTCACACCAGAATTTCTGCTGGTCAAACTTCAGGCCCAGGAAGCCCTGGCAAATGCCCAGCATGCTGAAATAAAGGCCATCGCTGATTTTAATATTTCTTTGGCAGAACTGGCTCAAACCACCGGCACTGTGCTGGAAATGCATCAGGTACAAACCTCACTTCCGGCTATCTCAGATCAGGATAGTGAATCAACGGATTAAAATTCAGCAACTACTCTTTTCCGGCGAAGCTAAGCTGCTCTTCGAGCCAGTGGTCCGTTTTCATAACTGATTTACGTTGATGTAAGGCAAGTCTTTCGGCTCGCTTCTGGGCCAGGCGGAAAACTGCTCTGGTCGGAACAGAAGAAATATCATCAGTAGAATTAGCATACCATTTTTTCAGTAACGAAACGCAGTTTTTCGCATACCGGGATACAAACTCATCTTCAAGGCATACTATTGCCTGTGCGCTGCCGGGGTCGCCCTGGCGTGCACATCGCCCGAATAACTGCCTGTCGATGCGGCCGGATTCATTCCTTTCGGTCGCTATTACGTGGAGTCCTCCCTTCTGGGCCACTCCCCTGCCAAGTTTAATATCTGTGCCACGACCGGCCATATTGGTCGCCACTGTGATTGCTCCCGGTTGACCGGCACCGGCCACGATTTGTGCTTCCTGTTTGTGATAGACAGCATTGAGCACTTGGTGGCTCAGGTTTTTTGAGGTGAGAAAACCGCTCAGATGTTCACTGTCCCGGACACTTCGCGTACCTATCAGTACAGGTCTTCCGGTCTCGTGAACGCGGCAAATCTCCGATAAGATTCTATTCCACTTGATGGATTCTGAAGGCAATATCATATCCGGAAGGTTCTTCCTTATACATGGACGATTCGTCGGAATTACCACAATGGGCAGGTGATATATCTGCCAGAATTCATTTGCGGCTTCTCTGGCCGTTCCGGTCATACCGGATAGTTTACTGTACATCCTGAAGAATCGCTGGAAACTAATACGCGCATAAGTATCTTTGGGCGGAGTAACTTCAAGGTTTTCCTTGGCCTCGACAGCCTGATGCAAACCGTCACGCCAGCTCCGGTCCGGCATAAGCCTTCCGGTAAATTCATCGACAATCACTACCTTGCCGTCATCGATTACATACTGCTTGCCCGACAGGTAAAGTTCCTTTGCAATCAGTGCCTTGGTAGCAATCTCTTCACGACGTCGGGCTCCCTGCCAGATGTTGCCGAACCTCTCAGACAATTCTGCCAGGTGAGCTTTACCTTCTTTGGTTAATTCGACCTCACGATAGCGAGGATTGATGCGATAATCTATCTGCAGGTTCAAGTGTGTCACTACATCCGCCGCCTGGCGAAACGCCTCAATCTGCTCCGGATTGGGGGCCTGTCCTGAGATAATAAGTGGCGTAACCGCCTCATCGATAAGGACAGAGTCTGCTTCATCCACAATGGCAAAATTGAGTCCTCGCTGTACCAATCTATCCGTTACCGGCCGGCCGGCTTTAGATATCCTTGAAAGGAGTGTCGAACTAAGTCCTTTTGAACGGCCTAAAATTAGTCGGTCACGGAGAAAATCGGCGGTCACCTCCTTGTTCGTGCAGTAAGTTATATCAGCCATGTATGCTGCTCGACGGTCGACTTGGAGCATTGGTTGCTCTATATATGCGACACTCAGGCCGCAGAAGCGATAAATCCGGCCCATCCACTCGGCATCGCGCCTGGCCAGATAGTCGTTGACCGTAATAATGTGACAGCCTTTACCTCTCCAGCCGGCTACTGTTGCAGGCATCGTGGCAGTCAGTGTCTTACCCTCACCCGTAGCCATCTCTGTAACGCAACCGCTTTCAAGAGCAAAGGCACCTGCAATCTGAACCTGAAAATGTCTCTGGTCTAACTGCCGGGCCGCTACTTCCCGGACCAATGCAAAGGCTCGCTCGAGGTCGCAATCATTGTCTCTGCGGCAGCGGAATATTTCTTTCAATTCATCAGTAGCCTTGCGCAATTTGGCATCGGTCATCCGAAAAAAATGGTTTTCTAGGGTGAGCACTTTTTCTGCACGATTTAGAAACCTGTGCAATCGCGGCCTGATTAATGCTTTATCTATAAGCCCTATACCAACATCCCAGGCGGCATCCAGACCTCTGGGTAGAGGTTTGTCCGATATACGCTGATCAAGCATTCGCCATGTTGCACTTGGAATTGTGGCCATGCTAAATGCGGAACCTCCTCTGGAACAACTGCCTTGCAGACTGCCACCACTGGATAATAAGCGGCTTAGGTGACATCTGGATTCTTGCAATAACTCGCTGGCCTGTCAACAAGCGAGTAGAGTCATTAATATTTGGCTTTATACGAATCTCGAAAAATTTCTCCGCCGTCCTTGTACCTCGCTGGTCCTGTGATATAACCGGCATCGAGCCGCCTGCTGTATAACCCAGGGCATCGGAAGGTAAAAGCTCTTGCCCGGCTGGAAATATTTGTATAATCTCGCCGCTAAACATTATTTCCGGCCTGCCTTTAACACGTATCTCAACCTGCTTAAGAGCCTGCTCTACCAATATTGCCGCGACATTCTGACCTGCAGTGGCTCGTATGACAACATTGTCTAAATCAGCCACGAAACCTACATTTTGGCCGCGATTCAGATATGTCCCTTTGGTATGCTCTATATCAGGTGCGACCCAGGTACCTGAGAATGGCGGTTCGAGGTTAAGACTGTCCAGTTCGAATTCCACTCGTGCAATTTTTTCATCCAAAGCCTCGATTTGTTCTTCGAAGATTTGTGCGGCGGCAATTTCCTGCATCTCTGCAAGACGCCGCTTTACATCGAGACCTTGACGCTCTGCCATCAATATATATCTTTCGGCAGTTAATTCAGGATTATTAGCTGTTATAAGAGGCGGTCCATCTTCAGAGACCTCAGTACCTGACGGCAGGTAGCTGACGACAAATCCGTCGCTTTTTGCATAAACTACAGCTAAATCAACCGGCTCAACGATTCCCTCAACTCGCCAATGGTCCGGCATTCGAATAAGCCCTATACAGACAATCACCAGACAAAAGGTTCCAAAGGTCGAGACAATCGCCCGAAAACGATTCCTCGCAAGTTCGGCTCCTGTGGCCAGGTATTGGAAAAATTTGACGATTGGAACGAATACCCATGCTATAACCGCAGAGATTGCAAAGAACGGAACGAGTATGAATAGCTCTTCCGGTAATCTTTTGTTCAAAAACAATAATATTCTAATGCTGATGAAGATTCGGTAAGCTGTAGATGCTATACCAAAAAAAACAAACCAGGCACATTCTCCATAAGAATACGCCGGGTTTTGTATTTTTTTAAGTCCCCAGACATATCGCTTTACCAGATAGTAAAGATAGCTCTTGGCCCTTTGAGCAAGATTCGGTGTCTCTAACAAATCTGAAAGAACATAATAGGCATCAAATCTCAGAAGCGGGTTCCCATTGAACAGCAGTGTCGACACACTGGCTACAAAAATGACATTGTATGCAATGATATGGACCGTCCCTGTCGACGTATTAGACCACACGATTGCGGCTATGGCTGCGATTGCAACCTCTGCCATCATCCCCGCCAGGCCGACAACAGCCCTGTGCCATTTGTTGCGGAATGCCCAGGCGCTGGATGCATCCACGTAAGGAAGCGGGAAGAAGACCAGAAACATAACTCCCATGCTGTGAACCTGCCCGCCGCTTCGATTGAGCTGCCCGAACTTTTTGCAGGCGAAGGCATGACTGAACTCGTGGAATATTTTTATTATTACAAAACTAAGATACAGAAGCATCAGGTTATCAGGGGCCAGGACGTCTCTGCTCTGGCGAACCAGTTCGGAAATATTGCCAATGACAATATAAAGTCCAGTCAATACCAGTATCGACCAGAAGATTAATCCAATCCAACTGAAAAGCCGCCCGAATACCCCTACCCAGCGAACAAGGAAGTTTTCCGGATCAATCAGCGGGATGCGAATGAACAATAAGTTCATAAGCTGTCCCAGAACTTCCCTTTTGACCCGTTTCTGATATCGATTAAACAGGCTCTCGCTGTCCGGCGGCAGATCTATATATAAAAGGTTGGTACCGTATAACTGGGCAAGCAACTGAATTACTTCGCCCTGCGTTGGGGCCGCATCGCCCAACTGCTCATTGCATATACGCCAGACATCCGATACAGTCCGCTTACCATCGAGCATACCAATAAATCGATAGGCCGCTTCACTGATACGTGAAAATTGATTGTTGGAAGGATTTTCGAGAACGTACCAGAGCTGTCCTCGAAACTGCTGCCTGTAGACCTGTACACCGGACAACAACCTTGGACTAAGGTCTGCAATTCGATACCAGGCTTCATGGAATGTCGGACGATCTACAGCCATAAGAAATCTCTGATGTTTAGAGCCAGAGCTTCATTCGTATCCAGTTGACAACCTTTCGTGTCCAAATCCAGACATACCGCCGCTTGCCTACCGAGACCTTGGCTACGCCCTCCATCCCGGGACGCATCCACTGGCGTGTTTCCAGCAGTTTGACACGAACCTTAAAAACATTGCGATTGTTGACCACTTCAGCCATCGGATTGACACGCTCAACTACAAATTTGATTCGCTGGGCCGGGAAAGAGACTGTGGCCAGGTATCCTTCCTGGCCGATATCGATATCAACTATCTCATCTTCAGGCACTAACAGTTGTGCCCGCAGCGATTCGAGCGGAGCAATCTC
>CAZKYP010000032.1:0-1445 GCA_964556885.1 uncultured Pirellulales bacterium | reverse complement strand
GACTCGCCGCCCTCAACCATGTCACCGATCTCAACTTCAACATTCTTAATATATCCGTCAAAAGGTGCCGGGATGACTTGTTGGTAGGTTGCCTCGATAATAAAGGGGGCCTTCGCTCGATACTGTCCCCTGGCAAACGTTAAGAACAATATTGCACCGAGGATTGCAACAGCCAAAACCTTTTTCCACGTATGTTTCGGCCCTACCGCCGCAGCAAATACGCTTCGTGCTTTTACGGCTGCTCTGGCTCCGATCCACCGATCATGTTCATACAGGCTTAACAACCTGACTGTGCATAGTTCACAGGCAAGTCGAATAACTTCTACCTCTTCAAGAGTAAACGGCTTGTCTGCCAACCTCTCAAGAGTCAGAACCGCACGCACCTGGCCATCCCGTCGTATTGGCACACTCAGGATTGTTAGAGGACCATACTGTCTGGATAGTTCCGCCGCGGTTCGACTGATATATGTCGCTTCTTGTGGAGCTGGAAAAAGAATTTCGCAGTCCTGGTCCAGGCACTCTTCCATCGTGGCTTCAATATCCTGGACAATCTTCATTTTTCGAACGAAGTGCTCGGTGTGGCTCATAGCCTGTAATCGAACGTATCTTCCTTTCAGAAAGCCGATGCTTACTCGTTCACACTGACACTGAGAAGCTACTTCGTTACAGAGTGCCATGGCGGTACTTGTGAACCGATCATGCTGGTTGATTGCTGAAAGCGTCTCCATCGCCTGCCGGAGACGTTGGTAGTTTTCCTGCCAGTTCTTTTGACCATTGCCCATCCATGAGCGACTTAAAATCGCAATCGATAATTGCAGTTTTTGAGAAATCGATTCAAGAGCAGTTTTACTATCAGTAATGACAACCAGCGCCGCAACAACTCTGTTAACATCGGTTATGCTTATTGGAACGGTTACAATATGACGGGACTGACTTGAACCATCTAATGCCTTTACAAGAACCTTATCCGACTGAAACGCTTCACGAGCGAATCCGACCGAGTCTTTCAGCCATTTCGGAGTGGATCCACCCTTTTCCAAACGAGGATATAAGGCCAGGACATCGACATTTTTTTCCTGATTGAGTCGTAAGATTGCACCGCTGTCAGCAAGCCCCAGAAGACACTGTATCGCCAATAAATCCTCCAGTAATTGCGCAGGATTAATATCAGGTTGTTTGAGTCTTTCCATCAGCTCAACCAGCTCAGAAGTGGCTTCATCAGCATGTTTATTTGCGTTTTTATCCTGCGATTGATACATAAGTTCTCGACCGCAACTGTCTCCTTAAATGGTATCTCCATAAGGCTCATTAGAACAAGATCATCCTTAATCTTGTCCAGATTGCGTGATAATCCGAACGGGGTAACTTACAACTGATATCGGAACTTTCTTTATAGCACTTTTGTTTGTTTTTAGCAATTATTTTGTAGCACGCGATTACCCGTT
>CAZKYP010000031.1:19162-23566 GCA_964556885.1 uncultured Pirellulales bacterium | reverse complement strand
AAAAACAGAATTTCGACATGATATCACCTCATATAATCCACTTGGCGTTCTGATATTGAGGGGTAGACCTAAATGTTTGGAAACCTGTGCGCATTCCGCAGCGCTCGCCGGGGCTGCTTGCAGCGGCACATCCAGGGTGTTGGCACCGGGTCCATCGAATGTCAGTTTCGTTGTGACGCAACTGCCGGAAGAGAGACCCAGCTTACCTTGCTTGCAGGGATTTGCGGTGCTGTTTTTGCAGGCGGTATAGGTGTCACTGGTTGCGCTGGACTGTGGCGCAGGCTTAACGATCCAAACAGCGCTTTCACCAGCCTGGCATAGCCCGTCGTCATTCTTCAGTGTTAGTACAACCTGGCCAAACGAAGTACAGACGGTCCGGACTGTTAGTGCAAGGATAGTAAAATAATGTAATTTGACCTGTGATTGTTTTACACTCTTAAACAACATAATTTTCTCCGTACAATATCAGTAATCTTACCAAAATCATACTGAACAATTAAGAATCTTTTTCCCAAGAAAGTTTTAATAGAAATTTTTCATAAAAACACAGCAACATCTTAGCTATCCGAAGCAAATTTTCTAAGATGGCCAGGAAAAAGCCTACGCGCCGGCCGCCAACATGGCCGTATAACAGGTGAAGTGAATATTCCATTTTCGAGTGACCATGGTAACTCCCTGTAAAAGAAACCCTCTATTTTGTCGCATAATCACGTGGATCTATTTGGCGGCGAAGGACATATACGAGTGCGGCGGCACTGTAAATGTGAAGGAGGTACGAGGCGGCGGGCCGGCCGGGCCAAGACCAACGCATCCACCGTCACCAGGCGATTGGAACCGATGCCCATATTTATCACGCAGACCGGCGTGCTGTCCTGTAGCGCCGGCAGGCGATTGAGAAGTACATCAGGCCACGGGGCGTCGGCGTCATTTCGCCGGCGCCGCCGGTGTATCGAGCTTGACAGATAGCGTTTTAAACAGAGCGGGGTCATATTCCTCAAGTCCCGTTATTCCATAGAGGTGGTTTGCGGAAATCCACGGCAGCCAGAACCGGTGTCCTCCTATGCCGCGACGGGAACCTGGACTCATGCTCCAGCCTTCCTGCTGCCACCCAGTGCCTTTATAGTCGTACTGGCGTCCCGGAAGAGCGACCATGGATTTTGTGTTATGCAACAGAAGTCTCGCCACATCGAGGTAATGCTCATCTTTGGTGAGGTTGTACAGCTTGGCGTAGGATGGCACCGACCAGTCAAGGTATTCATCTACACCGCCAACAGCCGATGCAGCTATACCCTGAAATCCAATTGCCGGTACACCTTTTTTCCAGTGGAGATCCGCATCGTTCGCATTCAGGGGCATCGGCACATCCCAAATCCATATCCAGCTCTCGGTGAAATTCGCAGCGGCTTGAGCGCGTTGAAGCCATTTAAGCTCCTTTGTTGATTCATAAAGACTCAGGAAGGCTTCTAAGCTTAGCATCCCGGCCTCTTTGTCGGTGATGTTCGGGTTGTCGATCGTGCCTCCAATAAAAACTCCTCGTGAACCCCAGTTTTTCCAGACATATTCGGCTGCTCGAATTGCCGACTCTTCGTATTTCGGATCGCCTGTCTCTTCGGTCATCAGTACGAGTAGCGGTACAGGATTGTAACTCGTTGTACCGGAGGCCTCTGCAACTTCGCTACTTCCATGTTCCCATCGCCGCGGGAATGAGCCGTCCGGTCTCTGCTGCTGTATCAACCAATCAACATATTGCTTGATCCAGTTGAACCATTCCGGATGCTGGCGACCCTGCGTTTTCTCACGCTGATAAGCCCGCATCAGCACACGCATACCTTCAGTGGCATTCCGCAGCCAGGGAGCAGTCCAGTTGCGATCTGATTCCTTTACGGAATTATCCCATGGTTTTCCGGTTTCCAAATCGTAGCCTGTACCCTGGAGCGGGATTGATGATAGCGCCTGAATATGGGAAGAGATGATGGCCAAACCTGTCTGGCGCATTTTCTGCCCACGTTCAGTATTATCACGGTCGCCTTCGCGCAGCAACTGGTCCGCGCATTCGATATTCTTGCCAACGAAGCCCATCGCTGTCATTGTATAGTTCCATTGAAGCTGGTCTGTAATGGTATTGACAACAAAGGGCATTGCAGTTCGTCCATTGATCGTATTGGCCTGAGAAACCAGGTGGTCTATTAGAACCTGACGCATCTGCTCGACATCAATGTACGTGATTTCAGGATCAAGAGTGTTCCATGCCCAGCGCCAGGCGTTTCGTGTCACGTCCGGGAAAGATTCGTTCTGACCGAAGCGAAAACTTACCTGGTAGCTGTGGGACACCCCCTGAGCGATCGGGTGATAGCGTCGAATCCATCTCGGCGTTGCCGGTTGTGCGCCGCGGCCGAAACCATAACTGCTCGTAGTGCCCGGAAACCAGAAACCAAATTCGATTGGGCCCTCGTCCGTCTGCCACGCTCCGAGTGCGCCGAACTGAAACCGAGCATCGCTCATCACAGCTTTTAACGGCGTTTCCTCCATGGTCGTGTCACCGCGCGGCGCGGGATCCAGCACGGCAACGGAGGTGCCATTGTTAAACGAGAGCGCAAACAATGGCGCCGATAGTATATCCTCGCGCATGAGAAAACGCCGGGCCTTATAGTTCAGCGTGCCGCCTGGCGAGCGGTCGCCATCGTAGGTCGGATCACCGTATAACAAACCCGGAGCAAGGTAGTTCACGTCAAACCAGCCTACGGAAGGGTCAACCGTTAGTATAACGGACGAGTAAAATCCGCCCGGCGCGTTCCCCGCTACTTCCACCTTCCTGCTTACTGAAACCACCGCCCCGCTCAGGCTCCATCTGTCCCGCACACGAAAGACAACATTATCACCATATGCGATTTCGGCCATTGCATCGATCCCGGCCGCCGATTTCTCTACGGTCTTGTATCCAGTTGCAAGCTGGCGAATATCCTCCTCCGTGCTAAAGATTTCAAGCTTCGCGGGTTTAGGCTGCAGGATGCGCGGGGCCGCGGCCCCCGCGATTTCGATGCCCCACTCGCCTTCTGCGGCGCGGAGGAACGAGACTGTTGCCCCGGTCTGCAAGCGTCCAAGATCCTCTCGATCGCCTTGTTGTGCGAATGCCGCCGATACTATCAGGCATAATCCAAGTATTACACATTTGTAGAACATCTGTGTTTACCTCCTATAAATTCCACTCAAATTTTTATTTATATCATGTTAATTATATGCAATTATAAAGTTTGAAAAATCCTAAAATGTCCAATCATTTTCACTTTTTGATAAATGATTCCCAAAAATTTCCGGGCAGCAGCAATAATCGCGTTACAACTGCCGCCATGACTTTTGATTCATTCATAATAATCCTTAAATAAGGATACCGCAAGAGTACATTGAGTCAGCGCAGTCGGGTTGTTCGAGCACGACGTCGGGGCAGCGGTTGCGGAAGATACCCATGACGGCCATTGGGATAGAGGGATCGCGGACGGTGCCATCGGGATAGAAGATGCTGTGGACATTACCCCATCCACGGCCCATGCTGTCTTGTACGATCATAAGCTCAACCGATGTGGGTGTTCATGTGTTCCTGGATGGTCACGTCATAAGGATTGGCCCGGGTCACTCAGCCCATTTCATCATCCATGACCTGCTTATGCGCCGCCGCAGCGACTTTCCTTGCGCGTTCGACATCAGGCTCACACGGCACCGCGGGTCCGCAGGAAGTTATGGAAGACCAGCACATCGACATCATCGACATACTTCTTCATCGTCGATTCAAAGGCGAATCCGATAGTGACAGGCCTCTGACCGTCGAGCTTGCGGGAAGACGCCCGCCATGTACCGCGCGAACGCAATCCGGCTGGCGACGCGCTCAGGTGGCGTAGGCGGATAATCCGGCTCATTGCATACATCCCAAAACGCCAGGCCTGGTTCTATTTATCCAGTTGTTCAATCATGAAACAGAAGCGGCGCGAATTCACGCAGGCTTCGTCGCCAGGATTGCCATTCATGAGCGGTATTCGGGGAAACGTAGGAGACAGCCTTGATACCGGCTTGCTGCAGTGCGTCAGCGGCGTTCTTGACACCGTCGGCGCCGCGTTCACGGCTGCCATAACTCATAAATACTACTTTGACCTTCTCTTTGTCGGTAATGTCCGTCGGGGAGATGGTACCGCCACTGAAGATGCCGATATGGGAGAACTTATCGAGATTAGCCAGTGTGACCTGCCTGGTCACCATGCCACCCATAGAAAGTCCTGCCATAGCACGGCTACGACCGTCGCTTAAAGTCCTGAAATTACCATCAATGAAAGGAATCAGGTCGTTGATCATAACCTCTTTGTATGTATCAAATGAAAATGACATGCGGGGACGTGCGCCTGCAGCGGGCTGTCC
>CAZKYP010000031.1:0-19062 GCA_964556885.1 uncultured Pirellulales bacterium | reverse complement strand
TGTATGTATCAAATGAAAATGACATGCGGGGACGTGCGCCTGCAGCGGGCTGTCCGCCCTGGGCTCCCTGTCTTCCTCCGGCGGGTCTCGGCTGACGCGGCTGAGGTGGAGCTTCGCCCGGTTTATAAGCCGCACTGGTTTCCATAACAACTATAAATGGTTTGGCTTTCCCTTCGGCGATCAGATTGTCGAGTATTACATTGGTCCGTCCCATTTCAATCCACACTCGTTCATCCTCGCCGCCGCCGTGCTGAAGATAAAGCACCGGGTAACGGGTTGAGGTGTTGGTCTCATATCCCGGAGGCGTATAAATGAAGATGTGACGCCAGGAATTGGTCGTCTTAGAAAAATAATTCTTGATCAGCACGTTGCCATGCGGTACATCTTTTAACTCATAAAAACCGCCCTCCGGATCGGGGATTTCAAAGCCATTGCACATATGGCTATAGCCGATGAATGCGTCGGTAGCCGGATCCAGCACGATAGCGCCATCAACAATCATCCAGTAGTTGTGATAACCTGCATCCTGCGGTTCACTGGTGTAGCTCCACACGCCGTCGTCGCCTTTGACCATATCATGTGCAACGTTGGCGATGGAAACCTGCACCTTCTGCGCATCGGGAGCGTTTAAGCGGAAGGTAACTCGCGAATCGGCTTCAATACGCGGATACTGAGCTCCATAGAGATTGTAAGGTGAAGGATGTGCTGCAACAGCAGCATTAGAATCGTTTGAAACCTGAGCCGTTTGGGCTAAACAGATTCCACTAACTGACATGACCATCAGTAAAATAAATAATAATGTTTGTCTCATTTTAAAATCTCCTTAAAGAATTTAATTAATATTAAAGCTGTCTTAAACAAGGATGTATATGATGTATATTACGATAAAGCACAAAACTTTAATAGAATCAATATCATCAAATCTTAACGGTTTTCTTAAAAACCCGTCTGTGCCGGGCAAAAAGTTCCTGCAATAGAGCCTGATAAGCCTTCTTCGCTGCGGCAAACCTAATTATATGTCAAATGGCAAGACGCCTGAGTATGAATGAAATAAATCTTGCAGTATATTCGTTTTGCCTATAAAGTATAGCATGATAACCATTCTAATGATGAGATAAAAATATGAAAGAAAAATGGTATATTACTCTATAGTGTAGTTAAAAAATGAACCTTTTTTTGGAGGCATTACTCAGATGAATATTTCTGTAGCGTTCATACTTGCTGTAGCCGGGCTCGGCACCTCTTCCACCGGGACCCAACAATCGCTTACTGTTCACACCGATCAAACCACCAAGACCGTCAGTGTCGGGATCTACGGTCAATTCCTCGAGCATATTTTCAATTCAGTTCATGGCGGACTCTGGGGAGACCAGATTCTCAACGGTACCCTGGAACTGCGTCCGCCCAGGCCGAGACGGGGCATGCGTGGTCGGGACGCCGCTCCGACCACGACACCGCTGAACTGGGATTTCGTCGGCGATGCCAACGAGGTCTCCGTGGACCGGGACAATCCCTTCAACGCGGACGTCTCGGTGCGCATTGCGGCCAAGGTCGGCGTCGATTCGGCAGCCGGGCCGGGCATCCGCCAAGGGAATATCGCCCTCAAGCAAGGCGAGACGTACACACTCTCGCTCTACGCACGCGGCGGCGGCAGCGTCATAGTGACATTTCACGAGGGTGACGCGCCGGCCTTCACCAAAACCTTCACGGAACTGACGGCCCAGTGGCAGAAGTTCACCGTCGAGTTCACTGCACCACGCACTATAGACGCCTCCACATTGACGATCGGCTCGTCGCCCTCGGGGCCGGTCAACATCGACCAAATCTCCCTCTTCTCCGCCTCTGCCCTGGCCACCGGTGGGTATCGTCCCGACCTGTTTAAAGCCGTCGCCGACCTCCAGCCCGCCTCCATTCGCTGGCCCGGTGGCGGATTCGCCAACCGATACATCTGGCAGAACGGCATCGGTCCCCGTGAAAAACGCCTGCCCCATCCCATCGAGCAGTGGAGCGACCGCGACACCTATCAGTTCGGAACCGATGAATTCATCCAGTTCTGCGAGAAGGTCAAGGCCGAGCCCATCCTCGTATTGAATACCTCCCGCGGCGTCGACGACGCCCTTAACTGGCTGGAATACTGCATGGGCGACGAGACTACCGAGTACGGCAAAATGCGAGCGGCCAACGGGCATCCTGCGCCGTATCAACTCAAAACCCTCGAGATCGACAATGAACCCTGGCTTATGATGGATTATTCCAAGTACCTGGATATCGTCAACCAGTTCTGCCCGGCCATCCGGGCCAAATACCCCAACCTCAAACTCTCCGTTGCCGGCAGCTACGGTTACGACACCGGCCCCGGCGAGGGCAACCAGGAGGCCAACCGCAACTGGGACCCGCGTATCATCGAAGAGGCGGGCAAGCTATTCGACATTCTGTCACCGCATTATTACAACGGCATATACTTTACGGCCGATTTTGTCGAGGATCCCTACAAATACGAGCAGTTCCTCAAGGGACGCGGCGAGATCATCCGGAAATCCGTTAATCCCGATATGAAAATCTATGTATCCGAATGGAACCTCACCGAGAAGAGTTGGGGTAACGACTGGCGCGTCGGCCTCTATGCCGGCGGTATTCTCAACGCCTTTGAGCGCCAGGGCGATATAGTCACAATGTCCTGTCCCGCCCTGTTCATGCGCAAGCAAGGTGTAACGACCTCGTGGGACAATGCCCTAATCAACTTCGACCAGAAGACCTGGTTCCCCGGCAGCAATTACGTCGTGATGAAGCTCTGGCGCGATTCATTTGCCCCCAATCTCCTCGCGGTGGATGGGCCGGATCGTCCCCTCAATTTCGTGGCCACGCGTTCCGCCGACAAGCAGACCGTGTTCCTGAAGGCGGTCAATCCCACCAGCACTGCGGTTGAAGCCTCGATCCGACTCGATGGCGACCTGATCCTCAAGACCGCAACGATGCAACTGGTCGCCCCGGGCGGTGAAACTGTGAAGAATTCCCTCGATGAGCCCGACCACATCAAGGTCGTCTCCGTCACCGCTACTGTGGAAGACCGGACCGTTAAATTCACAATGCCGCCGCTGTCGGCAGGTGTTGTAAAATTGACACAATAAAACATTAAATGCAAGGAAGGAAATAATGGCTCGAATTTTCATTGCAAGTTATTGCAGATAGAAAATTTACATATCGAAAAGCTGCAAAATGTTCACTATTTTTTATTCATTTTGCATTAACTTTTCTGGAGTTAAACCTATCGCAATCCCTTCCAGATAGACTGTTGTGTACCTGGCTTCCGTGTCTGGCGAGTGAGGCAGACGCACCATCGTCCGATGGTTTCAAATATCGATTATGTCGATCCGTACAACCGCCATTCCCACCGGGCTGACGCCGATATTGCACCTGAGAAGTCAATCATAAAAATACGGTTGTGCATCGCGCGGCGAATCCTTATCCGTCAGGGTTGCTTCGCGTCACCAGCGCTCACGGTGAATCCCTTCAGAGGTTGGTCATTCGCGTCGAGGAACCGCGCGCAGAAGTCGGCGGCTCCGCTGCGGTTGACAATGGCACCGCGTATAACGTTTGAGCCCTTCTTGAGCGTGACGCGTTTTGAGACGCCGTCGTCGACGACGGTCTGGCGGTCCCCATAGATGCCGATGACCTCCTTGCCGTTGACCCACCAGACGGAGGCCGAGTTGGAGCCGATAGCCAGACGCACGCCGGGCATCTCCTGCGGGCAGTTGACGATCGCCACGGCCCAGAACAGGGCGTTGTTGGCATTCTTGCCGAAAGCGGAGGCAAAGTAATAAAGGTTGACGTTGTATTCGTTCGTGTCGACGGCATGCCATGTGAGTTCTGTGCCGTCAACGGTCACCTTGTCACCGTCGTGTGGTATCACAGTGAGCTCATTGGGAAAATGCTCCGTCTTGACCGCCGCCTGGACGGCGTTCTGGGTGTCTCCGTTGGTGGTGATCGGATCGAGGATGAGCCATTGTTGTATAAAGCCGTCGGCATCAGGAGCCTTTTCGGCGGAAGCGAGATGCGTGAGGCAGGGTACAGGGCCGCGAGCAGCACAACCGGCTGTAGCGGCAATCGCCAAAAAAACCGTGGTGGCCAAGACGGCGAGTGCCGACATGAGAATGTTGCGGAGCGTAATCATAAGAGTTCCTTTGCTAAATTTTCGATTTCTGATTATTAATTCCAGATATTCGATTTGTTGTCAGGGCGTCTTAAAGAACCATCGTTGTTTGTCACTGTCGGGATCAAACTTGGCCAGTGTCGCAAAACTACTGCCGATGGCCGAAAGAGTAAGCGATTCATTGGCAATCGAAGCGAACTTGGGCATAATGCGCCAGGTACCGTCGGCGAGCTGGTCGAGACGCCAGAGCTGTTCATACCCGCCGGTAAAGGCAGGGAGGGCGACCAGTTCGCCGTCCTCGCCAACTGCAAGTGTTCGGTCGGTACCTGCTATGGTGATCTTGAAATATGGTGAGCCGGGGTAGCCACCGGCGTCGGCAACGGGCGTAACCGCCCACTTCTGCTGAGCCTGGCACATATAGTTGGACATGCGGATGTCTATATTGCCGTCGGGCCAGTTTACCGAGACCTCGGCAACATCCTGATCCGGAATCACGCCTCCGGTTCCACCGAACATGCCACCACCACCCACGCCGCCGCGTGCTCCCCCTTGAGCCCCGACAGTGCCACCAGCTCCTCCACGAGCCCCGACGGTGCCGGCACCACCTTGAAAACTACTTCGTGCTCCCCTGCGGCGTCTGCCGCCGACCGGCACACCCTCCACGGCCAGCTCGAGTGCCGTGCCGGTGCGGACCGACTCGATTTCGTACGTGCCTTCCTTGAAGTTTTCGCCGGCGACAGGCCAGCCGTCCTTCCACAGCACCGGACGGATATCAACTACACTGGCGCCGCCCCTGTCGAGGTCTGCTTCCCAGTGCATCGAGAACTTCTGTACGCCGTCTCCCAAATCCATGAGGCCAAAATGGCCGGGGCCGATGACACGGCCACCGGAGCCGATGACCAGTTTGCCGCCGCCCTGCATCATATCGATGCCCATATTGTCAATGAAGGGGCCTGTTACGTTCTTAGAGCGACCCACGCGAATATTGTAGCCGGAATCGGCACTACGACAGCAACTGCCGTGGGTAGCCAACAAATAATACCAGCCGTCGTGATAAATCATAGTCGTTGCTTCGCAGTTGATTGCGATGTTTACAGGTTTATCGTTAGGGTCGACGCGCTTACCTGTCTTGGGGTCGAGTTCGACAACCCGGATGTAGCCGAAGTAGGAGCCGTAGGTCATCCACAGCTTCCCGTCGGTAGGATCCAGAAAGGTTCCCGGATCAATTGGATTCATGAAGTCGTCCGGCCCTTCTTTGCCGACGATCGTGCCGCCGTCCTGCCACTCGTAGTCAGGGGAATTCGGGTCAAGGCTTTTGCTCCATATCATGGTGACGCCGGAAATATACATGTAGTAGCGATCACCGATATGGATAACATCTGGTGCCGCTCCGCTGCGCGAGGCCCTGGTCCCGGTACGCCAGGTCCAGCCGTCGTCAGAGACCAATGGGGTACCGCCTGTACCGTATGTGTAGTATTTGCCATTGCATAGCATGATTGTGGAGGGGTCATGAATTCGGATCTGGCCGTCAAGGGCGAATGCGGGCAAAACCATCGAGACAATCACTGCTATCAGGAAACAGAATTTCAAAGCCCCAATAGGTACAATTATCATATGTCTGATGAAGATAAAGGGACAGCGTTTATTGGTGAAAAATAACTGGGAATGATGAATGAGATTCATAGTTCGGTTCTCCTTAACATATCTGGTGAACGAATTTCGAGCAATCTAACATACGAATAACTTCAGATTCACTAAGCGGTAAACGGATTTGCGAGATAGCTTCTCTGGCGGTACTCAAAACAATCAAAGTCCGCAGGGCTCAAAGTGCCGGCCAAGTCCTGACACGCCATGCCGATGAATGCGCCTGTGAAATTCGGCTGGCCGGGAGCGGTGGCTTCGTCGGAGAGGATACTCGCATCGAACTGCTGCGGCAGCCGGTGCCAGTCGCTGTCCACGCCTTCGACGCGATAGGCGAAAAGCAGCCGCTCGTAATCAATTTCGACACGCAAATGCACAGGCCTGCCGACTGGGATGGCAATGGGCGGCGTTAAGGCGTCCGTCTGTGGTGAGTCGGGCAAGCAAGACATCACGCGCAGATGTTTGCCGAGCGTTTCGTCACACGAGATAAAGAAGTAATGAAACTTCGCGCTGTTGTAATAACAGACGAGTCCCGCGCTCTGCTGAAAATGTTCCGGCTCGAACTCAACGACCGTCGCCGCGCTGATGCAATGCGCCTGCTGACGCCGGGCCACGAGTGATTGCCTGAACAAGCTTCCGATCGTCTCGCGACCAAAGAGCCGCAGGAACCCGGGACGCGCGGTGAGGCTGAAAATTTCTTCGGGCCACGGTGTGCGCAGCCATTGGAAGTCAATTGGCAGTTGCGATGTGTTGAAGTCTTCGCGAGTCGGCTGCGGCGGAAATTTGTGCTCAGGTAACCCGGGCGCGGGCGTTTCGAGTGTTGGAATTCCCTGTTCGTCCAACGTGCGCAGCCAGCCGTCCTTTCCCCAAATCATTTTCTGAATCGCCGTTTCCCGACCAAGCGTACAGCGGCCGCGATTGCGCAATGGCCTGCCACAGAGATAGACCATGTAAGTCTCGCCGGTTTGCGTTTCGACGAAATCTGCATGACCGGCGCGCTGCAATTCCACGTCCGGGCGATGGCGTGCGCTGAGAATGTACGTGTCGGGATGCAGTTCGTACGGCCCGGTGAGTTTTCGCGAGCGAGCCATCGTCACCGCGTGTCCCCAGCCCGTGCCGCCTTCTGCAGTGAGCATATAATACCAGCCGTTGCGTTTGTAGAGGTGCGGCGCTTCGGTAAAGCCGAGCGGCGTGCCTTTGAAAATATTTTGCCGTTCTCCAACCAGCTTGCGCTGCTTGGCTGAATATTCCTGCAGGACGATGCCCGCGAAACGATTGTTTCCGGGCCGATGGTCCCACAGCATGTTCAGGACGTATTTGCGGCCATCCTCGTCGTGGAACAGAGAAGGATCGAAGCCGCTGCTGTTGAGATAGACGGGATCGGACCAATCGCCGTCAATGTGTGGGCTGGTGACGAGATAATTGTGAAAATCGCGCAGCGAAGCGCCGCTTGCGCCGCCGACGGTCGTGCGGCCATAGCGCTTCACGTCTGTATAAATCAGCCAGAACAAGCCATCCGCGTAACTCAGGCACGGCGCCCAGATGCCGCAGGAATCGGGGTCGCCCAGCATGTTGAGCTGGCTGGCACGATTGAGCGGACGCGTGAGCAATCGCCAGTGGACGAGATCACGCGAGTGATGAATCTGCACACCGGGGAACCACTCGAAGGTCGAGGTGGCAATGTAGTAATCATCGCCAACGCGAACGATGGACGGGTCGGGATTAAAACCGGGAAGGATGGGATTCCGTATGGTCATTCCGGCTCCTTTTCGGTAGATTCGCCAACACGGCGGGCGGCCAGTTCTTGTTCGATTTTATCCACGCGTTTTTGGTTGAGCGGATAAATCAAAAGCGCACAAGCTTTGAACAACGCAATAACTCCGGGCACGATTGAGAAGGCGAGCGTGATACCGAGCATCGCCTTGGGAGTTTGATAAGCGTCTTTCACATAGCCGAAGTAAGCCAGGAACAGCGGCAGCAGGAAACCGCCGACCATGATTCCGGTTTTGATTGAAAACAATGAGGCCGAAAAAACCAGCCCGGTGGATCGACGTCCGAATTTCCATTCGCCGTAATCGGCAACGTCACCATACAACGCCCAGGTGAGCGCCGAGGTCGGTCCCATGCACAGGTAACCGATCGCATTGACCGCGACAAGCAGGGCGAACTGGTCCTTCGGCAGGAAGTAGAATATCAGAAAGCACATGCCTGTGACTGCGCAAAGGCCGGCCGCGGCGTATTTCTTGTCCAACCGCCGAGCGATGAAGCTCAACAAAACTGTACCGGCAATCTGTGACAGCATGCCCGTGGAAAGGAAGATTGTAGTGCGGTCGAGCCCAAGGAAAATAGGAGTGTTGTCGTCGCCCACGACGTACTTGAAATAAAAAACTGTACTGCCCGAGCGCAACGCAATGAACGTCGTGGAGAAGATAGACGCGATCAGCAGCATGACCCAGGGCCAGTTGCGAATCAGTTCACACAGCTCAGCGATAACGTTGGTCTTTTGCCCGCGTGGCGGCTTCACGCGTTCTTTAGTCATTGCAAACGTAATCCAGAACATGATTACCGATACGACCGCGAAAATCGCCATGGTCCATTGGAAGCCGCGCATTTCGTTGTCGACACCGAGATACTTCACGAGAGGACGGACGAAGAGCGATATCAGAAAACCGCCGGTAAAAGCACCGACAAAGCGAAAGCTTGATGCCACGGTGCGCGTGCGAGACGACGGGCTGATCACACCCAGCAGTGACGAGTAGGGCACGTTGATAATCGTGTAGCTTATCAACATCAACGCATAGGTGATGTAAGCATAAACGAGCTTACCGGTCGAGCCTAAGTTCGGGCCGGCGAACATCAGATAACCGCAGATGCCGTAAGGGATCGCACCCCAGAGGAGATACGGACGAAATTTGCCCCAGCGGGTCTTCGTGCGGTCGGCAATCAAGCCCATGAGCGGATCGTTAAAGGCGTCGAAGAGGCGAATGATGGGATACATCCACAACAGCGCTGTGGCCGGGATACCCCAGACGTCCACGTAGTAGTAGGTGAGGAAAATGTTGAAGGTCTGAAAAAAGAAATTCGAGGCCGTGTCACCCAGGGCGTAACTGACGTATTCGCGCGTCTTAAGGCGGTCGCCGGTGGCTGGAGGTTGTGGAATAGGCGAGTTCATGGGTGCGTCACCTGACACCGGAGGGCGAGTGTGCCGCACATGAGATAATTAAAAATCAAACCCGGCAATCCCAATGAAGTGAACAGGCTGGAAAGGAATATGTGCTTCATCCTATACTCCTTTTAACTGATATTTATTATATTAGATACTTAACGCTACAATCTATCATTATTTAAACTTTATTATACAAGCACTCTGAATATATAGAAGCTAAAAATAAAACTCCTTTACAGAAATTGTTGAAAGAAAGAAATATAAATATTAGAATCAAATTAACAGGTGTTGAAACTGTGTCTTATTAAAGGTAAATTTGTCTCGTTTTTACTGAAGACATACAGTCCTATTCATTGGATTCGAAAGGAACCGAAATGAGCTTTCTTCTGTCACAACGTCTTGCGTCCTCCTGGGTTGGTTTTATTCTCGTTGCCCTTCTCCTGGGATCTTTGCCCGTACAGGCCCAGCCATCGGGCGGTCCTTATGGCCCGATCCGGCAGACCTATGATCTCCCTAAGGCCGCTCACGTCTGCTACGTGGCACCTGACGGTAAGGCGGATGCTCCAGGAACGGCCCTGGACCGGCCCACCACATTGGAGGCAGCCATCCCGCGGGTGGTAACCGGCGACGTGATCGTGCTCCGTGGCGGCACCTACCGCACCGGCGGCCTGAGGCTGAACCAGGGGATCACCCTGCAGCCCTACGCGGATGAACATCCCGTGCTCAAGGGTACCCGCGTGGCAACCGAGTGGCAGGCCCTACGCAACAACGTCTGGCGGACATCATGGGAGACGCTCTTCCCGGCGGCCCCGCTCGGCTGGTGGCGACGCGAACGCGAGGGCATGCGCACGCCGCTGCACCGCTTTAACAACGACATGGTCTTCATCGACGGCGAGATGCTGAGGTCCGCAGGCTGGGAGGGCGAACTCGACCCGCACTCGTACTTCATCGACTACGAGAAGGGCCAGGTCTACATCGGGGTCGATCCCACGAACCGGCTCGTCGAGATCACCGCCTTCGACAGCGCCATCGTGCGCACGACCACTCCCGTCCACGGCAAGACAAACGACCATAAGGGGCCGGTAATCCGCGGGATCACCTTCACCCAGTATGCGTGGCGTGCTATTGAGATCGAGGGCAAGCGAAGCTTCGGCCCAACTGAGGAGCCGACCGACGAGCCAATCGGTCCTGCTGACCCCGCCACCTACGGCAAGGAGGTTATGGGCACGACGCTCGAGAACGTGACGATCACCTTCTGCTCACGTGTGGCCGGCTACTTCCGCGGTGATGGGCTCACGATCCGCCACTGTCTGTTCAGCGACACGAGCACCGAGGGCGTATACGTGATCGGCTCGGCCGACGTGCTGCTCGAGCGGAACATCTTCCGCCGCAACAACATCGAGGAGCTTACGGGCTATTACCCGGCCGCGGTCAAGATCTTCAACCAATCTCACCGCGTCACTTGCCGCGATAACCTGGTGATAGACAACCCGAACTCGAACGGCATCTGGTATGACGTTGGAAACCGAGACGGTGTATTCATCAACAACTGGGTCCAGGACTGCCTCTTCGGCTTCTTCTTCGAGATATCCAAGGGGGCAATCTGCGCGGGCAACGTCTTTGTGGACTGCGACATGGGCATTCGCATACTCAACAGCTCGAACGTCCGTGTCTGGCAAAACACGCTGGTCAACAGCGTCGTCTCTTTTGAGCGTACGAACCGAAGCGCGACAGGCGACCATTTCGGCTGGCATGCCGCCACCGGGCCGGACGTGAACCAGCGAGAAGGACACGTCTTCGTCGGTAACCTGTTGGCCGCCGACGAGCACTTTGCCAAGCCCCTTTTGCGTTTCGACCAGATGCGGTCCTTGTGCGGCACGCTGACCCGGCCACAGGTCACCCGGCTCGACGGCAACGTCTACGTCCGCAACGGTGATGCCGGGGCAAGTGCCCTGCTCGTCTGGAGCCCGGTGGCAGACGAGAACTGCGTGACCGAGCTTGCGACCTTGGCGGACCTGCAAAAGCTCCACCCGGAGTTCGAGGCCCACGGCCGCATCCTGAACCTGGACCTCGGTTCCGTTTTCAAGGGACCGTATCTAGGCCGCTACGAATTGATCCGGGACCTGAGATCGACTTCCGCTGTTCCCACACCCGTCGAGATACAGGAACTGCTCGGCTGGTCCAAGCAGGAAGACCTCCTCCCAGGGGCCTATCCCGTTTTGCCATGATGGTTTGGAGGGCAACGTACAAAGAAACACGTGCTTCTTCGTATAGTCCTCTCATCGTGCATAGGGTTGAAGCGCAGCAATGTCTTTCTCCAGAAGCGTCCTGAGCATCTGGCGATTTTCCTGTGCGCGACACAGGATCTCGACCTGGCGAGTGGGCAGTTCATGCAGAGGCGCGAGTTGCGCGGACTCGATAAGATGGGCGGCCACTTCCGCGATATCGAGGCCTGTGTTCCAGTCGCCGTTCAGGTCGGCCAGCCAATCGCGGGCCTCCCTGATCGTGCGTGTGACGCGGCCTTCGCGGTCGGGTTGTTCGAGCACGACGTCCTGGCCTCGGTTGCGGAAGATGCCCATGACGGCCATGGGAATGGAGGGATCGCGGATCGTACCGTCTGGATAAAAGATGCCGTGGACATTCCCCCAGCCTCGGGTCCCGTCCCACACGATCATGAGTTCCCACAGGTAATAGCCGATGTGTGCGTCCGTATGTTCCTGTATGGTCATGTCATACGGATTGGCACGGCAAACGCAACCCATCTCGTCATTGATGACCTGCTTGTGCGCCTTGGCGGCCGCCAGTTTAGCCTTCTCGATGTCGGTGCGCACCGCCTCCCGCGTCTGCTGATAGTCGTGGAACACCAGCACATCGACATCGTCGATGCACTGTTCCATGGTGTATTCGTAGGCAAAGCCAATGGTCACGGGCGTCTTGCCGTCGAGCCGGCGGAACACGCTCGCCATGTGCCGCGCAAAGGCGACGCGGCGGGTGACGAGGCTTTCCGGCCTGGACGGGTAGTCCGGTTCGTTGCACACATCCCAGAACGCCAGGCCCGGCTCTTTGCCCAAGGTGTCCACGAGGAACTTAGCCCATGCCTCGGCGCCAGGATACCCCTCGGCCCGCATCTGCCTGTCGTATCCAACGACCGGCATGACGCCGATGCCCCGCTCGTCTGCAGCACGTACCAAGTGTAGAAGGTTCCGGCGATACTGCTCGGGATCGTTCTGATAGGCCTGGTAGGTGATAAAACAGCGAATCTGGTTGATCCCCAGACGCTGGGCGTAGGTCAGGTCTCGCTCGGTGATGGCCGGTGAATAGTTATTCCACATGCCGGGGTGACCGCCGTATTCGGCATAGCAGTAATTGGCGCCGCGGATGGTGGACGTATCGACCGGCGTGCGTGAGCCTTCGCGACGCGGGAGGGGATACACCTCAATCAATGCCGGGACTTCAGGCATGGCGTCAGGCCGGACGCCGGTGGTGGCGGAGGCGCCGTCGCGTTCATGGGGTTGCAGCAGGTCGATGTACCGGGTAATCTGCTCGCGCAAGGCAATCGGGTTGGGCGCGCCTTGTCGCAACAGCTCGATCGTGCGCGTAGGCAGTTCGCGCATGGCGATCAATTGCGCGGCCTCGAGCAGGTTGGCGAGTTTCTCGGCTGCATCGAGTCCGTCCTTCCAATCGCCGGCAGGATTGTCCAGCCACGCCTGGGCGGCCGCGATGTCGGTATTGACCCAACCCTCCCGGTTGACGTTTTCCGGAATCGCGTTGTCCGAGCGGTTTCGGAACAAGCCGAACATGGCGGCTGGAATCGATGGATCTCGCACGGTGCCATCCGGGTAGAAGACACCGTGAACATTGCCCCATCGCTGGGTGATCATCAGTTCCCAGATATACCAGCCCACATTCGCTTTCATGTGTTCTTCGAGCGTTACGTCGTACGGATTGGCGCGTGCGATACAGCCGATCTCCGTGTTCATAACCGGCTTACCCACCTTCGTCGAAAACGCCTTGGCGCGGGCGATGTCGTCTGCGATGGCTGCGCGGGTCGAAAGATAGTCATGGAACGACAGCACATCCACGGCATCGGCCAGGGTTTCCATGGTATGCTCGTAGGCCATGCCGATGGTCACCGGCGTTTGCTTGTCGAATTCATGCAGCATGCCGGTGATCAAGCGTGCGATCTCCAGACGCTTTTGTTCCTGATCGTGAGGCGCACCGGGAGCATTGTAATCGGGTTCGTTGGAGGCGTCCCAAAAGGCCAGGGCAGGTTCACGGCCGAGAGCAGTCACCAGCGCCTTGACAAAGCGGCGAATGCGATCACGATCGATCGTGCGGTCCTCGTTGATAAAGGCCTGGGTCTGGCCGATGGTGATCACCAGGCCGATGCGGTGCCGGTAGCACGCCCGAGCCAGGTCCACGAGGTGCCTGCGGAAGGCCGCCTTGTCCGCCTGCCATGAGGCCTCATTCACGAAGACGCGGAGTTGATTCAGCTTCAAACGGTCGGCGTAAACTAAATCACGCTCCGTCTCCTCGGCACTGTAGTGACGCCAATAGTCCGTCGTGTCTGCGGCAGCGGCGCCCCGGTAGTTGGCGCCCCGGATGGTGGACAGATCGGTTGGAGTCAGTTTGGCCGCTTTGCCTGAGCCGCCGGGAACAGATGCATGCTCACAACCGGCCAGAGTCAGGACTGTCAGCAGCATCGTCACACACCACAAACGAATCCTCATAAGTCATCTCCTTTGAATCACACGACCTTTGATAACTCGGACCGACCTACTCGAACAGATCGAGACCGATCGATTCACCCATCAAACGGTAGCCTTCCGTGTTGGGATGCACGTAATCCGTGGTCAGATCCTGGCGGATGCGCAAGGGGTTCTGCGGGTCCTGGACGACTTTCTCAAACTCCAGCACTGCGTCGAACCGATTGGCTTCCCGAATCCACTTGTTCACGGCTTGCCGCGTGGCTTCGTTGGCGGGCGTGTCCTTGCGAGAGTTCTGGATTGGCAGCAACGTTACGCCAATGACCTTGATGCCCTTGGCGTGGGCTTTGTCGATAATCTGCTCATAGGCGGCGATGAGTTCTTTCGCCGGTGTCTGCTCGTAGCTGATGTCGTTGATGCCTTCCAGCACAATCAAATGCGATACGTTCGGTCTGGAAAGCACGTCCTCTTCCAGACGCTTGAGACCCGTCGGGCCCGCTGCATCCGCCGACACCAGGCGATTGGAGCCGATGCCCATGTTGATCACGCTGACCGGCGTGCCGTCCTGTAATGCCGGCAGACGCTTGGAGAGCACATCCGGCCACGCGGCGTTGGCGTTGACGGCAGCCGTCGCGCCGTCCGTGATCGAATCTCCCAGTGTCACAATCACCCTCGATTTCGCCGGGGCCAATACCTGCACATCCGACACAAAGAAATACATCGTGTTGCGCGAATCCACGCCGGCGGACGGAAGCGTCGCATCGCCGCAGTGATCCCCCGCCGCCACGTATTGTGTCTTCAGACCGGTGGGGTGAAACGCCTCGGGCGTCGTCGATTCCGGCAAGAACAGACTGACCGTCACGTCCTCGTATTGCTTGACCACCAAGTCCACCGGGTCGCTCCAGGCCTCATCGCCCGCCTCCAGCTTCAGTGTCCCGGCACCGTCAAATGTCAACACATGGTCCGTCTCCGCTGCGATGTCCGGCCCGGACGCCGAGCGTCGCAACGCCACGTGCGCGCCGCCGATCACCAGCGGCTGCGTCGAGAAGCGATTGGTCAGCTTCACCCGCAGTGCCGTGCCCCCGAGTTTGACGAACATGTTCAGACGCAATGTCTGATTGTGGAACGTCGGCACGGCCTGCAGCGTTCCGTTGACCGTTGTAGGCAGGTAACTGACCGCCCATGCGTCCACCCACTTGCGATCCACAGTCGGGCCGGCGCCCGGCACGACCACCTGACCCTGTGCACCGACCACCTGCATCAGCACGCAGACTGCCGCCAACAAGTACCCCGCTTGCCGCCAGTTACCACAATATCGTCTTATTGATGTCATCATGTATTGTCCTTTCATAACGCTGAACAGAGTTCAATAATGTGCGAACACACCCAGGGTCACACATAGGAAGCCACCGGCTGTGTCGATGCTGAGGAATGAGGATTGGATGTCTTCGCCGAGATGGAATGTCCACTCGCTGTTGAAGTTGATGGTTTCACGCCATCCATCGGATACAGCATACGACGATTGCACCTGAAATATTGTCGATAAAAACAATACTATATAAAACAATGTTTTTTTCACTGAACATCCATAATAACAATTGTGCGTAATCAAAGCAATATAGTCATGACAAATTGAGGTTCGCCACGATCTTTTGGCTCTTGGATTTCACTTGCAAGATAAAATAGCTGTTCAATCCGTTGTAATGCCTTTCGACATTACAACAAACGAATTAGTCCAAAAATCACCTCCAGATTCATTTGCTGGTTTGCAGTTTTAACACAGTAAAGGAATTTCCCGGGAAAGCACGTTTAAGCTTGGTGCCGGTGAAGCTGATTGCTTCAGACTTGGGCGAAACCCTGGTCGGCTCGGCCAATGAATTCTCATCTTCGGGTTTTTCCGAGGTTAATACCGTAGCCGTGCCCTTGCCGGTGAGATTTGCCTTAACCAGGTTCAGTTCCGTATCGACAGGTTCGGCCGCCGTGTTCACCACCTTGATAATGATGTCGCCGGTCTTTTTGTCAACGGCGGATGTGGCGTAAATAAAGCTATATTGGTCGTTGGATATATAATCGATGTCATGAACCAGTTGACCGTCGAGCCAGCATTTTACGCGTTTGCCCTCGACTGTCAGCTTGATATCGTACCAGCGATCGACTTCAACATGACCGGGCTTGCCATCGATGGCGCTGTCGACCTCAATGGCATCCTGGGTATTGTTCCAGCCGCCGATATTCCACCATCTGCGGTCATCGTCATTGGCAACCCGAAACATAATCTGAAAACCTTCCGCTCCGGAAATCTTCCGGGCTTTGAGTGTAAGCGTATAATCGGTCCAGGACTTGTCACCGGCCAATGCACGAACGAAAGTTTTTTCCGCCGTCTGCCGCAGCACACCGTCCTGAACCGTCCAATTGCCTCCGCCAAGCAGGGTCCAGCCCTCTGTCCCTTTGGAAAAATCAGCCTTGAACAACACCTTTTCATCCGGCGCGGTGACCTGGATGTCCTTAAACTCCGCCGCGGTATTCCAAGTAGCCAGGCCTATCTTGCCGCCGGTAATGGAAGGTATCACAACGGGTGATTGTACATCGGTTGGCAGATATTGATCACCCTGATTTTGGGCGAACATTTGCTGGACATAATAACTCGGCAGACCATACCATTTCGAGCTGTCGAAATTGATCAGGTCGGGATTCCACGCTCTATGATTCAGATTCACCAGTAGTGGCGCATAACTGGCCATGCAAACCACATCCGAATTGCGTTCCAGGCCGGTCATAAATGCCGCCTCTCCAATCGCGCCACGCAAGTTACCTTGACCGCATTTTTGAGTAACGGCAAATTCGCCAACGAAAACCTTCGGACCATTTCGGTCGGTTTTGTCGTATTGATTGACATGACGCATGAACCACTCCGGCGAACTGTAGTAGTGATCGTCAACGATGTCAGGCGGACAGTCGCCATAATCGGCCCATCCGTTGGCAACAAACTTGATATACGGGTATTTTGCCTTGATGGGCTTGTAAAAAAGTTTCCAGCGGTCAACATAGCCCGGAAAACCGCCATTTTCGTTGCCAATCTCCAAGTAGCGCAGATTGAACGGCGAGGGATGGCCAGCGGCGGCACGCATTGATCCCCATACGGAATCGACAGGGCCGTTGGCGAATTCAATCGCATCCAAAGCATCCTGAACCCACTGCGCCATGCGGTCCATGGGGACCGTTTCCTTGTGCGACATGCCGATATTGATACAGAACAACGGCTCGGCACCCAGGTCTTCTGCAAACTGAAGATATTCGAAATACCCCAGGCCATGCGTGGCGTTATAACCCCAGATATTCCAAAGCGGGGTACGCGTATCAATGTTGCCGATCGTGTTTTTCCAGTGAAGCATGTGCGCAAAATCATCGCCTTCCACCCAGCAGCCGCCCGGAAAACGAAGGAAATTTGGTTGCAACGCGGCAAGCGACTCGGCGAGATCCACACGCAAACCATGGTTTTTCCAGGTCTTCTTGGGCATCAGGGAAACCATGTCCAGATACAACGTGCCCTGGCCGCTCCCAGAGATTTCCAGTTTTCCCTTTGGGTCACTCCCGATCGCAGTCAGATCCAATGTGTGATATTGCCAGGAGTTACCGAAACCGGAAATTTCTCCGGTTGCTAATACCTTTTCGTTACTGCTCAACACTTTGATTGTGAGCTTGCCATCAAATTTGTCGCCGCGCGTCGCAATGCGAAACAGATACCCGTCACCTTTGACGATATTCATGCCCCAGTAACCTTCGTTCTGCAGCGAAAATGCGCCGTCCACTTTCACACGGAGCGACTTGCGGTTGAATGGGTTCAATGGCACCGGCTGTGCATGCACATCCGCTGTGCTGATTACCGCTTCGGACCGACTGCCAACTGCGGAAAATTTCCAGTTCTCCGGCTTATCCGCATCCTCGAACGAGCGGTTGCGTACCAGTTCCGGATAAATCCCGCCATCGGCGGACAAGTTGATATCCTCGAAAAAAATCCCCCACAAGGTCGGTGAAATTACATGGCCGGGCTGTGATACATCTACCGTAATCTTAGCATCTTGCGCATGAATTGAAATAGTCAATGCCAAAAAGATAATTGCAGTCAACTGTCTTAATTTCATACTTTTTAGTCTCCATTATTAATTGATAGTGTATGGGCTGTCGGCCACAAACACACCGAAGTCCGGCGCGCCGTCCTTTTTCCAATTCAACACCTGGGCACGGGTATGACGTTCGGGGTTGCCCAGACCGTTGCCGCTGATATTTTTTAGTTTCGCGTATAGTAAACCAGGACAACCGTTTTGACGTCAGGTGTGGTGATGAAGGAGTTGTGACCAGGGCCACCGGCGCTTCGTTCACCCGGAACACTCGCTGTTCCCAAGGGTATTCTGGCCGCGAGAGTATAGCCTGTCCATCATCGAGTTCCGTCGGCGATTTCATCTTGGCAATCATGATGTTCGTTCCCTGCTTATACTGAACATTCCAAAAAACATGCCAGTCCACTGGAGCTTAAACGTACAGCCTTGCCTTGTCAAGGGTTAGTTTCTTCACTGACGGCAGCGGCCGGCCCCAGGAAAGGATCGCCGAAGAAGATCCAGGAATAGCCCGCGTCGCCGGGGCAGGTGGTAACCAGTGTAAGGAATCGTGTCCAGGCCGGAATAGGTACGTCCACCTTCTCGACAACGTACTGCTCTGTGGGGTAGTACAGGTGAAGACGAACAACTCCATCCAGAAGAACCCAAACATCGGCCGCGACCACTTGGGCGTGAGGCATTTCCTTTGGGATGCCGCACATGGCGGTAAACCGGTCAATATGGACATTCGGATTGTCCCGCCGAATCTGGTCCAGATCGAAGGTAATGCCTGCGTTGGGATGGAGATTCAGGGCCGGGTGCCTGGAAGTGCCATAGCCAATGCCATTAAGCCGGGCTGCAAAGGTCTGTTTAGTCAGGATACCATAGAACTTGCCACTGTCGGCCGGACCACCATAGTAACTTCCCTGAGTCCGAGGACATTCGAAAAAGGTCAATCCGGTGGAGCTGATCACGACCGGGCCGGAGGCCCCATTGGGGACGAATACGCCGTCAATCCCACGGAACTGGGGCGTCGGCCGGAACTCGTTGCGCTGGGGCTGCCTGACTGCGTCGGCGGGATGCTTAAATGCCAGGCCGGTCCCCAGGTCGATGCCCTGATCCAAAGTGCCTGTGCCGCGGCCGTTGCCTCCGCCCACGATATCTGCCAGGTTCACACGTCCCGACGGACTAAGGGGCCGGCCGGACGGAGGCAATTGAAGGAGGAAAAGATTTGCCTGGGCAGCCAGCCCGCCTCGAATAGTCCGTCCGGTTGCGTCAACTGCCATGGCCTGCCCCTCATTCACA
>CAZKYP010000030.1:5616-23638 GCA_964556885.1 uncultured Pirellulales bacterium | reverse complement strand
AAAGGTAAAGAAGTGCTGCTTTACTGCGAGTCAGAGGCGGAGATTAAACGTGTCGGTGAGATTGTAAAAGATCTCAACAAGCAGATACCGAGTCGGTTCAAGCTGCTGCCGGGCTATATCAACCAGGGTTTCGAGGTCGAATCGCTGCGAACGATTGTGATAAGCCACCACGAACTGTTCGGCCAGTACGTGCTCAGGAGGGCCCGCAAAACTGTCAGGCAGACTTTGCCGGTCGATTCGCTCAGTGATTTGCAGGAGGGTGACTATGTAGTACACACTTCCTACGGCATCGGCAAGTTTATGGGTATAGAGACAATACAGGAAAAAGCTTGCCCTGAGCTTGTCGAACGGGGCGGCGTAAATGAGTATCTGACAATCGAATATGCTGACCACGCCAAGGTCCAGGTCTCGGTTCGCAATATTGCACTGGTGCAGAAATACGTGGGGACCAGCCCGAAGCGGCCGAAGCTCAGCAAAGTCGGTTCGAAAAGATGGCAGAAACAAAAGGAAAAGGTCGCAAGCTCAGTGCGTGACCTTGCCGTCGAGCTTTTGGAGGTCCAAGCCAGACGCCAGTCAGGGGGTGGGATTTCGTACGGTCCCGATTCGAACTGGCAGATGGAATTTGAAGAACTGTTTGCCTACCAGGAGACGCCGGATCAAACTACAGCCGCTGAGCAAATCAAGGCGGACATGCAGCAGCCTATCGTGATGGACCGGCTGCTGTGCGGAGACGTGGGTTATGGCAAGACTGAGCTTGCAATGCGTGCGGCGTTCAAGGCCGTCGAGGCCGGCAAACAGGTCGCTGTCCTGACGCCGACGACGGTTTTGTGCGTGCAGCACGGCAGGACTTTTACCGAGCGGTTTGCGGATTTTCCCGTTTGCATCGAAGTCCTGAACCGCTTCAAAAGCTCGAAACAGGCAAAAGATATAGTCGCCCGAACGAAAGCCGGCAAGGTCGATATCCTGATAGGAACGCACCGGCTACTGAGCAACGATGTCGGTTTCAAGGACCTGGGGCTTTTGATTATCGACGAGGAGCAACGGTTTGGAGTCGAGCATAAGGAAAAGCTCAAGAGGATGCGAGTCAACGTTGACATCCTTACGATGACGGCAACGCCGATACCGAGGACGCTGCACATGTCGCTGCTGGGCCTGCGTGACATCAGCTCACTGGCAACGCCGCCGCTGGACAGGCGCAGCATAGTGACATCCGTGACCTCATACAACGAGCAGCTTATCAGGAAGGCGATTTTCCGGGAGATGAACCGGCAGGGACAGGTATTTTTCCTGCATAACAGGGTAAGGTCGATTGAGAAAAAGGCATGGGATATTCAGCAGCTTGTTCCCGATGCGAAGATTACCATCGCACACGGCCAGATGGCAAAGAGCGAGCTTGAGTCGGCGATGATAGAGTTCGTGACGGGCCGGACCGATGTGCTTGTGTGCACGACGATTATCGAATCTGGTCTGGATATCCCGAACGCGAATACGATTCTCATCAACGATGCGGACAGATTCGGCCTTGCCGAGCTGCACCAGCTTCGCGGCCGCGTGGGCCGGTACAAGCACCGGGCTTATGCTTATATGCTGCTGCCGAATTCGCGGCCGATTACACCGCTGGCCGCAAAGCGGCTCAAGGCGATTGAGGAATATTCGCACCTGGGGGCGGGATTTAGAATCGCCCTGCGGGATTTGGAGATTCGCGGAGCGGGAAATATCTTGGGGGCAGCGCAGTCCGGACATATTCAGATGGTTGGCTACCAGATGTACTGCGAGCTACTGGCCGATGCGGTCAGGAGATTGAAAGACGAGCCTGTCCGGACAATACCGACCGGGGTCGTCGATTTGGGATTTGCCGCATATATACCGAAAAATTATATCCCTATTAACAGGCTTCGATTGGATGTCTATCGTAAGATTGCTGTTGCGTATGAGGATGAGGATCTGGCGCAGATAAAGAACGAGTTGGACGATGTTTACGGGCCGGTGCCGGATGAGGTGAAGCTGCTGCTCGATTTGGCTGAGCTTCGAATCAAGGCGGGCAGGTATGATATAAAAAGTATTGTCGCATCGGGCCAGGATTTGATATTCTCTTTTGATGACGATCACAGTGATAAGGTCAGGGATTTGTTTGCAAAGGTATCGGGAAAGGTTAGAATTCCGAATCCGAAGATGGTGTACCTGCGGCTTCAAAAGAACTACTTCGAACCGCAAACACTGATAAACATCCTGCGAAAAATGTTCGCAGAAAAGAAATAACAAACGAAATGATGTGATTTGATTTAGACAGGAGACAAATTAATGTTGAACAGAAAATTTAAAGTAATGGGTTTGTTTTTGGTTGTACTTTTTTGGGTGGATAGTTGCGCGTGGGCGGCAGGTAATGAAGGCAAATCGCCGCTGGATGAGCTGCCTGCTCATATCAAGCGAGTGACTTATTTCGGTCAGCGGGCGGACTTTTCACACGACGGCAAACGAATTCTGTTTATGGAAAGGACTTTTGGCGACGTGTTTGAAGTGGAGCTGGAAACGGGTATTATTCGCCCGATGACGCACCATTACTATCACGAGGGCTATACCCGTGCCCTGTATCTTGCCAACGGTGATATTCTGCTATCCGGGGCGCGGCAGTTCGATACTAATGATCCACAGGCCAGCCGCAGCGAAAGGAATGCGGAATTGTGGGTGTTGAAAAAAGACCTTTCAGGCCCCCCGGTTCCGCTCGGTGAAAAGTGCTCAGAAGGCCCTGCCGTTTCTCGCAAAAATATGAAGATTGCCTGGACGCAGCGAGGGGCGTTCTATATGGCGGACATAGTTTATAAAGACGGCAAACCGGAACTGGCGAACAAGAAGAAGATTTTAGATAAGCGTGACCTGCCGTTCGAATGTGACCTGGAGACGCAAAACTTTCGGCCGCCGGATGAGAAGGAGCTGATTTTCAGCGCATATAACTATCAGCGCACTGAGGTTATGGGTCTGGATATCCAGACGGGCAAGGTAGTCAATTACTCGCTGGCGCCGGACCAGTACGATGAGCCTGAAGGTATTTTTCCAGACGGTAAATACACGCTTGTCGAGTGCGATAAGCACAATCCCAAGGGAATACAATACAACGATATCTACAAGCTGGCTCTGGACGGCTCCGGGCAGACGGAACGCCTGACGTTTTTTTCGGATTATCCCGGCTATAAGTCCACGAATCCGGTGGTAAGCGACGACGGCAGATATATGGCGTTTCAGTATGCCAAAAGAGGCGACTGGGCGGGAGTGGGAAGAGGTATCCTGATCTTCGATTTACAAATGTACGAGAAATCGAAGAAATCTCAGGCTAAATGACGATATAAAAAATACTTGTGTTGTAAAAAGAGTTTACAAAGAAAGGATGCGATATGGGTAATGGATTGAAGTACATTTTATGGATGAGCCTCGTTGTTTTTCCTTTGTGTGGAGCCGGATGTATGGATTCCGGAGGGCTGGGGATTACCGGCAAGGTCGGCACGTTAGGGATCGGTGGGGAACTTACCACGAGAATAGTCTCGAATATCAATGCGCGAGTTGGTGTTAATGCACTGGAGACTGAGTTCGATGGTGAAATCGATGATGTCGATTACGATGTGGGAGTCGATCTTCTTTCTTATACGGCGATGCTCGATTGGCATGTCCTGGATGATCCATTTCGAATCAGTGCCGGTGTGATATGGAACAATAATGAATTTGACCTGGACGCAAGGCCCAGCCGTGCGGTGGAAATCGGAGGTATCTGGTACACTCCGGCCCAGGTCGGCAGATTAAAAGGCAAGGTAGATTTCGATGAGGTAGCCCCTTATTTGGGTGTCGGCTGGGGCAATGCGCTCGACAGGAATAAAAGATGGGGATTAACCTGCGATTTTGGCGTTATGTTTATGCAATCGCCTGATGTCAGCCTATCGGCGAATGGTACACTTGCGGCCGACCCGGCTTTCCGGGCCGCTCTGGCAAGGGAAAGGGACGATATAAAGGATGATTTGAGTCACTTTAGGTTTTACCCGGTAATTTCTGTCGGTTTGTTCTTCAGGTTCTAAATGTCAATAACAGCTCGATTTTTTATCTTTTAGGTTTCAGTATTTCACTTGAACTTACCGGCCAAAGCCGCGCCTAATTCCTTGGCGAGCTTGCTGACGGTATATTGTTTTTTGTTGTCATAGGAGGCCGATAATAACAACTGTCCCGTCCTGTCTTTTGCGACAATGGATACGCTTTCTACGGCTTGTCCGGCTATGGAAGAGCCTCCGATGAAATTATGACTTGCCGCCGACCTTGAAGTCATGAAAGCGGCTCCGGTGATGAATATCGTTGCCGTGTTCGGGTCGCAGAACTGGACCTTTCGCCTTAAACATTCTTTTTGAATAACGTCGCCTATGACTTTTCCGACCTGCGGATCCAGGCTTTCAATCGATGCGAGATAAACACATTTATAATCGAGCTGTCTCAACCTGGGAGTTGTGACTATATCGTAGCTGCAGCCGGCTGAAATGCTTATCGTTAGCAGTAAACTTATTAAAATTAACCTTTTCATTTGTAATGCTCCTGAAAAAATTACGTCGGATTTAACATTATCCGGCCCGAAATTCCTATATAAAAATATATCGGTCGATTGTATTTTCTTTCTTAAAGTTTAATGTCGAAACGCTCCTGTCCGGTCGATTGGGGTATTATAAAGGTGGGATTGCGATATTTGAGGGTAATATACCGATGGTTGTGTAAAAAATAAGAATTGAAATTTTGTGAGATTGCTCTTAGATTAACTCCGGCAGATTTATATTGTTAAGGTATATGGATTATGACGGATAGCAGACCGGGCCGCGATGAAGCATTATCGCTGCTGAAAGAGTACAACAAGAGCGAAGGATTAATTAAGCATGCGCTGGCGGTCGAAGCCGCTATGCGGTATTGCGCCAGAAAGCGGGGCCGGGACGAGGAAGAATGGGGCCTCATTGGTCTTGTACATGACCTGGATTACGAGCAATTTCCGGAACAGCACTGTAAAAAAACCGAGGAGATTCTCAAAGCACGGAACTGGCCGGATGAGTATATCCATGCCGTATTGTCACACGGCTGGGGAAAATGCACTGATATCGAGCCTCAGAGCGAGATGGAAAAAGTGTTGTACGCCGTCGACGAGCTGACGGGTCTTGTAGCAGCGACAGCGCTGGTCAGGCCGAGCAGGAGTGTGTTGGACATGAAGGCAAAGTCTGTCAAGAAGAAGTGGAAAGACAAAGCCTTTGCAGCCGGTGTAGACCGTTCGGTAATCGAAAAGGGCGCTGAGATGCTGGGTATGGAATTGGGTGACCTTATCGACGATGTGATTATGGGTATGCGCGAAGCAGCCGACGAAATCGGCCTAAAGGGTGATGGTGTCGTCACCGATTGATTTTTTGAATTCAAGTATGGATATAAACCTGGATATGCGTAAATGTATTTTCTTTTGTGTTTTGATTTTCTTGCCGGCCGGCGGCTGCAATCTTGGCGCTAAGAAAGCCCTGACCGATGCTCAACTGGAACGAATTGCACTTGCTTATAAGATAGAGCTTGAAGAGGCTTCCGGGGGGCTTGTGATTATGGTCGGTGGTGAGCCTGTGACCAGCAAGGAAATAATAGAGCAGCCCGTCCAGTTCGCCGTCAAATATGTCTCGCCGCTGGAATTTTACAAACCGATTGCGCAGGACAGCACACTCGAACAGTTCAAGCAAAAGGTTCGAAGTCAGCTTTCGGAAATTGTCTTATCCAGGATATCGAGCATCCTGCTTTATCAATACGCCAAGAGGCAGGCGGGCAAGAATATTGACGATGCTCTTGAAAAAGCGGCTGAGAATGAGCTGAGAAAATTCGTCCTCAATTACGGGGGCGACCAGGTCAAGGCGGACGATGCGCTTAAAGAAAGAGGAATGGACCGTAAAAAGTTCAAGGAAGACCAGAAAAAATCGATACTTGTTCAGTGGTATGTTACATCGAAATTGCCCGCCAACCGGCCGATTACTTATAGCGAGCTTGTGGAACGTTACAACGAGTTGAAGGACAAATATTTTTCCATACCTTCGGTAATACAATTTAGGCTGATTGATATTAAGCCGGACGAATTGGAGATAACGGACCCAAATGATAACCGGCTGGAGCTTGCAAAGAAAAAGGCTTATGAGATTCTTGCACGGATCGAATCAGGCGAGGACTTCGGTGGATTGGCAAAGCAGTTTTCACACGGGCATATGAGTCAGTTTGATGGATTATGGAAGCCGCTGCAACCGACATCTTTAATTGCGCCTTATGATGTGCTTGCCGTTGAGGCTGAAAAAATCGAACAGGGTCAGATTGCAGGGCCGATAGAGGCGCCGGGGCATGTTTTCATAATGAAGCTGGAAGAAAAACAGTTAGGCGGTTACGAACCGTTCGAGAAGGTCCAGGACCAGGTTGAACAGAGTATTCTTTACGAGCGTCGAAACGACGTAGTGATGAAGATTAATGAAAAGCTCGTGCAGCAGGCCGAACTCGGTGACACGGACAAATTTGTGGATTTCTGCCTGGAAAGAATTTATGAATTGAGCAGACAGTGAGTTTGGTAACTGGTTATTGGTAATTTGTAATTATATAAAAATAACCAATAACCATTTGACCAGTTACCAGAGGAAGCAAATTGATGCAAATTGTTGCGCACGGCATAGACCTTGTAGATTGCCAACGGATAGAAGAGATGACAGCCCGGCACGGTGAGCGGTTCATCAACAGGGTCTTTACGGAGGCCGAGCAGGCATATGCCGAGGCCAACAGGAACAAAGTCGAAAAGCTGGCCGGACGCTTCGCCGCAAAGGAGGCGGTTCTGAAATTGATGGGGACGGGCTGGCGCGGCAAGATTGCCTGGACCGATATCGAAATTAAAAATGACGAGATGGGCCGGCCTGAGGTGTCACTTGGGGGGCAGGTGAAAGAGATTGCCGGGAAACTCGGTATTGAACATATCAGTATAAGTATCACGCACACGGCGAATTTCGCCATAGCCTCAGCCGTCGCACTGGCAGAAGTCAAATGAAGACGAACCAGTTCGATTGTATTGTTGTAGGTGGAGGTCACGCCGGAGCAGAGGCGGCTCACGCAGCGGCTAAGATGGGTGCCAAGACCTGCCTGATAACCATCAGCAAGGACACGATAGCCAAGATGAGCTGCAACCCTGCCATCGGGGGGCTTGCGAAGGGACAGCTTGCGCGCGAGGTCGATGCGATGGGCGGCCTGATGGGACTGGCAACCGATGCGACGGGGATTCAATTTCGCCTGCTGAATCGTTCCAAAGGTCCCGCGGTACAGTCGCCGCGGGCGCAGGCCGACAAATATAAATATAAAAACCATATTCGTGTGATGCTCGAACAAACGCCGAACCTGACTATTATCGAAGGAATTGCATCACAGATAATAACGGAGAAAGATGCTGTACTTGCCGTTAAGTGTACTGACGATGCGATATATTTTGCTCCGACAGTAATTTTAACTACGGGGACATTTCTGCGAGGTTTGATGCATATAGGCGACCGGCAATTCGCCGGCGGCAGGCTCGATGAACCTGCCGCTAATGAGCTTTCTGACAGTCTTCGACAGATTGGATTGCAGCTCAGAAGGCTTAAAACCGGCACGCCTGCCAGACTCGATGCATCAACAGTAGACCTAAATAAACTTGAAATTCAGCATGGTGATGAAAAGCCGTTTGCGTTTTCATTTATGACCGACAGAATTATTCGCCGGCAGATTCCATGCTGGATAACCTATACAAACGAACAGATACACAAGCTGATTCGTGACAACCTGAATCGAGCGCCGCTTTATACCGGTCAAATCCAATCAACCGGCCCGCGATACTGCCCGAGTATCGAGACAAAAATCGTGCGCTTCGCCGACAAGAGCCGCCACCAGATATTTCTTGAGCCGGAGGACGAAGAGATTTCGACGATTTACCTGAACGGCCTGAGTACATCCTTGCCGAAAGATATCCAGGAGCAGATGCTCAAACTCCTGCCGGGTACCGAGAATGCACGGATTATCCATTATGCATACGCGATCGAATATGATTATTGCCCGCCGGTCCAGTTGAAGCCGAATTTGGAAACGAAGAAGATTTCGGGACTTTTTCTGGCCGGACAGATAAATGGGACCAGCGGCTATGAAGAAGCAGCGGCCCAGGGAATTATGGCCGGTATAAATGCTGTCAGGAAACTTCAATCCGAAGAACCGATAGTGCTCGGCAGGGACCAGGCGTATATCGGCGTGATGATAGACGATTTGCTGACCAAGGGCATTGACGAGCCGTATCGTATGTTCACGTCGCGTGCGGAATACCGGCTGGCTCTGCGGGCCGACAACGCGGATAGAAGATTGACACAGACAGGCAGAGCGGTCGGGCTGGTAGACGATGAGAGATGGAACAGGTATGAGAAAAAAACCGAATTGATAGGCCAACTGAAAAATTACCTGAAGGACCAGACTAAAACCGAAGCCGGGCCGGTCAGTATGTGGGACCAGCTTCGCAGGCCGGGTAATGCCCTTGCAGAGAGATTAATCGATGATCCTTTCATAAAAGAAATGAAAATGGATGAGGAAGTTTTGCAGGCGGTGACAATCGATGCCAAGTACGAGGGATACCTTGGTAAGCAGGAGCGTCTTGCGGCCGGTTTCAAGACGCTGGAAAGCAAGAAGATTCCGGCAAATATTAATTATCACAGCATCCAGCATCTGCGTCACGAAGCCAAAGAGAAGCTGTCCGCATTCGGCCCGAGTACACTTGCCCAGGCCGCAAGGATTAGCGGTATCACTCCGGCCGATATTACGGTAATCCAAATACACCTTAAAAAGGAGATATTAAATGTCAAAAATCAAAATGAAAAATGAAAAAGCAAAATTCAAAGAGGATTTCAAGAAAAGAATATATGGCTTCGCGTTAAAACATGGTTTTTAGATGAACTTGGTGAGGTATCAAATATTTTTGCTTCGAGTATATTAACTTAAGGGAAAAAGATAATTTTAATCTTTGATATGAAATTTTGATATTTTAGTTTTGACTTTTAATTTTTTCTTTATGATCGATCTGTCTGAAAATATTTATAACTGCCGACTCAAGCGAAACGAGCCGAAGTTCAAGCTCTGGCGTTCGGTGGGTTTGCTTCTGACGTACAAGTGCAACTGCGCATGTGAATTCTGCTATTATAATTGCTCGCCCGACAAAGGTGGCCTGATGCCTGTCGACATGGCTATTAGTGCCTGGCAATCGCTAAAAGTACTTGCCGGTGACGATGCAAAGGTCCATCTGACCGGCGGTGAAGCGTTTTTGTATTGGGACCGTCTGCAGGAGATTTTGAAAGAGGGACAAAAACAAAACTTAGGCAAGGTTGATTTAATAGAGACGAACGGCTTCTGGGCGACTGACGAAAAGATTATAAATCAGCGAATCAAAAGACTCGATGAGCTTGGAATGCACCGATTCAAAATCAGCACCGATCCGTTTCATCAGGAATTCGTAGATGCCGGGCCGCTACGGCGACTGGCGGAATTGGCGAAGGAGATTCTCGGCCACAAGCGTGTGTTGGTCCGCTGGGAAAAATATCTGGATAATCCGATTCAGATGAAAGAGCTTTCGGAAACAGAACGCAGGCGGCGATATATAGATACCCTTAACGATTATCCTTGTCGATTTACAGGCCGGGCCGCAGGTAAATTGGCTGAAATAGTAGCGTCGGAACTCGTAGGATGGGCAGGTTCTCCTGCCCATGCGGCTCAGGATATGTTACGTCATACAGCATGGGCAAACCAGTTGCCCATCCTACAAAATTGTAAAAATAGTTTTTTATCCGCCAAGGGTGTTCACATCGATCCATTCGGAAACGTTTTCAGCGGTACGTGCAGCGGCATCATTGTCGGTAATGTTAACCAGACTCCTCTCGAAGAAATCTGGAAACAATTTGGGCCCGCAAAGGACAGTTTTATCCATACATTGTTTAATGCCGGTCCTTACGGTCTGCTGCTTCAAGCCGAGAAGTTGGGATACAAAAAACGAGATTTTTACGCCGGTAAATGCCATCTCTGCACCGATATTCGCCAATTCTTATTCAATAACGGCCTTAAAAAATCAACAATAGGTCCGGCAGAGTGTTATTACCCGGCTGTAAGTACATAAGTTATAAGACTGTCGACATCCACTTATGGAGATAGTTTTGCCACTTTGGGAGTATACTGAAAAATAACAAAAAAAGGACATGTCAGTAACAAAATGGTAACATATAATCGTGATAATGCTCCTGTGAAAGAAACCGAATTTATGTTAACCTATTTTATAAGGAGCGCAACTATGAAAAAGGTCAAAAACATTACAATCATCATTTTGCTGGCGGTTGGTCTGTTTACGTGTATGGGACATGCACAGACCAAGTCTGCGAGCACGTTATTGCAGGAGGGCCTGTATGCCGAGGAAGTCGACGGCAACGTCGATGCGGCTATTAAAATCTATCAGCAGATAATAGATGATAAAGCGGCCCAAAAATCCCATGTGGCCCAGGCGATGTATCGTCAGGGCATGTGCTATCTGAAGAAGCAGGATGAGCAGAAGGCACAGGAAGTGTTTGCAAAGTTGGTTGCGGACTACAGTGACCAGACAAATATCATCGAGAAAGTACAACCTCTGCTGGAGGAGATCGGTAATGCCGATCCGGCAGCGCTAATGCCGGCGGGGACATTAGTCTATGCCGAACTGGGCAGTCCGGGCAGACAGATCGAAACGATTATGAATATGCTCAAAGGCACTCCGTTAGAAAATCCTCTTGCAATGATTGGTGGAAATCAACAGGGACAGTCTTCGGGTCAGATGAATCCTGCGAATATGCTTTCGGCCATGATGAATCCGAGCATGATGGCGGAGTTCAAAAAAATCCGTGGTTTTGGTTTCGGTATTTGCGGCCTTCCTCAGAACGACGAGGATCCTCCGGCTATAGCCGTCTTGTTCCCCGGCAAGAGTGACGCCCTTCGCGGTATGCTCCATGCGGCCCTCGGTATGGCCGGCCAGCCGACAGAAGCAATCGAAGGTATGCAATGCTTAGCGCTTCCGGGCGGAGCGGGTGCAGCTTTCGATGATAATGTAGTTATAGTTGCATCACCCAAAGCAGCTAAGGCCGGCCAGTTGGCATGGTCCGTGAAGCAATACAAGTCTGTAATTAAAGAGCCGACACTTGCAACCAGTAACGAATCCTTCGTCAAGATAGACAAGAGGCAACGCCAGGAAAACGCACTGACTATTTGGGCAAACGTGGATGAAATTTATGCAAACCTCGCAGGTATGTTTCCTTCGGGTTCCCTGCCGGGTGAAATTCTTCTTGCAGAAGGAATTGTGGATTTCGAGAATATCGATGATTTGATAACTACTTTATCTTTAAATGTAGACGGTATCGCCTTAAAGACGGATGTGTCTTTCAAGGATGGGCATAATTGTCTTGCTTATGGCATGATTCACACCCCGAATCTCAGTAAGTCCGGTTTCGAAGCAGTACCCGCCGATGCTGTTGGTATTTTCAGCTTCGCTTTGGCAGATTCTGAAAGCATGCAGGCACAGGCCGCAAGCCAGCAGATTCAGAACATGACCGGTCTCGATATTGGCAGAGAAATTTTCGCGAATATCGAACAGGTAACACTTTTTGTTATGCCGCCTGATGCCGCGGTCGTTCAGGCTAATACCGTGGTTCCGCCGATAGTCAACCGGTTCGGCCTGGCAATAACAAGTCACAATCCGCAGCAAACCCGCCAGGTACTGACCAGATTTTTGTCCGTTGCCAATTTAATATCAAGTCAGGCCGGAGGTGATCAACCTGTAGATGAGACCGGCAAGTATCAGATTGCGCTTGTTAACGGCCAGAAAATATTCTGCTATATGAACCAAAGCAGCAAGACCACGGTTGTGTCGTTAAATCCCGATATAGTTGAGACATCGATTGCAACGGCCGGTAATCGCAGGTCGATAATGTCAGCAGGGCCTTTAAGAGATTCCGTCGATAAATTATCACCGTCGACAAGCAAATTGATTCTGGTTAACGTAGGTGGAGCCATCAAGCTGGCAGCGGCCAATATAAATTTTGGTCCGGTCGAAGCAACTGGTAATTTGCAGGAATTGTTCGGACAGTTGGCGGAAGCCTGTAGTCAAACAACAATTCAAGTTCGAACGGATGAGAAACTTAATAATCTTAGTATCATTACTGCTGTAAATAATATTCCGGAAATGAATAAGGTATTTGTTCCGATGATGCAACTAATGCAGATTTTAGAAGCTCAAAAATTTGAGCAGAAGGCCAGAAAGAAAATGGCAATGATTCCCGCCAATATCTCCAAGGCCCCAAGCACGCCTGTCATAGACGGTGATACGGATAAATGTTGGGATGCGGCTCAGCGATACGATCTAAAGAACAGCCTGTATGAGTCGCCGTCTTCAGAAAGTGACTGTTCCGCCTTTTTCAAGGCTTTGTGGGACAAGGACAGTCTTTATGTCCTGGTCAACGTCAACGATGAGAACCTGCGACATGATTCTGATGATTTTTATCAGGATGACGCTGTAGAAATTTTCATAGATGCCGATAACAGCAAGTCCGATTCCTATGGTGACAATGATTTCCATTACTATTTCAGGTGGGATAAATCCTCGCCTGCGATGGGTGAATATAACGGTAAGAGTGACGAAGGCGTCGAATTTGCTGTGAAGACCACAAACAGCGGCTATGTAACTGAGATTAAATTCCCCTGGACCTCTCTTAAAGTCCAACCAAAGCCCGGATTGACAATAGGCTTCGACGTGCAAGTCAACGACGACGATGACGGCGGGGACCGCGATTCCAAACTCGCCTGGTGTAGTAAACAGGACAACGCATGGGAAAATCCGGGTGTATTTGGAAATGCACAGGTGACGGGTCTGGTTGGCTGGTGGAAATTCGATGAGACCGAAGGCAGCAATGCCGACGATTCTTCCGACAATAACAATACGGGTCAGCTTGTAGGTAATCCGAAATGGCGGCCGTCAGGCGGTAAAATCGGCGGGGCTCTGGAATTTGACGGCAACGGTGGCTATGTGGATTTTGGAAAGAGCTCTGTATTCAATATAGCCGGGCAGATAACGGTTTCGACCTGGATAAAAGTCAACGGATTCAGTAGTGACTATGCTGCAATTATCACCAAGGGCGATAACGCCTGGAGATTGCAGAGGAACGCGGAAACTAACGGTCTCGAATTTGCATGCTCCGGTCTGGACGTGCCGGGGAGGGAATGGTGTAACATTTTCGGTGATGTTAACGTTAACGATGGTCAATGGCATCATGCCGCGGGAGTATATGACGGAAAGCAGATATATTTGTACGTCGATGGTAAGCTGGATGATTCAGTAAAGGCAACTGGCTGTATCAACATCACCGATTCTCCCGTTTACGTCAGTAACAATTCCGATTATGAAGGACGATGCTGGAACGGGCTGGTAGACGATGTCCGAATTTATAATTACGCCCTGTCGGAAGATGAAATTAAAGCGCTTCAAAAATAAGGTGAACGAGAATAACTCGTGAAGTCCAAAATTGTAACAGGTACAGGTTATAACCAGTTACGGTGGGTAGTATTGCTGCTGACAATGGCAGTTATACTGCCCACCGTTTGTTTACTTTGGTTTATGAGCCAGGCGGTCAAGAACGAACATTTGGCCGTTAAACAAAAGCTGACGGATGTTTATCGTAAGCAACTGGAGCTGCTTGGCAAGAATGTCGATGGTCTCTGGGCGGTCCAAATAAATCAGCTCGAACAGGTGTCGGTAATGAGCCTGACGCCTGTCGAGGTATTTGCGAGATTTATAGAGAGCGGCAGCCGGTCCGGCGGATCGAATGTATGTGATGCGGTCATTATATTCGACAGCAATGGAAAGCTGATTTATCCGATTATATCAAACGTCGAGCCGATGACTGAACTTGCGGAAGAGCTGAATACGGCATGGAACTATGAATTCAAGCTAAACAATTATGCTCAGGCGATAGAATTATACGGACAGGCAGCCAACTCTCTCGTTAATGATTATACTCGTATCTATGCCCTTATAGCCCAGGTTCGTTGCCTGCGGAAATTAGGCGAGATTGACAAGGCCGTTAACGCCTGCAGACAAATTGCCTATGGTCTGCAACCGGATTCCATGAGCTTATCGGCCGCGACGTTGATTGCAAGAACCAGGATTATGTTCGTCGAGCTTAAACAGCAGACCGAAGAGGGCGCAACGTTCGCCGACGTGGGGGAATTAATGAATTCCGCGGTCCAGTACTTTATGGACGGCAGTAAAGAGTTTTTAATGGTGCCTTCTGCTACGAGGATTTTTCTTTTAAGCAAGGCGATTGAAATAGCTCAGGCGAGTCAATGGTCCGAACAATTGCAACCGCAAATACAAAGGGCAAAAGAGCTGCTGTCGGCCGAAGAGCTGGCGGCGGCTTTTCTTGACAAATATTATACCGACAGTTTTTCAGAACACTTCTCGGAAGCGGAAATGATGAAGTTTTTGTCTTCCATCAGTTCGATAATGGACTCGATTGATGCTTCAGTCAATGGGTCCGAGTGGGGCTGGACCGTTCAATTGAAAAAGCAGATATCGGATATTATGAAATTGTCCGGCATCAACGATATAGCGGCTTCGAGAGTAAAAGCACGTCCTTCGGTCACGATATTTGACGGCTGGCCCGAAGACAGTTTTCGCAGCCTGGAACTGGGAGAAAAAGTTTTCGGTATTTACCATAACCTGGCGGATAAAAAGTGCTTATTGTTAAGGAAGGCAACAAATTTCAGCTCAGACTTTGATTTGTGCAGAGACGATCTTGAAGAATCGGATATCAAGTACCGGCTGACGGACAACATGGGAGCCTATGTTTGCGGTCTGGAAGATCCCGAGAAGATGCCTTTCCTGAAGATGTCTTTCGGAAAATTCTTTCCAGGCTGGTCGATAGAGGTACATTTTATGAATGCCGATATTTTCGAGAGAACGGCCGGCAAGCAAGCTATTATATATATCTGGGCGGGCCTGCTGGCTATCGGTGTGATAGTGGCCGCAGGATTGCTCACCGCACAGGCCGTCGGCAAACAGATTAAGATGAACAAGCTTAAGAATGATTTTATCGCTACAGTCTCCCACGAACTAAAGACTCCGCTTGCGTCAATGCGAGTATTGGTGGATACACTTTTGGAGGGCAACTACAGGGACCAGAATCAGGTGACCGAATACCTGCAATTGACCTCGCAGGAAAATGAGCGGCTCAGCAGGTTGATTGAAAATTTCCTGACCTTTTCGAGGATGGAGCGGAACAAGCAGGCCTTCAGGATTGTGCAGACCAGTCCCGCTGAGATTGCACGAGGTGCGGCAAAAGCGGTAAAGACTAAATTCGCCAACGGGCGTTGTGATTTTGACGTCAGCATCGATGAAAACTTGCCGGATGTGCGGGCAGACCATGATGCGATGGTTACGGTTCTTATAAATCTTCTGGAAAATGCGTATAAGTATTCTTATGATGATAAGTACATCAGGCTGAAGGTTTTTAAAGAGAATGGTTCGGTATGTTTTAGTGTTTCTGATAAAGGTATTGGTATATCACGCAGGGCGATAAAAAAGATTTTCAGGAGATTTTATCAGGTGGATCGCCGGCTTGCCCGCAACGCGGAAGGCTGCGGCCTGGGGCTGAGTATTGCTAAATTTATTGTCGATGCCCACAAAGGAACGATTTCGATAAACAGCAAGCTCGGCAAGGGAAGCACGTTTACCGTGAGGCTGGCGTCTTGCCGTTAAATTGATTTTATGAAATAATGAGATTGATATGAAAAGTGTGCTGATTATAGAAGACGACCCGACCATGCTGCGTGCTCTGGAGGATAACTTCGAAATAAAAGGTTATCGTGTCAGGGTCGCGCGTGACGGCCAGGAAGGCCTTAGTACGGCGTTGTCCAAAAATCCTGACCTGATTATACTCGATATAATGCTGCCGAAAATCAACGGTTATGAGGTTTGCAGCCAGATTCGCAAAAAGAACCTCGATATGCCTATAATCATGCTCACGGCCAAGGACCAGGAAGCGGATGTTATATTAGGCTTGAATCTCGGTGCGGACGATTACGTAACAAAGCCGTTCAGCATCAAAGAGCTCCTGGCCCGCGCCGAAGCGTTTATGCGGCGAAGGAGGCAGGAGCCTGATGTTTACGAATTCGGAGATTTTAAGCTTGATACCGTTACCGGTATTCTCTCACGCGGCGATAAAGAAATCAAGCTTACTCCCGGTGAATATAAAATGCTGCATTTGTTCCTGCGGAGGGCCGGATGTGCCCTGACCTGCGACGAAATTCGAAATACCGTCTGGGGTTATTCGCGTTTTATTACTTTGCGTGACATCGATAACGCCGTAAACGTCTTAAGAAGCAAGGTCGAAAGCGACCCTGAGAATCCGAGGTTTATTCATACCATCGAAACAATCGGTTACAAATTTGAAGAACAACAAAACTTTTATGAATTAATGGAGTCTGATGGAAACTGTACTGATAGTCGAAGATGATGCCACGATGCTGCGGGGCCTGAAGGACAACTTCGAGTACAAGGGCTATCGCACGCTAACCGCGGCCGACGGCGAGGCGGGGCTGAACGCCGCTCTGAACGAAAAACCCGACTTGATTGTTCTGGATATCATGCTGCCGAAGATAAACGGCTACGAGATATGCAGGCTGATTCGCAATGAAAAGCTCCAGATGCCCATTATCATGCTGACAGCGAAGGGCGAGGAGTCGGACATAGTGCTCGGCCTGAACCTCGGGGCCGACGATTATGTCACCAAGCCTTTCAGTATCAAGGAGCTTCTTGCCCGCACCGAGGCGCTGCTGCGACGAAGCAGGCAGGCCGAGCAGGAAATTTATGAGTTTGCTGGCCTGCGTCTGGATATCCCGGCAAGAAAACTTACCAGGGATGGCGAGGAAATCAAGCTCTCACCGAAGGAATTCAACCTGCTGGAATTTTTCGCCAAAAGACAGGGCCGCGCGCTGACGCGTGATGAGATACTCAACCTGGTCTGGGGCTATGATTGCTATGTTGGGCCGCGGAGCATCGACCGCTTTGTCACCACATTACGAAACAAGATCGAACCCGACCCCCACAATCCCATCATGATTCATACAATCCGCGAAATCGGCTACAAATTCGAACCACCGGAGTGAGATGATCGATTGAATCTTACAAACAATAGTCCTGTGGAATGGATATTGGCCCGCCAAAAAGCATTTACGATGATGTGCCCCGTTATTGTGCTTTTGCGGCTTTAATGGCGTCGGGGAGGTTTAGGGTTCCTTCGTAGAGACTGCGGCCGATTATTACAGCGGCGGCACCTGTTTTAATCAAATTTGGGATGTCACTTACGTCCTTGACGCCGCCGGAGGCAATGACCGGGACGTCGACTGCATCGACAAGGGCCTTTGTTCTTTCGAGGTTGGGGCCGGTCATCATGCCGTCCTTGGCGATATCGGTATATATGATTGCAGCTATGGGAAGTTTGGCCGCTTCGGCGGCGAATTCCAGAATAGTCTGGGAGCTATCTTCCATCCAGCCGTGCGTAGCGACCTTCGAGCCGCGGGCGTCCAGGCCGAGAACAATTTTACCACTGAATTTTTCGGCCATTTGACTGAACCACTCGAAGTCCTGCACTGCCTTGGTACCGATGATTGCCCTTTCAACTCCAAGATCGAGCAGTTGTTCTATGGAGGCTTCGTCGCGCAGGCCGCCGCCGACCTCGATTTTCAGTTTTCCGAGGGCCGCTATATTTGAAATAGTATCGGTATTGACCGGTGTGCCGATTTTGGCGCCGTCGAGATCGACGATGTGCAGCCACTGGGCCCCGTCTGCGATGAACTGCCGGGCCTGTTTTACAGGATTATCTTCGTAGTTTATCTGGCGGTCGTACTGGCCCTGGATGAGCCTGACGCATTTGCCGTC
>CAZKYP010000030.1:0-5516 GCA_964556885.1 uncultured Pirellulales bacterium | reverse complement strand
TCTTCGCTTGTCATAGTCAGACGGAATCTCTTTCCGACGTGCCCAACGCCATCCTCAATGAACATATAAGCGGCCTTAGGATTGGATTGGATATTCGCGTAGCTGAGTTTTTCCAACATGCTGAAAGCGATGGTTTTTTCATCGATAATATATGGCCGAGAGTAAATAGCGATATCTACATTACCATCGACGTCACTGGTAGCGAGGATGCCGGTGCCTTTTATGTCAGCAAAGTATTCGGCAAGACTCATAATATTCTCCTTTTTTTTATGATGTCATTTACCAAATCCGGTTATTCGAACTTAAAACAGGTGTTCTACAAACGGTTTAATATGAAATCTGCCTATAGTCTCGACTATAGCTTTCGAGCCGTCAAGCCTGCTGTTTGGATTTTGGACTTTTTCGCTTTGAATCAGTTTTCCCGGCGTCATATTGCACGTTGTTTTTGGAGAAAGCTGATTTTCTCTACATAGGCATCGGCGTCGAATTTTCTCTTTAGTCCCTGTGCGTTCATATATCGAACCTTGCCGAAAACGGGCCTTTCGCCCCACGCACGGTCGTGCTTGCCGAAGCACCACGCCACACCGGCAAAGCCGTTCGGGTCCCTGCCGTCAAGCTCATATTTATTATTAAGATACAGGGCTGTCTTGAAAGCAGTTCGCGGGTTTTTAGTCCATTCGAGAATTTTTTTGCCCCAGTACATCCTCATATAGCCGTGCATCTTTCCCGTGAGTACCATCTCTTGCTGAGCGGCGTTCCAGTACGGATCGTGTGTCTGTGCAGTTTCGAATTGCTCGAGCGAATATACGTACGACCTTTTATCGCGCCGATGAAAATCCAGAGTTCTCATCACCCAGAGCGGCAGACATGCAAACGTATCGTAACTTTTGTTGTAAAAAATATAGTTGTGACTCAGCTCTCTGCGAATAATCAGTTCCTCCAGATAGGAATCTTTTCCCGGGCTGGATGTTTCACGGACTTTCAGGGCGATATATAAAGGAGAAATCTGGCCGAAATGCAGATATGGACTCATGTTCGAGACGCAATCTGCGTTCGGGTCATTTCGCAGCCGGTTGAAGTTATCCAGTTTGTTTCGTATGAAATTACTCAAGTGCCGCTTGGCTTGTCCGGTGCCGCCGTGAAAACCTTCGACATTCGTGACGTTTTTATCGATATCAAGTTTCGATATGGCTTTGTCTATATCGTCGATATCGAACGAAGCGAATTTTAAGCTCAGCGAATTGAGTTTTGGTTTTGTATGTTTTAGAGGTACAAGATAATAGTCGAGTTTTTTTGTTATCCTCGGTCGGAACGTACCTGCCGAGAAGTTCTCTTTGTCAGATGCTTCCTCGACAGGAACAATCAGGTTGGTTTCGACTTCATGCAAAGCACATTTGATATTTTTCGCGACGTTGGCTCGCCACTTGGTTTGGATTCGTAATTGGCCGGCGTCGACAACAACCAGAGCCGCATCGTGCGCCAGTTCGACGGCGCCGGCGTCGGGAGGTTGCCGTCGGATGACCAATTGTATCCCGATGGTTTCAAGGTCCTTTCGAACCTCCTTGAGTCCTTCGAGCATGAAGTAGTAATGTCTCTGGTTCGCATCCGGGAAATTTTCTGTTATTCCAAAGAAAACAACAACCGGTTTTCCAATTTTATTTGCCTGGCTGATGGCGTATTCCAGTGCGTGGTTGTATTCGGCTCGCTGTGCGGCCTGCATCCAGTAGAGAACATAATTCCCATCGACGACCGGTTTGTTGTTAAGAATCCTGATTCTTTCCGGCTGAATCATTTTTTACTGCACCCGGTAAAAAATTGTGTCTGAACGCTTATATATCCGGCCGGAATAACTGTCCGGCCGCAATGGATATTCATGCGCGGTTTAACCTGTAAATGCAAACGACTACCGAATGATTTTGAGATTTTTTTGGTTATTTCCGGGCTTATATCGAGTTTTCAGCACGAAAAACGGTTATTCGGTAACGCTTGACTTGACAGATTTCATCACATCGTGTATAATTATTGAGTTAAAAACATAAATTCGGCTTGCTGGGAGAATAACAATGCGCGTACTTGTCAGGCAAAAAGACGGCAATACGAGGGAATTACAATTCTTAAAAGGACCAATCTCCATCGGGAGAGGAACGAACAGCCACGTTTTTCTGCCGGATAGGGGAGTTTCGAGACAACATGCCACGATTCACAGCACCGATGACGGTAGATGGTTGATTGAGGACCTGGGTTCTTCGAACAAGACGTATTTAAACGACCAGGCGGTAACCAAAGCCGAGATCAAGCATGGCGATTGTCTCAGGATAGTTGATTTTACACTCGAAATCGTTCTCGAAGAGCAGGCAGGCGAAGAGCTGCCCATTCTGGATGATACGATGCATCTGGAAGCGGCGCTGACCACGCCCAAACACGAGACGGTGGTAAGAAAACCGGATGCTCAGCATGCACCGGCCATGAGACTGGCGGCGAGAAGATTGTCTGATTTTTCTGCGGCTGCCGAGAGAATTTTCCAGTCGAACAGTCTCGATGAGATGTTATTGACCCTGCTGGATATTACTATGAAGCAGTTCGATGCATATCACGTCTGGTGTGCTCTTCGAACTATGTCCGGAGGACCGATGACGTGCCATGCCGGCAAAAGGCGGGACGGTGCGGCAGTACAGCTTAACCAGTTGCAGCTTAGTGATAAAATCATCCAGGCGGTTGAGAAGGGACAGTTTCTTGTCCTGCCGAGGGTTTCGGCCCAGATGGAATCGAAGGACAGAATCCGCTCGGCTATGATAGCCGCTATTGTGCGGCCGACAGGCTGCTTCGGTGTGTTGTATGCCGACAACGCAATGATAAACGAACACTACAGTCTAAGCGACCTTGATTATCTGATGCTCATCGCGATGCACTCAGCCTCCGTACTCAACAAGTTCCTGTAGAATTGTATTCTGCCGGAAATCCTCTTCAAACCTGTTTGTTTGTATTCACTATTGTATGCTTCTATCATTTCGCATCCCTGAGCAAATATTTGTTGATTTAAGGAATGATAGTGACTATAATATTGGACATAGTTTGTAATAACTATTTAGCGAGTTCTTATAAAATACTGTTCGTATTCGTCTGTTTTCTTAGATTTTATAGGCAAACGGCCAGATTTGTTTGAGAATTTCTTATGAAAAGCGGAATTATGTTAAGTTTTCGAAAAATAATGGAGGTTGTTAGTACCTATATATAGTGGTAATGATTATTTAGAGTACCATATGTATATAAATCTTATCGTTAACAATCTTTGTGCTAATAATTTTTTAAAAATTTTATTAAATTTTAATTGATTCCATAAAAAGTTAAGTTATAATTTAACTATCAGCGAACAAATGACGATGAAACCCGTAATTGAATTTAGAGACGACCCATTAATCAAAGGACCATGTGCGATTGTTGCTTATGCACGTCAACTGAATGGGAAGAGACCGGCTCTCGACTACATAGAGAAATTGCAGAAGCCAGATTGGGCAAAACTTGCAAAATCCTTCCATAAGATGGCACAAGTTGGCAATATTAACAACACTGAAAGATTTAGGAAGTTACGTGGGAAAATATATGAATTCAAGATTCACCCTAAAGTTCGAGTTCTATGCTTTCAACTTGGGAAAACTTGGTTTCTAACACACGGATTCGATAAGGAGACTGGCGATACACCGCCAAGACAAATTATGCGTGCAGAGCAAATAATGAAAGAACATATTTCTTTGTTGAAAAATTAACAATTGTGGAGAATTGCTTATGGTCAATAACTTCATAAACAAACTTATGTCTGATGAGGAAGGTCGAAAGCTTTACTTCCGTGAAGATTTAATATTTGAAGTCACAGAAACTATTAGTACAGTAATGCATGAAAAAGGGATTAACAAAGCAGAACTTTCAAGACTCGCGGGTGTGAGTAAGAGTAATATCACACAACTTTTGAGCGGTGATCATAATATGCGACTCACAACCATAGCAGATCTTCTCTATGCACTAGATTCAAAGCTTTCTGTGTCTGTTGTTCCACTTGATATCGATGCTGTTTTTGAAAGTATAGAGTTGAATCAATGGATTCCAGCTATACATTTCTCAGGAAAAGAGGTTGAATATCTGGAAGTTAATGAGGATGTTAAAAAAGAGTTTTCTTCGGCGGCATAAAACATGACTAAAAAGAAAAAAGCTAAAGTTGTAAAAAGAAAAGCCGATCGTAATGCCGGTCTATTAGTTTCTGATCGTGTCCAGTTGAAGGATATTAGGTTAATACATTGTAAATGTGATCAAACACCAGATGTTGCCTTGGGGAAGAAAAATTATGATATAAATTATTCTACTGAAGTAGAGATAGATAAAAAAAGTGGTTATATTATTGTAATTCCTAAATTCCACTTTGAAGCTTTTGTTGAAAATAAAGTCTCTGGGCCTGTTCTACTCATAGATGCTTCCTTTCTCTTAGCTTATAAAGTAGAGAATTTTGAAGGTCTAACTCAATCTGGTTTTGAACAATTTGCAAATCTAAATGGTATTTATAACGCTTGGCCATATTGGCGTGAATTTGTACAGAATACTATTGTTCGTATGGGTTTACCTTCGCTTTCAATCCCAGTCTTTAGGATTGTGGAATCACAAAAAGAGAAAAAACAAAAAGCAAAGAAGAAAAAAGTCACAAATAAGAAAGGTGTAACATTATAGTGTGGAGTATTTTATCAGAATAATAATTTTTCTGAGGAATTGGAATTTTTAACAAGTGAATACGGGGGCGAATGGCTTCGACCGGATGACGGACGGTCAAGTTGCATGCTCAGGACGCCGGTTGGCCTGGCTAATCATCCGGCACAAAACTTTAATTGGCAACTATCAGTTGCGCATGGCCGCCTAATTGGCGGCCCGTCCTGCCTGGTTTTGCCTGCGGGCCTGGCAAGGGCGTCAGAAAGTGGGCTTAGCCGAGTCGGTTGTTCGGGCCGATTAGGTGAAACTTAACCGAAATAGCTGAGTTGAAAGCCTGTCGTTTGGCGTTTGACAAGGCGAAATAACAAACAAGCGACTAAGCATGTAGACGCTTGCCTCGAAGCATCTCGGGACGGGGGTTCGAATCCCCCCGCCTCCATTCCCACAAATTGCTTGTAAGTTGTTGTTTTGGAAGCAACTTAACAACTTTAGTTAGGGCATCGTATTCAGTTTCGTGCACCATATTCGCACCTGATTGGTCAATAAGTACCCTATCAGCAACCATTTCGGCTACTTTAGCAAGGCGTTCATTTCGGGTTCGACCATAGGTATTAGCAGTCAACGTTGGTGTTGAATGCCGGGTTAATTCTTGCGATTTCTTGTGGTTGGCTCCGGCTTCATAGGCCAGAGTAATAAAGCTCGTCCGTAAGGCATGAAACGCTATTTTGACCTCAGATGTGCGTGAGGTGCTAAACGAATGGCGGACACTTGATTTGCCAATTATGCCGCCCGGCCCTGTTTCATTTCATGCATTTGTTCATAAACTG
>CAZKYP010000029.1:7889-23757 GCA_964556885.1 uncultured Pirellulales bacterium | reverse complement strand
TGGCAGCTCCAAGGCCGCTGCTTATTATCTCGGACGGCAAAGACTGGACTAAAAACGTGCCGCAAGTGGAGTTCCCTTATATTCAAAACGTCTATCGTCTCTACGCCGCAGAAGCCAACGTTGAAAATCTGCATCTGCCCAACGAAGGGCACGATTACGGCCCATCGAAACGTATCGGGGCTTATAAATTCCTCGCAAAACATTTAGGGCTTTCGCTCGATAATGTCATCGGACCCGACGGCGCGATAGATGAGAGCTTCGTCGTGATAGAAAAAGAAGAAGATATGTATGTATTCGATACCGAACACCCCCGCCCCGACAATACAGTCAAGCCCGACGCCGAAAAACTGCCGTGGGATTGAAGTGTCTAAAGTGATCTAAAATGACGAAAGTGAGCTAAAGTTAATTCAAAACTTTAGTCACTCCTAACTTTAGGCACTGTCGTTTTGCATGGCAAGTTCTTTGCTGACAGCCTTGCGGTATCCGGTGATGGTGATACCCATGCCGGGGCGAACTTCGACGATAGCGTACGCGTTGTTTTCCAAACCGGCGCCTTCAATCATTCCCTTTAACGTGTAATAGTGAATCCCCTCGATGAGATTATAATCCCCCTGGTGACGATGTCCCTGAAAGACAACGGTCACTTTGCCGGACTGTTCGAGAATTTGCCGCACCTCTGCGGCGTTTTTGATGTACTCATTACCGGAGCTATCGAGGGGCTGATGAATCAGGATAATCACGGGACCGTTCGCCTCGGTCAGGTCCTGCACGAGCCACTGCAGCTCGGCCGTAGGAACATTCGGATCGGTCCAGACAAAATTACCATGATCGTAATCGGTCCCGTCGGATGTATAGTTGGCGTCAAGAACAACAAAATGCAAACCGTTGAAATCATACGAGTAATAATTTTTGCCTGCATCTATACCGGTATTTTTAGCAATGACCAGAAACTGCTGCTTCGAAAGACTATCCATATCATGATTGCCAAGCACATGATATCTCGGGCCGTTGAACCTGCAGAACACTTTTTCCACGATATCCAGGTACGATAAGGTCTTCTCTTCGACGGGCGGAGTGTCCTGGTCCTTGAAATCGCCAAGCTCCACAAGGAAATCGACTTTCTGCGCGTTCATTAATTCGACCGACTCGGATAATTTACCGAGCGAATCCCGGTAACAGCGCGTCCCTATAGTATCGACATCGGCATAGTGACAATCGGCAACTATGCCGAACCGAACGCCTTTTTGTCTTTGTACGGCTTCCTTTGAAGGCGTGCAGGAAAACGGCACTAACGTTGAACCGGCAAATATTACCGAAGATTTCAAGAAGCTGCGCCGGGTAACTACCCAGCGCTGTTTGTGGTTGTCTTTTTTCATTATGTAATCGTTGATTGATGTAATACGCCGTTGCCAAATAACAGCAGATTTTACGATTGCGGCTTTTTCAGCTCTTCGATTTTCGGCAGGTCTCTGAGAGTATTGAGGCCAAAGACTTCCAGGAACTTTTTAGTCGTCCCGTACAGCATCGGCCTGCCAAGGACCTCGGCCCGGCCGACAATCTTAACAAGTCCCTTGTAGCAAAGCGAACGAAGTACCTCTCCGGCCGCGACCCCTCTGATAGCCTCGATATCGGCGCGGATGACCGGCTGCTTGTATGCGATTATCGCGAGCGTCTCCATGGCCGCAGGACTCAGCTTGCTTTCGCCCCGCTCCCGGACGAGTTTTTTGAGCCACAAATTGTACTGGCTCAATGTAAGCATCTGATAACCGCCTGCAATCTGTTCGATTCGAAAGACGTTATTGTTCACCTGATATTTTTCGTTGAGATTATCGATATGCTGCCGGATTTGTTTGGGAGTACCATCGACGATTTTTGCCAGCCGGGCATCGGTGAGCGGCTCATCGCTGACAAACAGGACCGCTTCAATAACCGATTCGACCGTCGTCTCGGCTTCCGGATTCTGTTCCGGCGATTCTATTTGCTCCTGGATTACCTCTTCGACGTCCGTCTCTTCGTCAGTACTTTCTTCAAAGTCGTCATCTTCAACCAATGCTTCCTCGATAGTCGTTTCCTCTACATCTTTATCGCTTGACTCGACAATAGCTGATTCTTCTACGGGTATCTCTTCAAGCTGCCCCGATCCGGATTGAGGCGAGCGGTCGGTCTCAAGCTGTTCAATTTCTTTTTCTGTCATATATTTTTCCATTTAAATGGGTCTGCATCCGTTTTACTTATATTAATTGTTGTCTCTTTGAGCTGTTTTTGCAACTGTTTAGCCAATTTTTTTAATATAAATCGTTCCGAAACGGTGTGGCTCAGGCAGATACAGGTCAGGCCGGCCTCCTGTGCGGCCAGTGCCTGATGATGTTTCAACTCGCCGGTAAGATATAAATCGGCCTTTTGGGCGATAACCAGGTTGATAATCGTACCGCACGTACCGGCACAAACCGCCGCTTTTTTCACCAGCCTTTTTTCATCTCCTATTATACCGAAGGCCTTTGCCCCGGTGTGTTTTTTGATCCTTTTGATAATTTGTGTTAACCGCTGCGGCTCTGCCAAATCGCCAATCCGCCCCAGGCCGAATTTGTTCTCACCGTCATATAGCCTGACGACGTCGAAGGCCGGAGTTTCATAAGGATGCGATTTTCTCATTGCGGCTACCACATCATCGAGCCTGCCGGACGGGACTATCGATTCGAATCTTATCTCCTGCACCTTTTCGAGCCTGCCTTTTTTACCGATAGCAGGTTTGGCGCCGGCCAGCGGTAGGAATGTTCCAGTCCCATCGGTTCCCCAGCCGCAGTGGCTGTAATTTCCAATCGCCCCGGCCCCGGCTGCGAAAATCGCATTCGAAACTTTCGCAAGCGATTTGACCGGTACAAAAACTATCAACTTATAATTTCCGCCCGCCGGATTATCAACGTAATCTCCGAGCGGCTTGCCGTCTCTGATACCTATAATTTCGGCAAGGCCGTCATTTACGCCGCCGACAACCGTATCCAGCGCGGTGTGAATAGAAAAGACAGCAATATCCGAACGAATCAACTCGTAAACAGCAGCCGTCGGGCCGTCGGCGGTAACTTTTTTTAAACCGTCCCAGATAATAGGATGATAAGCAACAATCAAATCCGTCTTTAACTTTTTAGCCTCGGTGACAACATCCTTCGTCACATCGATAGTGAGCATGATATTTTTCACATTCTTCTGCGGATTACCAATAAGCAGTCCCACGTTGTCCCAGCTTTGCGCCAGCTTCAATGGGACTATCCCATTTATCGCAAAACCGATATCTTTTACCTTCATTTGTCCTCCCTGCATTGGTCCTGAATCATTTCACTGAAACTGTATTGCAGTCTTTTAGCCACAGGGCCGACTTTGCCGTCGCCGACCGTGTGCTTTTCCACTGCCACGACCGGCATGACCTGCATAATTATATTTGTCAGAAAAATCTCCTCGGCGGCGAGCAAATCGTCGATAGTAAGTTCTTTCTCGATCAGATTAATAGAATCCCTTAGTGCAATCTGGCAAACAGTCTTTCTGGCGACACCCGCAAGGACCGGTGTTTCAATCGGCGGCGTGAATAGCGAATAGTCCTTCACTAAAAATACGTTGCTTACGCAGCCTTCGGCCAGGCGGCCGTCAACCGTGAACCAAAGGGCCTCGGCGGCTTTCATCTGGTGCGCAAGATTCAGAGCAATCATACGCGAAAAATAACTCGTCGTTTTGTGCCCGTATGTCGGCTCGCCGGGATTCTGCCTGTAAGGACTAAGCACAACCATCACACCTTTCTGATAATATTCCGATGGGTACGGCCGGAACTCTATAGCGGTGATAAGCAGCGTCGGTTTTCGCTGCTCCGGTGATTCGGCCATCGGGCCGCCTGTTATTGTCAGACGAAGCCGCGCATCGGTAAGCTCGTTTACACACAGAACCTGGTAGACGGCATCGGTTAGATATTTCTTGTCGTACGGGATATGTATCGATAAACTGGTCGTGCTGAAAAGAAGCCGATCCAGGTGGTCGGCCAGAGAGAAAACTACACCGTTACAGCTTCGCATCGTCTCGAACACGCCGGCCCCGTATAAAAAGCCGCTGTCGGTAACGGATATAGACGCCCTGTCGATATCAACAAGCCTGTCATTTAAGAAAACTTTTTCCATATCATTAGTGTTCAGTAAACAGCATTATAATCCTGAATTTCAATTTTTTGCTTCGTTTTCTTCTCTTTTATTCCCTGAATCTTCGTATCAGGGCGACGCATCACGCTGTTAATCCCCGCCAGCAGTGCTCTTGCCTTCGTGACGGTTTCGTCCCATTCGGCCTGCGGCTCGGAGTCAGCTACTACGCCGCCGCCGGTTTGTACATACGCCTTTCGGTTCCTGATAATAATCGTTCGTATCGCGATATTCAAGCAAACATTATTATCGACGCCGATAAATCCGATACTGCCGGTATAAACACCTCTAACGGTTGGTTCGGTCTCGTCAATAATTTCCATCGCCCGTATTTTCGGGGCGCCGGTAATCGAACCGCCGGGGAACATCGCCCTGAGCACATCACAGAATGTCACTTCATCGCGGAGTTGTCCGGCCACGGTCGCTACTGCATGGAAGACCGTCGGATATTTTTCAATTGTTCGGGGCTGCGAAACCGTCCTTGTGCCTGGGATACATATTTTGGCGACATCGTTACGCTCTAAGTCGATTATCATATTCAGCTCGGCCTGCTCTTTTTCGCTGTTGAGAAGTTCGTCGAAGTTTTGCGAATTTGTTCGCGCGCCCTGCGGCGTTTCATCAACACGACGGCGAGTGCCTTTTATCGGCTTGGTTCGAATCTCACCTTCGGCGATAGTCATAAACATCTCCGGCGAAGCGCTGACGATATGGAAATCGTCTCCGGCGATATACGCCGCATAGCCGCTCGGATTATACAAATTCTGCCAGTGATAAAGTTGTATCGGCTCGGCGTCGAATTCACATTCGAATCGCTGCGAAAAGTTTATCTGGTAGACTTCGCCGTCGTAGATATACCGTTTGATTTTCTCTATGGTTTGCAAGTAATAATCCTTATCCATGTTGCAGCAAATGGCGGAGAAATCTATTTCTTCCATATCAACGGGGGCAGGCTGCGGCACGGAAATTACCTCGGATTGTCTTAGCAATCCCTCCAGATAATCGAGTTTATCCTTAGGCCCTTCAACGTCGCCCGGCATTTGCAGGGCAATCAGCCAGGAAACTTGTTCGATATGGTCATAGGCAATGACACGATCATAAAAACATAATCGAACAAGCGGCATCTTGATATCGTCCGTTGTCGTAGCGGGTAGCTTTTCGATATATCTCCCAAGCTCGTAGGTGAAATAACCAATCCAACCGCCGCAGAAAATCCCTTTCGGTAAACAACTATCACAACCTCTTTCGAGTTTGTATTTATTTAGGGCTTTGTGTAATTTCTCAAAAGGCCCTTTTTCTCCTATCCCGAATTCGAATATCTCCTTCGGTTCGGCGGCCCAGTAGCTGAACCTTCCCGCCTGAGCCTTTGCCGTGTTGCCACCGAGGATAGACGGCGATTCCAATCGGGCAAACACTTCGCTCAATCCGGGTAAATCCACCGATACGCAGATTTTCCGACTTTGCAATCTGCAAAGAATACTCATTAATCACGCCTTCCTGTAATCGTATATAACCACCACCTTGTTTTGTTCCGGCTTTTCGACCTTGCCTGCCGCTCGAAATACAACGTCATCTCCAACCCACATTCGGTTCTGATTTTGTACCAGTGTTTTCGTAAATACTGTTCAGGCCCGCCGCTTTTACACGGTCCTGTTTCCTTCCAGACTTTAAGCGCTTCGGTAACCACATATTCCGTATTTCTCCAGACAAACCTCTCAGGCAGCCCCGGCTCGCCCCTTGTCATTGCGGCCGAATCGAATGTGCCGGCAACCGGCTTTATCGGCTCGCTGATAAATTCCTCATCCATACTATCACCGCCCCGCTTTGAATTCTTCGATGATTTTGACCGACGAAGATGTGCCTATTCTCTGTGCCCCGGCCTGCAGCATTTCAATAGCTTGTTTGGCGGTTTTTATTCCTCCGGCCGCTTTGATCCTGCATTTCGGAGCCGCCTGGGCCATCAGTTTTATATCTTCCACCGTCGCCCCGCCGGCAGGATTCATTCCCGTGCTCGTTTTTATAAAATCCACTCCTACCTGCTCGGCAATCCGGCAGGCAAATATCTTCTGCTCCAGATTCAAAGCCGCCGATTCGATTATCACCTTGAGCAGAACCGCCGGTCTCATCGAACGGCAGACCTTCAGCACGGAAAGCAATTGATGAGCAAGATATTTCGCATCGGCCTCGATAACGGCCGCGAGGTCGGCCACCATATCAACCTCGTCGGCCCCGGCAAAGATGGCATCTTTGGCCTGGGCGACTTTTATTTTTGTCGTATCGGCGCCGAGAGGCAGACTTACGACACCCCCGACGGCTACTTTTGATTTTTCAAGAAGCTCTGCGGCCTTTGCCACCCATCGGCCGTTCACACAAACACTATGAAATCCGTATTCGGTAGCCTCCCGGCAAAGCTGTTCTATCCGCTCGCTTGTCGCCGCAGCATCGAGCAGCGTGTGCTCGATACAGGAGGCCAGTTCATTTACTGACATCTGGTTTTCGCTATCCTGCATTTTTCCCCTGCAATCATTAAACAAATTCGTTTCAAATCGAGCTTTGCATACATCTAATCAACGGGATTATCAAAGCCACCGCATAGACCAGCACAACGAAACCGGCGGCAGCGGAAAGCAGGATGTTTATCAGCAGCTTGCTCCTGTTTTTCGTAATAAAAATCTCCATGGTAATCATAACAGCGGCTATCAGGAAAAATATGAAAAAATACACCGAGCCCGGTACCGACAACATAAACTCCGTTGCAGCCGGAACATCAACCGCATATTTCTCAAAGGTATCGGCAAAAATATCTCTCGTGCCGACGATTACCACAGGTAATAAGACAAGGCCGGTCAGATTGAGAACGAAGAATATGTAATTTAAGATCCCGGCCGCCTTTGTTCGAGTTTCGGTTTTAGACTCATTTTCCATCGTCGGGCCTCTGATATCTATTGAACAGTTGTCCGTTTTGTACCTTCATAATTTTAACGTTTGATATGTGTCTTTGCCTCGAAAAACACAAACGCCTCGTCGATGGTCCTGAAGATTCTCGTGGCCGTCTGCGTAACGAATACCGAAGGGGTTTGCTTCGACGTCCAGATGACATATACTTCCCTGGCCGCTTCGTGAGCATGCTGCAGCTCTCTCTCGACGCCGCTGGAAATCGCGGCCCGCCCGTCGGCCAGCGTCGGAACAAAGCTGATTATCATATCCGACTGGTCAATCAGCATAAAATCGCGGGCGTATGTCTGGCTGTTGATGTCACGTTCGATTTGCAGAACCTCGTTTAAGCTCAACCTGACCTTTCGATTAAGAACCGACACCTCGATATAATCCAATCCCTGTTCGGCGGCCCGACGGGCCATCTGAGGAAGATACGCCTCTTCCAAATCGCCGGGATCGAAACATACGAAGCGATGTTTCATCTGTCGACGGAACTCGTTAATTTCCTTTTTTACATCCTCCATATCGAAAACCGCCGTCATCGGAAAGCTCAGATACGCCTTCCCGGCCCGCTCGTTAAAAACCAGCTCGTAGAACGTTTCTGTCGTCTGCTGCTCCGTGCCGCGCGCCACACAATAAAAAGGGACCGCTTCATTGACGCCCCTGCAGAGCATCTCCGTACCGATAATCTCCTCTTCCCGCCAGACGATTAAATCCTTCAGGCTGTGCTCGACAGAATGCTCGTCGAGAAGCCGGGTATGCAGGGCGGTTATTCCGTCGATAAGACAAATGTACATATCTGCATCGATCTGGCGCATCTGGTCGAAATCCACCGCCGGGAACAGACCGTGCCGCCAGCGGAACGTGGCATGTGTGTTGACTATCAGGTTGGGGGCTTTCCCGGCCCTGGCAATAATATCCTTGAACACGCTGCGGCGGAGCGAGTTTAGTCGTTTCATCGGTATGTCCAGGATTTTACCGGCTTTTATATCCAGCGCCTCGGCATACATCTGATCGCCGACATTGCACAGCAGCACTTCTTTGCCCTGCTTAGCAGCGAACTGACAGACCTGCTCGAGGTAGCTCTTCTTGTCAACACCAACCATTCCCGTAACGACTATTATCATATCCAATCCGATCCTAATATGTACTAATAACTTGCGAGGCTCTACGATAAACAATAAATATCCGGTTGGCAAATGAATCTTTGTCCGATTATTATTGCTAAAACTCGAATACAATGTTATTAATTATCGCAGCAGGTTTTATCATTTTTTAGAACAATTTTGAAAGGATTATCAAATGCAAAACAGAATTATATATTCGATATTATTCAGTCTAATGGTCATTGCAGCGTGCCCGTTATTTGTCTATGCGGCAGACATAAGCGGCACATGGAAGGCCGAATTCGATACACAAATCGGTCTGCAAAAATACATCTACACATTTAAGCAGGATGGCGACAAAGTCACCGGCAAGGCCGTTTCGGAAATCGAGGGCGAGAAAAACGAGGTTGAGTTGCAGGAATGCAGGCTTGAAGGAGATACTATTACGTTTGTCGAAATAATGCCGTTTCAGGATAGCGATATACGAATCAGTTATAAGGGAAAGATATCAGGGAACGAAATCAAGTTCACACGTAATGTAGCCGACTTTATCACGGAAGAACTGGTCGCCAAACGACAAGCAGCCGAATCCCAGCCCGCCGCCGGACAAGAGCGGCCGCAATCCAGACCTCGTTTTGGACGGGAGGTTGTACTGGGCCCGGACGACAAACCGGCCTTCCCGGCCGCACCGCAAGGATTCGACAAGATGCGCGAAGGCATCGCCCGCGGCAAGATTGAAACTGTCGAATACGATTCCAAGACCGTCGGCAATAAACGCAAGATGCTGGTTTATACCCCGCCCGGCTATTCGACAGATGTAAAGTACCCCGTCCTCTACCTGCTGCATGGAATCGGCGGTGACGAAACAGAATGGTATAAAAATGGCTCACCACAGATCATTCTCGATAATCTCTATGCGGACAAGAAGCTCGTTCCAATGATTGTAGTTATGCCCAACGGCCGCGCTGAGCCAAATGACCGTGCCGTCGGCAATATCTACGCGCCAGAACATGTCCAGGCCTTCGAAAACTTCGAAAAAGACTTGCTCAATGATGTCATTCCATTCGTCGAATCTAAATATCCGGTCAAGACCGGGCGAGAGAACCGTGCGCTGGCCGGATTGTCCATGGGCGGCGGCCAGTCATTGAACTTCGGCCTGGGCAATCTCGACACCTTTGCCTGGATCGGCGGATTTTCCTCGGCACCCAATACCAAGTCGCCCGAGCAACTGGTTCCCGACCCGGAAGCAGCCAAACAGAAGCTTAAACTGCTCTGGATTTCCTGCGGCGACAAGGACGGTTTAATCTCTATAAGCCAGGGACTTCATGCTTATCTTAAGGAAAGAAACGTTCCACATATCTGGCATGTCGATTCCGGTGGGCATGAATTTTCGGTCTGGAAAAACGATTTGTATCTGTTTTCACAACGAATCTTCCGATGAGAACTGCTTAAAAGCGTGAGTCAATAAGACCGGGCAGTTTTGTGGATCAATTACAGGTTCTCTAACCTTCGCTGCCTGTCGTGATCTTTCAGTGCTGCTATTAGCTCACCCATATCGCCGTTCATTATCTTGTCAAGATTATACAGCGACAGGTTGATTCTGTGGTCCGTAACGCGGTTTTGGGGGTAATTATAAGTTCGGATTTTCTGCGACCTGTCGCCGGAACCTATCATGCTCTTTCGCTGCGAATCACGTTCGGCTGTTTTCTGGCTCTGGAAATGCTCGTAAAGCCGGCTTCGCAGCACACGCCATGCCTTAGCGCGATTCTTGTGCTGACTTTTTTCGTCCTGCATGCTGACAGTAATCCCTGTTGGGATGTGTTCGAGCTTAATGGCGCTGCTGACCTTATTGACGTTTTGCCCGCCCGGCCCGCTCGAGCGGCTGACGTGCTCGACGACATCATCAGGTGCTATCTGAATATCAACTTCTTCCGGCTCCGGCAGAACCGCTACTGTCGCTGCCGATGTGTGAATCCTGCCCTGCGATTCGGTCTCCGGGACCCGCTGAACCCTGTGGCCGCCTCCTTCATAACCCAGCTCAGACCATACACCCGTCCCTTTTACACCGAAAATCACCTCGCGGAAACCACTTTTTTCCGTCGAGCTGAAATCGATCTGCTCAACCTTCCATTTGCGGCCGTCCGCGTACCTGGTATACATCTCATATAAATCGCGTGCAAATAGGGCCGCCTCCTCCCCGCCGGTGCCGGCACGTATCTCTATTATAACCGAATCGACATCCATATCGTCAGCCATAACCAGGGTGCTCGCAATCTCCTCAAGCAGCTTTTCCTCTTGCTCGGTAAGCTGCTGGATTTCCTCTTCCGCCAGGGCTTTTAGTTCCTGGTCTGAGGAACCATCGGCTAAAATTCGCTCGGAGTCCTTTATACCGTTCATCGCTTTTTTATACAGACGATATTTAGAGACTATCGATTTGAGCTTGCCCTGCTCCTTGGACAACGATATCAGCTTGTTGGAATCGGTTGATACAGCCGGATCGGAAATCTGCCTTTCTATCTCACTATAGCGAGCTTCCATCTGGTCGAGTTTCGTCAGCAGCTTGTTTTCCCTGGAATCAGCCATAGATTATGGTCCGCTAAAGGTAAGAAAAGTAGATTTTAAAAGAAGAAACCGCCACAGTATCTTGTTCACAGGTTCGGTAATAATAACAAAAAGCCCCTATCCTTCTCTTGCCGGACAGGAGCTTTACTCATTTGTTGTAAAGAAGTTACTGCTTCTGATCTTTTTTTGCGTCCTGTTTGATGTAGCTTGTGCCGTATTTTTTCTGGAACCGTTCGATTCTTCCGGCGGTATCGACGTACTTCTGCTTGCCGGTATAGAACGGATGGCACATAGAACAGATTTCCGCGTGGATTTCTTTTACTGTGCTTCGGGTTTCAAAAGTGTTCCCACAACCACAACGGACCACAACCTTATCGTAATTTGGGTGTATTCCCTTTTTCATATCTAATCATACTCCAAAATATATAAACCTTGGATTTTAACATTATATACATCTATTTCAACAAAAATTTTTTGCAATAATCGAATAAGACCACTATATTTTGCTCAATTGACCAAAAAATTAAGAAAGTGAGCTTACATTATGAGTATAAAAATTGTAATTATCGGCGCCGCCGGCCGGATGGGCATGAGGATACTTTCCCTGGCCAAAGAATCCGGGAAATTCGATGTAATAGCCGCAGTCGAAAGACAAGGCCACCCCGATTTGGGCAAAGACGCCGGTATTGTAGCCGGATCAGGGCCGATTGGTGTGATGTTAACCGATAAATTACCCGACTACGCCGCAGATGCCGCAATAGATTTCTCCCAGCCCGAATCTGCTGACAAAACCATAGATTACTGCCTGAAAAACGGCACTGCCCTGGTATGCGGCACTACCGGCCTGAGCGAAAAGCAGCGTGAAAAAATCAAAACCGCTTCAAAAAAAATCCCGATTCTATACGCCACTAATATGAGTGTCGGTATGAACGTACTCTTCTCTCTGGTTGGCAAGCTTGCCAATCTATTAGGTGACGATTACGACATAGAGATAGTCGAGCAGCATCACCGCTTTAAGAAAGACGCCCCGAGTGGTAGCGCCCTTACATTAACTGAGAATATATGCAAGGCGACAGGAAGGGATTTCCCCGAATCCGTTACCCATGGCAGGGCCGGTAAGGACACACAACGAAAAAAAGGCACAATTGGTATGCACGCGGTCCGCGCAGGCGACATTACAGGGGTCCACTCGATAATCTTCGGTACGCTCGGAGAGACGATTGTTCTCACTCATACAGCCAACAGTAGAGACACCCTGGTTCGCGGCGCATTAAGAGCTGCAGAATGGCTTGTCGGGAAAAATCCGTCTTTATATTCCATGATGGACGTTCTTGGAATAAAAGAATAAATTCAAAAGGAACGAAATTACTGAATACTTGGTTAGCCGGATATCAGGCCTGATTCTTGGCCTTTTTCTCCTTTTTCGGCTTCTTTTCCTTCTTGACCTTTTCTTTCTTGGGCTTTTTCTCCTTGGGTGTCTTTACACGCTTCTCGCCCGTGAGCATAAAGGCCGCGCCAACCACTAATCCGGATACAACAGCAGCAGCACCCATTATATACCAGATAAAGCCCTGTATCGGTTCAAGGATCGACGGCATTACTCCATTACGACCCGACATAACTACAGTCGCCGTATAAATTACTAACAACAAGGGAAGGAACATCAACATTCCGAGGATATTGCTCTGGGAATCGGGCTCAGCCTCTATTAACGGCTGAGCCATCACCGGGACTTCCATCGGCTGAGTGATGGACACATCTTCGGCGGCTGCCGGCTCGATTGTCTCGGGGGTAATCGCGGCAGCATCGGATTCTGCTGCCGGTATTTCCTGGCCTTCGCTTTCGGAGGTATAAATTTCATCGAGAATGCCGCCGAGGGACGTATCGTCGGCCTGCAGTGAAAGGTCGAGCAGACCCGAACCGCTGCCGAAAGTATCAAGATTGACGTCCTCTTCCAGCTCTTCGAGCGGCACTTCCGGCGTCGAACCGGTCGGTCCGGCGGTAAAGGTTGTTTCAGCCAAAGTATCTTCGGTTATTTCGTAATCTTTATCGGTTCCGCCAAGAACACTTGTGCCCTGGCCTGTTAAAGCTGTATCAGCATCGGTCAATTCATTCGCCTCAAGAGGTGCGCCTGTCTCCGGAGCCAGTAAAATCTCACTGCTTCCGCTACTACCGGCTGACAGTCCGGACGGCTTGGGAGCTTCGGATTCTGCTGTCTCCTCTTCCAGAATTTCCATTGCCGATTCTTCCGGTTCGGGAGTTTCCACCAAATCTTCCGGCGCAGGAATTTCCATCACATCATCCAGTTCCGAAATCTCCATCGATTCTTCAGGTTCAGGAGTCTCTTCAAGTCCCTCCGGCTCTTCGACGTCCATTGCCGCTTCCTCCGGCTCCGGGACTTCAGTCATCGGAACCTCTTCAAGCCCGGCTTCGTTCATATCCGGGATTAGTGCTTCGACTTCCTCAACCTTGAACAATAAATTCGGACCATCTCGAAACTCACGCAACTTGCCTTCTTTGACTATTTGCTTTACTTCATCCTCAGTTTTGTTGAGTTTCTCAGCGGCCTCCTGCAAAGAATAGAACATACCTGCCATAATCACCTGTCTCCAAATCTCTAACGACGCGGCTTACGCCGCTTCTTTGGCCTTCCCCCAAAAGCCTCCATTTGATATTATTGTATATCAATCGACACAAATATGCAACCTTTTTTTACCGAAAATACGGTAAACCGGCTACTTAATCGCATTTTAAATAAAACAATTCGAAAAACTGCAACAGCTCCCAAACTTGATGACCGAGATTCTGTATATTGTAATAAGTATTGACCGGCTTGCCCCGAATATGTTAAAATGAGTAAAATTAATCGAGTTCTTAGTAAAAAGGTCCGTATAATAATATGGAATCCGGACGTTTAATGTTTTCATTTTATCTTATAAAGTGAGCTCACCACACCAATATTTGGGTTTTCTATATTGATGAATCAGCAAATAAAAAAACAAAAAAAATTCAGAGTATTATCATTGTATTTGTTTTGTGGGTTATTAACTTCATTAATTGTCAGTTCTACCCATCTTAACGCCGCCGATTATACAGCCACAGATTATAATTTGGTGCAGAATCAACAGGAAAATACCGGCAGCATCGTGATTAACGAGATTCATTACGACCCTGATATCAAAACAGAACTCGTTGAATTTATTGAGCTTTACAATCCGGGAGCATCAAATATTGATCTATCAGGCTGGTATATAAAGGGCGGCATATCTTATCAATTCCAAACCAGAACATCGTTGCCCGCCTACGGATATATCATCGTGGCCCGGAATCCGGCTCATATCCAGGCAAAATGGGGAAACATCTCAAGCAGCAAAATCTTAGGGCCGTATGAAGGCAGCCTCGAAAACGAAGGGGAAAAAATCGAGCTTTTCAATGCTGATAACCAGAAAATCGACCAGATCGATTACCAATTAGGGTTTCCATGGCCGACAACTGGTTATGCTATACCGGACAACAATCCGGGCAGTGGCAGTTCGATTCAGTTAGTCAATCCATTTATCGATAACGACCTTGGCGGAAGCTGGCGTTCGGCGTATCCTACTCCGGCGGCAAGTAATACCTCGGTTTACATGAACAACACCCCGCCGCATATTCGTCAGGTCAAGCATGAACCGAAAGAGCCGGTTTCCGGCGAGACGGTAAGCATCTCCGCCAAGGTGACAGACTCCGATGGCCTCGCCGGCGTTGTTTTATATTACCAGCTCGTCGACCCCGGCAACTATATAAATATTACAGATGAAGAATATATACTAAACTGGAATACGATTAATATGCACGATGACGGCCTTAGTGGCGATGAACAGGCCGGTGACGATATTTACACGGCTGAAATCGCAGGCTTTTTTCAGGTTCATCGCCGCCTGGTACGATACCGTATTGAAATTTCGGACACTCTCGGCAATCGCCTCACCGTACCTTATTCGGACGATCCGCAGCCGAATTTCGCATATTTTGTCTATGACGGTGTGCCTGCCTGGTCAGGAGCCGTCAGGCCGGGATATTCCGGCCAGTCAGGACAGGTAGTCGAATACGATACGGATGTAATGAACTCCATCCCGGTATATCACCTTATCAGTAAGAAATCGGATGTAGAAGCTTGTACATGGACAGAAAGATACGGCGGCAGCGATTATAAGTGGTACGGAACGATGGTTTACGACGGCGAGGTTTATGACCACATCCGCTACCGCGCCCGCGGCGGCGTCTGGCGATACGCCATGGGCAAGAATATGTGGAAGTTCAACTTCAACCGAGGCCACAGGTTCCAGGCACGGGACGACTACGGTAAAAAATTCAAAACAAAATGGGACAAGCTGAATTTATCAGCCTGCATACAACAGGGCGATTACCTGCATCGCGGCGAACAGGGCATGTTCGAAGCGGCCTCATTCAAGCTGTTCAATCTCATGGGCGTCGAAGCGCCTAAGACCAACTGGCTGCAATTCAGAATTATCGACGAGGCCGCCGAATCCGGACCGACCCAGTATGACGGCGACTTCTGGGGCCTTTACATGACACTCGAGCAGATGGACGGCCGTTTCCTCGACGAGCATGATCTTCCCGACGGCAATCTCTACAAAATTGAAAGCTATGACGGCAAGCTAAACAACCAGGGACCGACCGCCGCAACAAACAAATCCGACTTATATTCATTTATGTCCAGTCCAAACCTGAACGAACAGTGGTGGCGACAAAATGTCAACCTCGAGAGTTATTATGCCTACCGTTGCGTGGTTGAGGGCATCCACCACGGTGACATCGGGTACGGAAAGAATTTCTTCCTCTACCTTAATCCGGAAACCAACATCTGGTCCATGCTGCCCTGGGACGTCGATTTGACCTGGGCGGAAAACATGTACGGCAACGGTGAAGACCTGTTCAAGAGCCAGGGCAATATTTTCTCCAACGCGGCAATTCAAATAGAATACCAAAACCGGCTGCGCGAGTTCATGGACCTACTATATAATCCTGAACAGATGAACATGATTCTGAATGATATGGCCGCTGTTATTAACGACCCGAACGGCGGGC
>CAZKYP010000029.1:0-7789 GCA_964556885.1 uncultured Pirellulales bacterium | reverse complement strand
CTCCTTATATCCGAAGGCTCCGAATGGAAATATTTCAAGGGCACTGAGGAACCGTCACAGGTACAGGGACAATGGCGCCAGCTCAATTTCAATGACTCGAGCTGGCTGTCCGGCGATACGCCGATTGGTTATGGCGAGACTTTTATCGTTACCAATCTCGATGACATGAGAGGCGGTTACTCTACAATTTATCTCCGAAAAAAATTCGACGTTTCGGATTTAGAAACTGTCAACCGATTGTATCTCGATGTGATGTTCGATGACGGCGTCAATATCTGGATTAACGGTTATAATGTTGTTAGTGATAATGTATATTCCGACGAAGAGCCGTTCGACGCGACCACGGCCAACCGTTCGGAAGACCATACGTTCACGCGATTCACACTATCGCAGCCGGACGATTACCTGCTGGAAGGCACGAATGTTATTGCCGTTCAGGTCATCAATCAGTCACTCGGTGACAGTTCCGACTGTTTCATAGATGTTTGCCTGGCCGATGTACTTTCTTCGGAAGGCACGACCGGAAACGATGATAGTTTTAAAACAACATCACGGAAATATGAAATTGAAACCCTCTGGCAGACCGATGAACTTACGTCGTTCGACAGTACCATTCAAATACCGGCCGATGAGGTAAAAATAGGACGTACTTATCGGGTTCGCTGCAGGATGAAGGACAATACGAATCGATGGAGTCACTGGTCGGACCCGATTCAGTTCACAGCCGGCCGGCCTCTATCGAACAATATCCTGTCGGATTTGCGAATAACAGAAATTATGTATCATCCGCTGGAAACGAACAATCACAGTGACCCAAACGAAGAATATATAGAGTTAAAAAATATTGGAACCCGGACATTAAATCTGGCCGGGATATGTCTGACCAACGGAGTTGATTTTACCTTCCCGGACCTGGAGCTTGATGCAGGTGAATATATCCTCGTTGTCAAAGATTTAGCGGCATTCACGGCTCAATATGAAGATGGCCTGTATATCGCGGGTGAATATTCCGGCAAGCTGGATAACGCAGGTGAAAGGATTAAATTGGAAGACGCATTCGGCCAGACGATTCTTGATTTCGAATACGCAGACGACTGGTATGACGTCACCGACGGTGAAGGATTTTCTCTGACTATAAAAGACCCGTATAATCCCGACCCGAATAGTTGGAGCCGACAGGACGCCTGGTGTGCAAGCGCTTTTGCCGGCGGCTCACCCGGCTGGGACGACACTGATGTTATTAATTGAATCAGGTAGGAGAGGCTACCGCAACATAAAGGAACAGAAAAATGAGTAAAACAAGACAAGTCCGCATATTATTTTTAATGTTGCTTACATTCTGGCTGGGCCCCGATGTGCCGGGATTGAACCTGATAGAACCCGCACTATCTGCAAACACCAGTATTGTAATAAACGAATTCATGGCCTCCAACAACAGCACCGTCGCCGATCCCCAGGGCGAATACGAGGACTGGATAGAACTTTATAATTCCGGCTCCGGTACCGTCGATTTAAGCGGAATGTATCTTACCGACAATCTAAACATCCCGGACAAGTGGCAGTTCCCTGCCGGAACGACTATTCGAGGGGGATTTTACCTGCTGATATGGGCCGACGGTGATATCGATGATTCCGGTCTGCACGCCGGTTTCAAGCTCAATGCCGACGGAGAGGAAATCGGCCTGTTCGATACGGATGCCAATACTCCGATCGATCAGGTCGAATACGACCAACAAACAACCGACATCTCCTTCGGCCGCTACCCGGATGCTTCCGAAAACTGGGGCTTTATGTCCACACCTACACCGGCGGCACGAAATAGCAATATTTATGCAGGTGAGGCAGGAACTCCGGAATTCAGTCATAATCGTGGCTTCTACGGAGCACCCTTCTACCTGACTATCGCCAGCGAACCGACCGGAGCTTCAATCTACTACACACTCGACGGAAGTGCTCCATACGATTACGAACGACAAGTCGCCACTGGAACCCGATATACCAGCATGATACGAATCAACACGACTACGTACGTCAGGGCGGTAGCAATAAGGTCAGGCTGGAAACCTTCAAGCACCATAACACAAACTTATATCTACCTGGATGATGTCATACATCAGCCTGCATATCCTACAGGCTTTCCTCGAAGCTGGGGCGGTGAAACCGCAGATTACGCCATGGACCCGCGTGTAGTAACCGATCCGGCCTACAGCGGCGAAATTATAGACGACTTGAAATCAACTCCTACGGTTTCTCTCGTAGTGGATATCGATGATTTCTTCGGCAGCGGAGGAATCTACTCCAATCCTCTCAATACAGGGATCGAATGGGAACGCCCGGTTTCCATGGAATGGATAGACCCGAATACCGACGATAATTTCGGTGTTAATGCCGGTATTAGAATTCACGGCGGGCCATACGGCAGAAGCGGCAATTCCAAGAAAGCTCTGCGAGTAATATTCAGAAACCAGTATGGTCCATCTGTACTGGAATATCCGCTCTTTCCGGACACGGATGTCGAGACCTTCGACACCATAGCTCTGCGGTCTATCTGGAACTATTCATGGACCGGCCACAGCGGGATGAGCGGTTCGACACATGCCGACTATCTCCGCGATGCATTCGCACGCGATACCATTCGGGACATAGGTCGTATATGCCCCCACGGCAGGGCCGTCCAGGTTTATATTAACGGGCTGTATTGGGGCATGTATATTATGACGGAGAGGCCCGATGAGAAATACGCCGCAGATCATCTCGGAGGCGAGCCGGAAGATTACGATATGCTGGAAGCACCGAGCGGTTACGGAGCCAGTACTACAATGGAGATTATCTCAGGCGGCGAGCAGGCAAGGCAGGCATGGAATTCTCTGTTTAATACGGCCGGCAACCTCGACCTTTCGACCTCGGACGGTTACGCCGAGATGCAAAAACTTGTCGATATTCCCAACATGATAGACTACATGCTGATGATTTACTATGTAGGTAGTCGGGATGCCCCCGTGTTTCTCGGCGACTCGTATACGCCCCGGAATTTTTATGTCGTTAGGAAAAGAGAACCTCTCGATCCCTTTATGTTCATACCATGGGACACAGAATGGTCACTGGAGGAGCCAACGGTCAACCGTGTCAACGTGGTAGGCGTCCTGAATCCGCATTACCTGATCGACAAGCTCAAGGCAAATCCAGATTTTCGTATACTTATGGCCGATCATATTTACAGGCATTTCTTCAATGACGGTATGCTGACCACCGAACGAACCACCGCACGTTACCTCAAACTTGCAGACCAGATTTACGGCGCCATCGTCGGTGAGTCTGCTCGCTGGGGAGACAATCCAAGGCCCAGCAGACCTTATACACGTAATGAAGACTGGATTGGCGAAGTCAACCGTTTGGAGAACGAGTACTTCGCCACCCGGACAAACACTGTCCTGAACCAGCTTAGGCAGGCGGGTCTATACCCATCCGTCTCAGCCCCTGAATTTCGTATCAACGGTCAATCCCAGCATGGCGGACAGGTCCAGAGCGGCTCCTCATTAACTATGGTTAATCCCAATGGTTCCGGACGGATTTACTACACGCTTAACGGTTCCGACCCGAGACTTTCCGCATCGACGCCGTCAGGCAGCGGCAATGCAACACTGATAAACGAAAATTCATCGAAACGAGTTCTGGTGCCGACCGCCGCCGACAGCGGAATAACCAATACATGGTATACTAATAATTTCGACGATTCATTATGGACCAGAGGCGCCGGCGGCGTTGGTTTCGAAGCAAGCTCGGGTTACGAGAATTACATCGGTATCAACGTTATAAATCAAATGTACGGAATCAACGGAACCTGTTACATACGCATACCCTTCCACGGCGAAAGCGGCGAATTCGACCGCATGACACTCAAGATTCGGTATGACGACGGATTTATCGCGTACCTCAACGGTGTTGAAGTTGCCAGGCGAAACTTCGAGGGCACACCGGCATGGAACTCCAATGCAAGCGCCCTGAATGAAGATTCCGCCGCAGTAAATTTTGAAAACATCGATATATCGGCCTTCATGAACAATCTGTCAACCGATAACAATGTGCTGGCCATTCACGGATTGAATCAATCCGTCACAAGCTCCGATTTCCTTATATCAGTCGAGCTGTCCGTCGGCCAGGCGGTTACCGGTAATATCTCAACAGATGCAATAGAATATACCGAGCCGGTAATACTTACCGACACCACACATGTCAAGGCGCGGGTCCTGGGCGGCGACACGTGGAGCGCAATGCACGAGGCCGTATTCGAAACGAATTAATTTTTCAATAATCAGGGAGTATCATAACTGATATTTTTTATGAGTAAAAATTGCAGGATGGGCTACGCCCACAAATATATATTTCCACTGCTGTTTCTGATACTGTTTTTGTTTTACTGTGATTTCCAAGGTCTGAATATTGTCGCCGCGCAAAACCCATCGGTTTCAACAGATATTCCGATTATTAATGAGTTCATGGCGAGCAACTACAGCACCCTGCAGGATGAGGATGGTGACTATCCGGACTGGATCGAGATTTACAATCCGACACAATCGGACATCAACCTCGACGGCTGGTATCTCACCGACGATGCGGATGACCTGACAAAGTGGGAATTCCCGTCCATTTATATCGGTGCAGGTGAATTCCTGCTTGTCTTCGCTTCAAATAAGAACCGTAGCGATCCCGATAGTGAGCTGCACACAAATTTTCAGCTCAAAGCAGGCGGCGAATTTCTGGCCCTCACTGAACCTGACGGTCGGACTATCGTGCAGATGTATGATAATTATCCGCCGCAATATGCGGACCTGTCATACGGCAGCAGTAACTTCGTAGGAGGCACCGGCACCGAGACAATACTCGTACCGGAAGGGGGACAGGCAAAAGCACTCATCCCCACAGACAGCTCACTCGGCCTGAGATGGACCGAACCGGAATTCGACGATTCGTCGTGGCTCAGCGGCACCACTGGTGTCGGTTACGACTATCCCGGTCTTGTCGGTCTCGATGTCGGTGACATGAGATACAACAATCAGACGGTCTATGTCCGTATCTCCTTCAATATAAGCGGCCTTACATCGATTGACAGGCTTACCCTGCGGATGAAATTCGAGGATGGATTCGTAGCTTATATCAACGGTATTCCGGTTGCAAGCTTCAATGCAGATGATCCGGAAAATATGTCATGGGATGAAGGCTCAACCGCCAACCGTGACGATTCCCTGGCAACCGACTTCGAGGACTTCGATATTACCGACTATATCGGCGCCCTGCGTGCCGGCAATAATGTTCTTGCGATTCACGGCCTGAACGCAGGCGTCTCCAGTTCGGATTTATTAATCCTGCCGCAACTTGTGGCAACAAGCATCGACATAACCGACATCCCATCAACAGTCGAAGGCTATCTGTACGAACCGACTCCCGGCAGGCAAAACAGCGGCATCAGCACAAACCTGGGTCCCGCTATCAGCAACGTCACGGAGAATCCGCCACAGCCGCTGCACAACCAAAATCTGATTATCACGGCAACATTAATAGAAAGATTCGCACCTGTATCTTCAGTGATACTCGTATATCGTACCGATTTCGGTCAGGAAACGAGAAAGACAATGCTCGATAACGGGATTGACGGCGACGCGGTAGCCGATGATGGTATTTATACAAGTACTATTCCTGCGAGTGCCTCCGGCCCGGGCCAGATGGTTCGCTGGAAAATCGAAGCAACGGACACACAAAACAACAGCTCGCACTGCCCGTTATATCCGCGGGCAACCGACTCACCGGAATATTTCGGAACAGTCGTGAAAGATACATCCGTAAATACACGGCTTCCGGTCATCGAATGGTTCGTCCAGAATGTCAGTGCTTCGGAAACCGACAGCGGTACTCGTGGCTCTATATATTATCTCGGTGAATTTTATGACAATGTAGGTATACATCGCAGGGGCGGAAGTACGGCAGGTGTTCCCAAGACGAATTTCAAGTTCAACTTCAATCACGGCTATAAATTTATGTACGATCCCAATTGCCCGAGGGTGAACGAATTCAACCTGAACAGCACCTTCAGCGACAAGGCATACATTCGACAGAACCTTGCATTCGAGGCGTACGACTGGTGCGGCTGTCCGGGCAGCATTTCCTTCCCCGTTCGTGCACAGCGCAACGGCCAGTTCCACGGTGTCTACGTCTTCATAGAAGAACCGGAGGAAGAACTGCTCGAACGGGAAGGGTTCGATCCGGACGGCGCGTTGTATAAAATGGGATCTCCAGGCGAAAATACTTTCATTGCCGGCGGCACCGCATATAAGAAAACCCGCGTTTGGGAAGACAGAAACGATCTTGACGATTTCATCAGGAGCATCAATAACTATTCCGGAACAACAAGACATAACAATATTTTCGACCAGATTAATCTTCCCCTCACACTAAACTATCTCGCTGCAACAATAATCGCGCATCAGAACGACCACCCTCACAAGAACTATTATCTCTATCGCGATTCGGATGGTTCCGGTGAATGGTTTATCCTGCCGTGGGACCATGACCTGACGTGGGGTTCGAACTGGACCGGCTCATCGTATCACGATTATATATACGCCGCAGACGACCAGGTTTCCGGCAAGCCAAGTTACGTTAAACCTTCGCATCCTTTCGTTGGTAAAGAAGACTGCCAGGAATGGAATTACCACTGGAATCACCTCATTGATGCACTGTTTAACGATGACACGGTGAGAGAAATGTATCTGCGCAGACTGCGAACCGTCATGGACAAATTTCTCAAGGCCCCCGGCACACCATATAACGAGCTGTTTATTGAAAAACGTATTGATGAACTGGTCGAACAGATGGCTCCTGATGTGGCTCTTGATTATAACAAATGGGCGAATCCCTGGCCGTGGGGCGGACAAGGAGGATATCCAAGCGACCAGTCGTTCCAGTACGCTATCGATGTTTTAAAAAACGATTACCTTGAGGTCCGGCGCAGGCATCTGTTTATAACCCATAATGTGGACAACGGAAACAGCTATAATATCTCCGGCTCTTATTCGGCACTTATCCCGAACGCCCAGCCTGCAAATCCGCAAATCAATTTTGCCGACTTCGAATATAATCCATCCTCCGGCAACCAGGACGAAGAGTACATCCAGCTTGTCAATCCCAATTCATACGCTGTTGATATTTCCGGCTGGAAACTTACCGGCGGCGTCAGGCACACATTCCTGCCGGGTACGGTAATCGTCGCCGGCGGCAGTCTCTATGTCAGCCCGAATTCTGCTGCTTTCCGCAACCGCTCTACCGGCCCAGGGGGCGGACAGGGATTATTCGTACAGGGAAATTACAAGAGACATCTTTCAAGCTGGAGCCAGACCATAAACCTGCTAAACGACAACGGCGATTTGGTCGACACGCTTACTTATACAGGCAATCCGAGCACACAGCAGCAATATCTGCGTATTACCGAGCTGATGTACAATCCACCGGATTCGAACGAGTTCGACCCGCAGGAATACGAATACATCGAGCTGAAAAATATCGGACCGCTCGCAATTTCACTTAGCGGCGTAAAATTTACTGACGGGATATTCTACGATTTTCCGAGTATCAACCTTGCAGCGGGAAATTACATTTTAGTAGTCAAAAATCCGAGCGTATTCTCATCCCGATACACCGTGCCGAACAACGTGAGCATCCTCGGTCCGTACGACGGGCAATTATCCAACAGCGGCGAACAAATAAAACTTGAAGATCCGACCAACAGCACAATCCT
>CAZKYP010000028.1:0-23788 GCA_964556885.1 uncultured Pirellulales bacterium | reverse complement strand
TGATATTAACTTCCACGGCGCGGGATTATACAGGATAAGCCCGAAGTAAATCCCGGCACAATGTTGCAGACGTAGTCATTTTTGGGAACAAAATAATTTGCAGACGTCGGCATCTTTGCAAATTCCCGGTCCAGGAAACTAATCAGGCATCTGATAGATTTCTCCGCTGCGTTCCAGCTCGGTTTGTTTTTCTTCGTCAAGACCTATTTCAGCGTCCGTCAAATAACACGCAGGCTCCGGCGCCCAGGGATTGCCGAAATGCAGGTCGGCACGGACCCTGAGGCTTCCGCCGCAGCCGTCGAAATATTTGCACAGCCTGCATCTTCCCTTTATATAACTGCGGCGTTGTTTCAAACCACGAAGCAGCGGGTCGCTCGTATTCATCCAAATCCGGCTGAAGGGCTTTTGGCGAACATCCCCAAGATCATAATGCCACCAAAACTGGTCGGGATGCACCTTGCCGTGAAAGTCTATACAGCCGATTCCGACGCCGCTGCTGTACATACCGCCGCCGTTCCAGGTCAGCAGCTTCCAGACCTCCTTCGCCCGTGCAGGGTCCTCCCGAAGCAATTTCAGATACAGATAAATTCCATCAACATGATTGTCGACGGTCAATATATCGGTGGTCCTGCCGGCCTGTTTGTATTGCTTTGTTTTAGCTAATATCGTATCGACGGCGTTGCGAGTTTGAGCGTGCGAGAGAATCTCGTCTGCAATTATCCGACCTCTGCCGCTGGGAACAAAATGGTAGAAGCAGGCACGTTCGATATTTTCCTTCTCGAAAAAAGCAAATAGTCCCTCTAAATCCAGGATATTTCTTTTAGTCAGTGTCAATCTAAGGCCGACTCGTACATCGGCTTCCCGGCAGCTTTTTATGCCCGCCACAGCCTTGTCAAACGCCCCCTTGACTCCCCGAAATTCGTCGTTGACCGGGCCGATACCGTCAAGACTTACTCCGACATACGAGACGCCGTATTTTTTCATTTGCATTGCAACATTGGGCGTAATAAGAGTGCCGTTCGTTGAAACAACAGCCCGCAAACCTTTTTCCACTGCATATCCAATCAGCTCGAATAAATCGGTTCGCATCAGAGGCTCACCGCCGGAAAAAAGAACCGAAGGGACACCGAACCGAACCAGGTCATCCAGAACGGTTTTTGCCTCTTCGGTAGCCAACTCATCGTCGGCTTTGTCGGCCCCGCTGTCGTTATAGCAATGGACGCACCTGAGATTGCAGGCCCGGGTGATATTCCAAACCACGACAGGACGTCTCTCGGAAGCACTCTTCGGCACAATCTCATTTTCACGCCTGCCGGAATCCTTTCGACCGTATCGCAGCCAGTCTCCCGGCGTAACCTGGTCGCAATATAACTTGCTGATATTTATCATAGATTCAGTCTGTGAAATTATAAAATATTTGTCGGCGTATTATTTCATTCCAGCCGCCGACAAAGTCCATTGTAAATGCAAAATCAGTTCCCGGCAATGACTTTATAGCAGGCATAAATAACGTTGATCCTACATAAAATTCACTCAGGCCGCTACATAACTTGACCGGCTTTGGTGATTTTAATATAATCACCTGTTATGATTTTTAATTTCTTTAGAAAGGGATGAGAATGAAAAGCTATTTGAGTGCACAAATCACAAGAGCAAAAGTCACAAGTCTCGTACTTTTGTGTCTTTATGCCCCTGTTGCGGTTTATGCAGGCGGTGCAGTTTACAGAAATTCCGTCGAGATATCTGCCGAAGACGAGCCGGCAGATATAATTTACAAGGCCGCTCATGTGGTCCCATCGGAAAGACAATTTGAATGGCAGAAAAGTAAATTTATCTGCTTTATCCATTTCGGCGTCAATACCTTCACCGGCCGCGAATGGGGGACCGGTACGGAAGACCCGAATATCTTCAATCCCGAAAATCTCGATACCGACCAGTGGTGTCAAATGATGAAGGCCGCGGGAATGACACAGGCGATTCTGACAGTCAAACATCACGATGGATTTTGCCTGTGGCAGACACGATATACAGACCACTCGATAGCTTCCAGTCCGTGGCGCGACGGCAAAGGTGATGTCCTGCGTGATTTGGTTAATTCATGCCGCAAATACGGCCTGAAAGTCAGCGTCTATTTATCACCTGCGGACCTTTACCAGATGGAAAATCCGAAAGGGCTTTACGGCAATCTCAGCGAATATACCGAACGAACAATCCCGCGACCGATACCGAATCGACCTTTTAAAGATAAACGAACGTTCACATATCGCCTCGATGACTACAACGAGTATTTTATGAACCAGCTATTCGAACTGCTGACAGAGTACGGCCCGATTCATGAGGTCTGGTTCGACGGGGCGCATCCCAAACGCAAAGGAGGCCAGAAGTATACATACTCACAATGGTACAAGCTTATTCGCGAGCTGGCACCCGAAGCGGTGATATTCGGCAAAGGTCCGGACGTCCGCTGGTGCGGCAACGAGGGGGGACAAACCAGAGACGCCGAATGGTCTGTCATACCTATAAATACATCACCGGACAATTTCGACTGGCCCGACATGACGGACAAAGATTTGGCAAGCATCGACAAGCTAAAACAGATAGCCGGTAAAGGCGGATATTTGCACTGGTACCCCGCTGAGACCAATACTTCAATTCGCCACGGCTGGTTTTGGCGAGATGAAGAGCAATACGTTAAGACGACCGAGCAGATTCTGGATATATGGTATCGTTCCGTCGGCGGCAATACCGTTTTCCTGCTTAATATTCCGCCTAATCGTGACGGCCTGTTTGCAGAGCGTGATTGCAAGGTGCTGCAGGAAGTCGGCCAAATCGTCCGTGAAACATTTAAGACAAATCTGGCCGATGGCGCAACAGCTACTGCTACGGCGACTGCCGGATCGGACTTCGACGCAAACAAAGCTGTTGATGGCAACATAAATACCTGCTGGGCGGCGCCGGAGGGAACACCGGCGGCCGAACTTGTTATTACCTTAGAGGAAGACAAAACATTCAATCGCGTACTGTTCCAGGAGCAGATTTACGATTTCGGCCAGCGCATCGCCGAATTTGCAGTAGATGCTTTTATTGACGGGCAATGGCAGCAGATTGCCGACGGCCAAACCGTCGGATACAAACGTATCTGCCGCACGCAGACGGTGACAACAAACAAGGTCCGCATCAGGATTCTGGCAAGCCGCATTTGCCCGACAATCAGCAATTTCGGTTTGTATCTCGAACCACCTCGCCCGAACTAACCGAAATACCAATCAGTTACTATTTTTCGGACTGCTCGTATATCAATGCTATTTCGTATAGCAGTGATTCAAGCTTCGAGAAATATTCATCCTCGGAGAAAGCGCTTTTCGAATCTCGAAGTTTAACGACTTCCAATTCGAGCTTATCACGCTTTGCCCGCAACTCCGGCGGCATTTGACTTTCGGTCTCGCTGTAGACGATATAAAACTGATGTGCGAAATATCCGTCGGGAGATGCACTGCCCTCTGCCTTCTGTACGGGCCTGACACCGCGGAACCAGTCGGCACGTGTTCCCAGACCGTCCGCATTATCGTCGAGTAAAGCCCGTTCGGTAGCAAGACGCCCGGCGGCTGCATAAAATTCATCGACCCGGCCGGATGCAAACAGGAACGATTCGAGCAGAGAGGTTTGACCATCTTTATCGAGGTCCGCTTGTGGATTGGCAATGGCGTCGGCCATATATTGACCAAATCTTGCATAATTTTGTTCAAAGCCGCTCTTGGTCGCTGTTATGACAACCCGCCCTCGGCCGGACAATGTGCTTAAAAAAGGCGCGCTCGATGATGAGTTATCAATAACCACAATCGGTCTTGAAAAAGGTTTGAGCCATTCGGCCAGGTCGTCTGCCGATACGTCCGGCCCGCGGAGATTGAATTTCGCCGCCCTGCCGTCGTAAGTGCCATGCCCTATAAAGACCAGCCACAAAGCGCCCGCTGACTCTTGGGATTCACCTGCCAATGTTCGTTGCAGAATCGTTTTATCATCGGCTTGATTTGGCTCGTTAGAATCTGACGTTGCAACTTTGTCTAATCCGATTGAAATGTATTTAACTTCCCCTTTCGAACAGGCCTTTTCCCAAAGATCAGCCCATTTGGCAAACTCCACTTTATACTCCGCGGTCCCGGGTGCGCCGACCACAATAATTACTGTTGGTCTTTGTCCATCAGCAACGTCGGCACCAAATGCTGTCATTGCCGCCGCTAAGATAATTAATATGCCGATAATCATCGACCTCATGGCATACCCTTCCAGCGGCGTAAGGCCCACTCACCGATAAAGCACATCAGGACAAAAAGAAAAACAGCCGGCAGGATTCCAGGCAGGTCCCACAGCGGCCTGACCCAGAATTCAGTTACCGGGGCCTTGCGATTCGGCAGATACTTGACGAAGTCATTCAACCCTTCAATATCAACAACCTGCCCTCCGGTCTGCCGGGCGATTTTTTCCAGCAGTGGACGGTTGGTCGTGATGGATCGCAGCTCAAGGGCATCGAGGTCCACAGCCAGCCCGGTCTGTGCATCGCCGACACTAAAACCATCGGCGTCCGTCACAACAGCCCGGGCAATATAACTGCCGTTGTCACGCGGTATGTAAACGGCCTCGAATACACCGATTTCATTAGGCACCGGTTCGGCGGTCAGTTTCAAAATCTCTTGTCCGGAAGAGCTTATTTCAACAGCTACGGATACGTTATCCATCGGCTCGAAATCCTTGCCGCGGACACTAATCCGGAATACGATGGGCTGATTGGCCTGGTCTGTTTTTTGCTCCGCCAGCAGTGTAATCCTTTCCGGCACGTCCGCAACCAGCCAGCGCAGTGTCTGTCTCCAGAATTTATTCATATCGTCTCGCATCTCGGGCCATTTCAAACCCCATCGCCATATATCTCCGATTGTCAAGGCCGCCGAACGCCCGTTACCAAATCGCTGCACAACCAAAGCCGGCAACTGATACGTAACCTCATCGCCGACCGTAGCTATAATCCGAGCGCCGGGCTTGGCATCCCTGACACGGTTTAATACCTGGAACTCAGGCATCTCCAGGAGTCTCTGCAGCTCATCCTGTTCATTATCTGACAGCCTGGCCCACGGCTGAAGCCAGCCTTCACGTGTCAGATTGAAAAATACGCTCGAAATATTATTGGCCTGTGGTATTCGGTCCAGATAAACCGGCAGTATGCTGCCTATCGGGGTGCGGTCGAAACCGCCCTGCCGGAACGATTCTTTGCCGCCGAGCATAAAAAAACCACCGCCGCGTTCTGAGACAAAGCGACGTATAAGGTCCATTTGGTCGAAAGAGAAAAACTCCGATTCGATATCATCGAGTATTATTGCATGATAAACGAACAATTCTTCGGCGGTCCTGGGAAAACCGTCACGAAGCTCCTCATCGCTTCGGACGTTCAAACGAACAAGGACAGGCTGGTCGTATTGCTCGGTTTGCTCGGCGTCCTTAATATCAAATCCGCGATACAGCGGATTACTTGACTCACCGGCGCGCCCGCGAAAATCATACTTCGGCTCGCGCCTCGCAGCACGAATCAGGCCGACCAGCTCAAGCTGCTCGTCCTCGCTGACGGCCCGCTGCAGAAATTTATATTCCCAGTTGGGTCTGCCGGTGACATACAGAATCCGGTAAGGTCCCTGACCTCGATCGACAACTAAGGTACGCTTGTTGTTGACCATGGTAGCTTCGGTCTGTTCGAGACCATTTGATGGATTAGTCAACGTTTCGCTTCGATTCGGTGATGATTTGTCGTCCGGCTTTTCCGATACGCTAAGATTATAAAAAAGAATTCCAGTCTTATTCGGACGCAGACGAAAAGCGAAATTCTGTTTATCACTGCTTTTGGATATTTTTCGTATCTGGCGCTCCGCAGTTTGGCCGGAACTATCGAGCAAGTCCACTTCTATCGTCTTACCTGCAAATCCGGATGTCTCCACGTCCGCCTGGACGGTCACCGGCGCATCTTCAAAAGATGTCTGGCTAACCGATGTATTCGTTATGGAAATATCCCTTTGCGGCCGCGCACTGCCGATTACAACAGGATAGACCGGCGGCAAATCCGCCAGGTCATAGAACTTCTCAGTCACATCCGTGGCGATGCCGTCGGTCAAAAGGAGCACGCCGGCCAAAGGTCTGCCGCGATAACGTTCGGCAATCGTTCGCAGGGTAGAGCCGATAGCCGAGGCTTTGCCGTCAAAAACCAGCTCCGAAAAATCCATTGTCCTGCGCAAACGCGAATCGAAGACATATTGCCGTACCTGGAAATTGTCGGCCATGACCGCCTGCCAGTTGGAATTGTCGTCTGTCAATAACGTTCGAAGGATTTCCCCGCGGCTTCGAGGCTGGTCCTGGTCCTGAATATTCATGCCGCTGCTGTTATCGGCTACTACCACGAACAAATTGGCGCCGGATTTGGCCCGCATCGAGTTCCATAACGGCTCGATTAGACAAAATAACAGGACTGATATGCCTAAAATTTTCAAGAAAAATGCAATTACCTGACTTGCGCCGACGATAGGCGCCCGCCGATATGACCAGAGCAACAACACTAATGCCGACACCAAAGTAATTGCGGCCGGCCAGAGCCAGGGACCAACGGGGAAAGTGATTGAACCAATCAACATTATCAATCGCCCCCCAGAGTTTCATAGTATCTTCTTACCATTTCAGTAAAACGGCTTGGAACAGGGTCCCGATCTATAGGAACCGGTGCCTGGTCCGAGGCGAGCTGTGCCAGTTTGTCACTGACATGTTTACGCAGTTCTGTCAGAGGATCGATAATCTGCTGCCGGAGAAGGTCCCATTGCGGCTCAGTGCCGTGCCGCTTGAACTCAGCGCGTATCGCAACAGCACGGTCTCTGATTCTCGCCGCTTCTTCGCGCAAGTCACGCTCGGTAAGCACCTCTTCGACGTCACGCAAACGGTCGGACCATTGTGTGAAATCCCTGCCGGTAAACGGTCCGTTGGGATCTCTACCATCCCACCGCACCGCCTGATTACTACCGAATCCTCCCGGGCCGGATTGTCCGCCTTCGTTTGCTCTTGCAGTTGCAGTCTCAGAGTTAGGATCACCAGCCATCGCACCTCCACGTTGAGAACCTTGTTGTTCTCCAGTTCCTCGTGTCGATTCTGCTTGTCGATTTCTCTCATTTGTATTATTTGCAGTGGCTCTTCCGTTTCCCTCTTGAGGTTGATTCCCGGAAGCTCTATCCTGGCGCTGACCAGAAGTACCGGTTGGAGTGTTGGCATCATTGTCACCCGTGTCGCGGGCATCCTGCCCGCGATTCGAGGGCGGGACGCCCTCGACACGAGATGCATAAGCCGGTTGGTTCGGTTCACCGGACTGCTGCCGGCCTGAATTGCCGGCGCGGGCGGCTTCTTCGTCGGCCTGCCTGATTAGCTCGTCAAGCTGCTGCCTTGCCAGACGTAAAGAATCAGATTCGTCGCCGAGCACATTTCTTGCGGCATCCTCCACCCCCTGCCTGAGGTTTTCAATTCCCTCAGCGGCCCGTTTTTCAATCTCCTGCGCCTGCGGCACAAAGTTTCGCCTCAGCAACTCACCGGTCGTTTCAAGAGCCCTGTCAAGATTATCGCTGTTTGCCTGGCGTACTGTGTCATAGAGTCTTCTCGAAAGCAGCGGTTCAGAATTTTCAGACTGCTCACTGACGTTCTTCATTTGATCAAGCAGGTTTTCAGCATTGCTTCTCTGCTGCTGGACGCGTTCGGACAGTTCCTGATTTGTGTTAGCCGATGTTAGTGTCTTTTGCTCAGAATCCTTCTGGTTTTCAATCTGTTCGGCAATTTCCTTCTGCTCTCGGTCAAGCTGCTGCGCCTGATCGAGCATATCCCGCATTTGCTCGGTGAATTCGCCCGAAGTTCTGCGCTGGAACTCGTCACGCATTTCTTCGAGCTGTTGCTGTGCTCGCGTTGTGGAAGTAACGGCCCTCGAAACCATCCCCTGTTCCAGCTCCTCAGCCGATTGCTGGATTCCCGAGCGGCTTTGATCGAGTTGTTCCCTTGTGTTGGCCATACGCTGGCGATTTTCAGGCCTGTCCATTCGCTGGGCAAGTTCGTCGACGTCTCTGAGAACTTCGAGCTGCTGTTCTCGCAGTCGCTTAAGCTCACGATTGATCTCCTCTCTCTGCTCATCGTTGCGGGCCTGCTGAAGCTCCGCCTGGACATCCCTTAACCTGTTGCTCATCTCGTCCTGTCTTCGAGCCAGCTCACGAAGGCGATTAAGAACCTGCAGGTCTTCACGCTGTACTGTTTGGTCCTGGGCCTGAGCAGAACGCTGCGTCTCATATCGATTCTCTCTCTGCGTTAACTCTAACTGCTGAAGCTGCTGATCGGACCTGGCCGAACGTGAGCCGCTCATGGGCATATTGCCGCCGCGAGTAATCTGAGACTCGCGCTGCCTCAACTTGAGCAATTCCTGATACGCTAACTGTTCCGAAGCCAATGCCGGAGTAAGCTCCTCTGTCGAGGAGGACTCCAGCGCTCCGGACAAATGCTCCAGCGACGTATTCATGTGCTTTGCGGCCTCCTGCAGGGTCTTCATTTCGGTCGGTTCTTCGGATTGAGCAGAAGCAGACTGAGCCTGCTGTAAAGCATCGGCCTGCGAGCCTCGAACCACATCAAGGTCTTCTTTTTGTTTTTCAAGACTGCCTGACTGTTCGGCCCGCTGCTTTACATTCCATGTTGCACTGATTATTTGTTTTTGTAACTGGATCAATTCCTCGCCCTGTTGTCCCTGTTGCTGGCCGCTCTGATTTTGGTTTTGACGGTCCTGGAACGACTGGCTCTCGCGATAAATTTCCTCAAAAGGACGTACCTCGGCAAAATACATATCGCTGGAAGTCCTGCGGATATTGCCGTTCGGGCCAATGTCGTCGGCCCAGAAGTAATATGTCAACAACTGGTCCGGTTGTGCGTTCAGGTCCTCCAGTGCCAACAGATACTGAATCTTTTGTTTGTCGTTTGTCGGCTGCGACTGATTCAATAAAAGGTCTTTACTCTGTATTCCAGCCAGTGTGTAGCTTAATCCATATCCGGTGACGCCGTAGTCGTCCGAGACTTCGGCTTCTAAAGTAAGCTCTTCAATGGGAGAGGCATCCAAGTCACGATTTGGAAATACAACCGCCAGCTCAGGAGGCATATTTTTATGGACATCAATCGTGATTCGCGGCGGCAGTTTATTCTCAAGACCCTGATCATCGATCAACCGAAGTTCGTATCGCTGGTCCTGCTCGGCTAAAATATCAGCGGAATAAACACTGGGATTATTCCCATCAACCATCAAATTAACACCGAAACCCTCCCTGGGGACGAGCCTGGCCGTCGCCACTGGTTTATTGAGAGTGAATGTAAATTCGATTTTGGAACCTTCGACCGCGCTAATCTGCCTCGTGTCCTTAACGGATTTTTCCGGCAGCTTGGTATACAAAGGATAAATTATCTTCGCATCTGCTTTTTCGAGCTCGGGATATTCGAAGACGGTAATTTCATAATCACGGGTGCGCTTATTGGCATACTCGATATGATAAATAAGGTTGGATTCAACCTGTTGTATGATGCCCCCGAAGACAGGGTCTTCAAGATTTTTTGTAAGCATTACCTGCTGCGGCTCCTCGCCGGGCGAGCCGAAAAACATACTTGCCTCCTGCGGAACGCGGCCGCTAAACCTCGCGAGTATTACAACCGACGTCCCGAGTTCGACTTTTGTGTCTTCCGGAGTAACGCTGATTTGATAGCCCCTGCCGGTCAATATGCCTTTATTGGTTGTGAACAGCAGCGGCCTGAAGGGAAATATCTGCGAAAGGACTACAATTACGAATGCCAATGCTGCAAAACGCCCGATATTTGCAAATATGAGTTTTTTCTTCGGGATGCTCTGAATCCAGTCGTGGTCTATTGCATGCCTGAGGGCCTCGCCGATGACCCGCTCCTGAAGATAGCCCAATTGACGGCCTGGTTTTTCCGGCTCCTGCTCTATCGCCGCCAGCAGCAGAGCCTTTGTCTCCGGATTTTGTTTTTCGATATTGCGGGCAACCTCACGGTAATCGGGGTGCATGTGGCGATATTTATACACGGCAAAAGCAGTGGCAAAAACGACACCAATCAGCCAAATCCAGTTGACTATCGCAGAATTCCAGCCCCAGAGCCAGTCGATTCCTGTCAGGCAAAGGCCCGCCAGTCCAAAAACCAGCCAGCAGAGTGACAATCTCCACGCCAGGTAAAGGCGTCTTCGTCGGCTTATGAGCGGTTGCAGCCGCCTTCGCAGTGCAAATTCAATCATTTGAATCCTCCTGAAGATTCAGACGGCGGACGGGTCAGCCACCCGGCCAGCCATGTCTCAACCAATGATACAACCAACAGTAAGACAAATACCCAACGCCACACTTTCTGGTTATATTCCATCTCTGCAAAACTGCTGTGACTTCTCGTTTGGGCAATCTTTTCGGTTGTTACATTCGCAGATTGCCCCGGCGAGACGCCGAAGTTCTCAAGCTCCTCGATTGACATTTTGTCCGTTCGACTTTCTCTTGCGGGCAGATTTATCGAGAAAAACCTGCTGTCGGAGGAAGATGCAAACGCATAAATTCCCGGAACATCTGTTTGTGTAAAAGTCTGCCGGTTGGTATCCAGGTTAACTGTAGAACCATCCGGACTACGAATCTTCGAATACACTGCTGTAGTCCCTGCCGAGGACGGCACCGGTACACTGTCACCAACAAAATACTGCGATTGCCGCTCTGTAACATTTCCTCCATATTCGAGAACAGAATAAAGAAGCGGAACAAACTTGGAAGACAGCGCCAGTTGACTGTCCGACGGCCGCCAGCTCGAAGTCAGTACTAATAAAGAGCCTTTACCAACCGGTACTTCGAACAATGCCGGGTCTTCTCTATGACCCTCCCCTGTTCCTGATTTATCCGGATTATCAAACCAGGCCAGTATGCGGACGTTGGGCAAATCAGTTATATCAATCCGGCGGTACTTCCAGAAGTGGATCTGGGTGAAGTCTCCAAAACGCGGATCGGAAAAAGACGCAAGCAGAGGATGTTCAAAATCGATCCGGCCGAGCATTGCATATTTATCAATCTCGGCCTCTTTGGCTACGATATTTTCAACTCCTGCAAGGGCAGCCATCGTGACTGCCGCCCCCGGAGATTTTAAGACGGAAAGAACTATTCCGCCCGATTCGAGATACCGGCGAAGAGACCCGATATTTTCTTGTTTAATACTATCGGTTGTAATGATCAAATGCGCCTTGTCGATATTCGTTTCCGTGACTTCATCTCCTGACGGGATAGATACGATTTTCGTATCGATTGCACCGGCCGCTCCGAAGGCACGCTGGAGGTAATATAACATCCCCTTGAAATCGTCGGCATTATCGTCACCGATATAAACGATATTGACCTGCTGGGCCAGATGTGGCGCCAGGTAAAGAATATTATCAAAATCGTGGTTGTCACCCGACAGAACCACTTTGCCGCCGGATGAAGCATCAATACTGCTCGGAAAACGCACAACAACGTTGTGTCCGGCCGGGACATATACTTCCATACTCTCCTGAGATTTTTTTTCAGGATCATCACCAATCCAATCCAACTTAAAATGTTCCAAATCTGCATCGCCGGAGTTGGTGATTCGAATGTTCGGGACGTTGTCACTTTCAGAACGGCTAAGATAATCGCGAGCAGTCACCAATTGCATCGAGGCATTCGTAGTGCCGCGGGCCTGTATCGGTTTGATTATCAGTTCGATATTCTGAGGCCATTCGTAAGCCTGTAATGCTTCGACGCTGCTTCCGGCCTGCAAGTCGCTGATAAGCACTACCTGTCGGATTCCCGCAGCCTGCCGCCTGTCGTTGATTTCATCGTCCTCGATTGCCTCCGCGGCCCCGACGAGGGCATGACCAAGATTCGTCATATTCCACCCCGGAGACAATTTTGATATACTATCGATTACGATGAAGACACGCTGAGACGGATCCAGTTGATTCCATTGCTCGAATCCTATCAGGGTTTGTGTACCACGGTCGAAACTCATAACGCAAGCTCGGTCATCCGGGCCAATGTCATCCAATACCGACCTTGCCTGGCTAATCGCCTGCTGCCACATCCCTTCCCGCCGCATCGACGCGCTCGTATCTATCAACACTACTACCCGCCTGCCGAGACTGACCTGCTCGGCCACGGTTTCCCGCGTAAAGAACGGCCGAGAGAACGCAAAGGCGAGCAGGCACAAAATTACGCACCTAAGAATCAAAAGCAGCAGGTTCTCTATCCGGCTGCGATTCCTGAATCTCGGCAATGTTGTTCGCAGAAACATCAGTGAGCTGAACGTCACGCGCTTGCGTGTGTGATGCCGGATCATGTGCAACACAATCGGCAAACCGATCGCAACGATACCCGCCAGAAACAACGGATAAAGAAAATTCATGATGCCCCCCCCGGTCTCGTGCCGCCCCTGTGCCTGGTACGTTTTTTGTGACGCATTCGGTCATTCAGAAAATCCAGCAGTGCCAAATCGAACGGGCGGTCCGTTGAAAACAGATGGTAATCGATACCGAGTTTCCGGCACGTGGATTTAGCCCTAATAAGATGTTTTTCCAGCATCTTTTTATAAGAGGTTTGTGCATCGGCCGGGTCAACATACATATCCCGTCCGGTCTCGATGTCCCGGAAGATTGCCGGTGAACTGAAATCAAATTTCAGCTCGGCCGGATCCATTACGTGGAATACAACAACATCATGCCCACCCGCACTCAAATAACTCAAATCCGGTTCGAGCCGGTCGATTGAAGTCAGCAAATCGGAAATCAAAACCAACAAGCCGCGCCTGGTCAGGATTTCACCGATGCGCTGCAGGGGCGGGCCTAAATCGGTGACCTTGCCCTCCGGGTGTGTTTCCAGTGTCAGCATTAAACGACGAAGATAACCCGGCCTGTTTCGCGGAGACATGTATTGCCTGATTTGATTATCGAACGTCGCCAGGCCGACGGCGTCACCCTGTGTAAAAAGGAAATAAGCCAATGTTGCGGCCAGCGTGCCGGCATACTGTGACTTGCTATAGGCACCGGAACCATAACCCATCGACCGGCTGTGGTCGAGCAACAGATGGCAGCGAAGGTTCGTCTCATCCTCGAATTTTTTGATATATAACCGGTCGCTTCGGGCATAGAGCCGCCAGTCGATATAGCGGGGATCGTCACCGACGGCGTACTGCCTGTATTCCGTAAATTCCACAGAAAAACCGTGATACGGGCTTCTATGAATACCCTTCCAGAATCCTTCGACAATCACCTTCGCTCGCAGCTCCATCGACTTTATCTTCATCAGCGAGACCGGATCTATCATCCCATCTTTACCGCCGACAGAACTGCGAGGATCTAATTGTGACGTTCCGGCAGACATTTAACCTAACTTTCCCTGACTGATTTCAGCAGTCTATCGACAAGATTTTCGGTATTTACGCCCTCTGCTTCGGCGCGATAGTTAATCAATACGCGATGCCGCAGCACCGGGTATGCAAGCGCCCTGATATCCTCGAACCTCACATGCGAATTGCCGTACAGCAAGGCCCTGGCCTTGGCGCCAAGCACCATATACTGTGACGCCCGTAATCCGGCGCCCCACGTGACCCATTCATTTATAAAATCCCGCGTATTATCCGGGGCCGGGCGTGATGCAGCCGCAATCCTTACAGCGTAACGAACAACATCCTCGGCAACCGGAACCTTGCGTACAACGCCTTGAAATTTCAACAGGTCCTCGCCGCTGAATATCATCCGAATCGGCTCAAGTTCGGCTGCCGTAGTCCGGCGAACTACATCTACTTCGTCGTTTTCCGAAAGATAATCTATCCATACGTTGAACATGAACCTGTCAAGCTGGGCCTCCGGCAGCGGATATGTTCCTTCCATCTCGATAGGATTTTGTGTTGCAAAGACAAAGAACGGCTCGCTCAGAGCGTGACATACGCCGACGGCCGTAACGTGATGCTCCTGCATCGCCTCAAGCAGTGCGGCCTGAGTCTTCGGTGGCGTGCGGTTGATCTCGTCGGCGAGAATCATGTTCGCAAATACCGGCCCTTTGACGAAAACCATCTTTCGTTCGCCGTCCGTCTGTTGGAGAATTTCCGTGCCGGTAATGTCGGCGGGCATAAGGTCCGGTGTGAACTGGATGCGCTGAAACTTAAGGTCAAACAGTTGTGCGAGCGATTTGACAAGCAAGGTTTTGGCAAGGCCGGGAGCGCCGGTAATAAGACAGTGCCCCCCCGAAAGGACCGCGATTATCAAATGCTCGATTACATCATCCTGGCCGACGATAACCTTGGACAGCTCGGCTTTTATTCGCTCACGAGCACCCTTGATCTGTTCGACAGCCATTCGTTCAAATTCATACGCCTTTGTAGCCAAAGTTTCTTTCCTTTCCATAGATTATATATGTCGTATTTTGGTATTCAAATTTCGGAATCATTATCAATGCGTCATAGCATAAAATACGATATTGATACCAAGCGGGTAAGCCTTTTTCTCCGAAAACTCACGAAAATACCACTCGTCCTCTCCCTCGCGCTCCCAGCCGTCACCAAGGTCCGTATTGTGACAGATGATAGCCATCATCCTGCCTTTGTCGTCAAATATTGCCTTGTAATGTGGTGTATGGGCATCCTCCCTTTCCCACGTGATTCCATAAGCTCGCCCGTTTATAGCAACACCGATATTGGGAATCTGCGGCTTTTCCTTCAGGTCAAACACCGCATGGAAGATCGGATGACTCAATGGAAGCTCGACCGGCTCGCGGTCAGGAAATACGCGCTTTATCTCATAATAAAAATTATACCATTCGGCCTCGCCCCAAAAGTCGTCGACCATCAGGAATCCGCCATTCAGCAGGTAGCGTCGAAGTATCTTGACTTCTTCTTCGCTGAATACCAGTCTGCCGGGCTCTACTATATAGATAAAAGGGTAATTGAACAGTTCGGGATTTGTCAAATCGAGTATCACTCCATCGGGATCGACTTCCAGCGAGGTTAGTTGATGCAGACGGTATGAGAAATTCAGTTCGCTGTCGGGGTAATCCGTTGCCCAGTTGCCGCCGCTGAAACCGCGACCACCACCGCGGCCGCCGGGCCCACCACGACCACCGCGGCCGGATCGGCCCCCGAATCCACGGTCGCCGTACCCGGATGAATATCGAATTCTTACGAATGTAAATACATCATGCGAGAACTCCTTATTGAGTTCCCAGTCCGGCACACCTGCTCTATTATCATTTCTTTGACTCGGGTATCTCCGGGGGGAATTCCTTTGTGCGAATACGCCCCCCGCCACCATAAACGCCATTATCATCAAGATGATTAACCACCCCGATTTTTTCATTGCGACCCCTTTTGCATCGTCAGTAGTTTACCCTGAGCGTCAACAGGTTCGATACTCGAAACAGGCTCGCCCGATTGGCTGTTGCCGACAAGTCTCAATAACAATTTATGTGCTTCTCGAAAGCGAGGCGCTTCAGCCAGTGCCTCAAGGACATATCTTTTCGCCTCGGCAGGATCTTCGTTTTCCAGTAAACTACCAAGACGATAATAGACATCGGCCGGATCTATCGGGTCCAGCAGGAGCAAACGTTTATATGATTTGATTGCCTGTTCATTTCGGCCAAGCTCCTGATAAGCAAGGCCAAGCTGCCATTGTAAATTCGAAAGCATTGGAAAGACTGCCAGGTATTTTTCACCGTTATCAACAACTTGCTGCCAGTTTTGCTTTTCCACAGCAATTTCCATCAGGCGTCCATAAGCATAGACCGAATCGGCGGATATTGTCGCCAGCTTGTCAAGAACCTGCCGCTCCTGCTCGGTTTCATCGAGATTTCGGTGGACCTGTGCCAGGAGTAAATAACCGTTATCGCTGTCCGTATATTCCGGATACAACGAAATCACTTTTTCCAAAGGCTCTTTCGCTTGTTCATATTTTTTATCAGCTATTAGTGCCTTTGCATATAAGGTCAAAGCCCAAAAACTATTCGGATGTTTCTGGAGCCATGCGGCGAGTGACTGTTGATTTGTAAAATCGAACTGGCCTTCATCCGGCTGTTCCCAGTCTACATCCGAAGCCAGATTTTCGGCGCGGTCCAGCACGAAAGCCTTGAATTCCCTGTCAATCTCCTTTATCGGCGCCGCATGTTTGGAGATTGCATCGTTGATTTGCTCGCCTATTGCCAAATCGCCCAGTATAGCCCTCAAGGCATCGTAACCATAATTCTTAACAAGGAATTCAACAACAAGCATAGATTCATAATAAGCAAACTGCAAGTGCATCGGGGTTTTAGGACTTAAAAACGCCGAACTCAGTTCGCTAATCGGTGTAAGCTCACCTTCAAGTATCATTTTTCGATATTCGGGATTCATTTGCTGGCCCCACTTCGGGTCCCGTTGCATCTCTTCGTATACGGAAATTCCTTCGCTCAGCCAGCGCGGCATCTTGTTGCCTGTCATGTTCAATGTCACGACGTGACAGAATTCGTGCCATAATGTTGATTGCCAGTTATGCTGTCTTTCCGCCTTCGGGCTGTTTGCCGTTATAACGTTACCGAAACAGACACCCAAAAAACCATCTCCGCCGGGAATACCAAACGTGCGGACTGCAAAATCCTGCTGTTCATAAAATAGTTCCACAACGGTCGGCTGATTTAATTCCAGCCCGTACTTTTTGCATAAATTTATTTTTGCCTGTTTTAACAGGTCGATAACCAAATCGCCATAAACAGCCGCTTCATGCTTGTTCATCCGCACGATAAAATCATCTGTGTGAATTGTTTCGTATCCGGACATGTGATCATGCAGATTTGCAAGATTGTAAGCTTCAATATTATACTCATCCTCAGAATGAACTTCATTGGCCAGCTTCCAGCCTTCCTGCTCATTACCGAGCCGAAGCAGGTCCTGGGCCAGTTGTATCTTTGCCGGCAGATAGCCCGGATCGAACATAAGCGCCCTGCGCTGACAAGCAGCCCCTTCTTCGAACCTGTATTTCTGTGACAGCTTACGGCCGATTAGATAATCTACTTTCGGATTTGCCGGCCAGGATTTCAGTGCATTCGTACGGGCTTGTCCGGCGGAATTGGGATCATTTTCAATATAGGCCAGGATGCAGCGATATGCCCACGCCTCAGGATTCATGGAATTGACGGAAATAACTTTATCAAGCGTCTTTTCTGCCGATTCATAATCCTCACAATCAATCTGGTGTTCGGCCAGTAACAATAGTGATGGAACGTGATTGGGATTGACAAACAACGCCGCATCAATCGATTTGATCATTTCACTGCGGTCGCTGTAGTAAAAAGCCCTGGCCAGACTGAAATGCATATCCGGGTCATCGCCGAACTTTTCAAGGGCCTTGCGGGCCTGATTAGCGGCAAGCTCAAAGTCCTGTTTATCCAGTGCAAGCGATATGATTGCAAGGTATGCCTCGCGACAATCCGGGTCAATTCTTAACGCGCGATTAAAGATTTGCTCCATGACAAGACGAGGTTCCGTCCTGAGTAACAGCAGAGATTCCCCCAGGGCCACCAAATCCTGAGGGTCCCAGAAACCGATTTCCAGCGTGCCGCCATAGCGGTAAATTTTCCCGAGTAAATCAGATGCCTGTTTTTGGCGGCCGCAATACAAATTTGCAGTATACCCGAGCTTTAATAAATGCAGGCTAATCGGATGACGAATCAGTGCTATATCGATTTCCTGGGCAGCCTGTTCATATTTACCGAGCGCCATCATCGACTCGACCATTAAGGCCCACCATTGTTTGTCAAGGTCTCCGTTTACAATAGCGGTACGAGTTGATTCAAGACATTCGGCGTATTTGCCTGTTATGAATTGTTTGCGTGATTCTTTATAATCTGCGGCTAATACTGGTTGGATTGATAAAAATGTAAGCGCAAAGAAAGCCCCCGATAAAATCAGATTTCTACGGCGCAAGGCGTTTCTTACCGAATTAGTTAATATGCTCGACCTGCTGCACATCTAAATCCCTAACCGTGTATCCCGGGTGAATTCGGTATACCCATCCCATACCGCTTCTGGTACAGGGTAAAGCTAAAATTTTATCTATCTTATTATATAGACGGTTCACGAAACCACATTTATTTCATTGTTTGTACGAAAATTTTGAGATTCGGTTCCGAATAATGTTCTATGGGGTTTAACCACGATATACGTGAGACTGTTTCGAAAAAAATTTAAATAAGTGAATTTATCTTTCACCAAACTGATATCTAAACCCCTATATTTTGTGGGGCAATTAAAAAAGTGAAGTATTCTTGAATCAAATGGATGAAACGTTGTTTTTCGGATTGCGATAATCAATGAACCGACCTGGATCGGTATGATTAAGAAATTCCTCAATGTTTGTGTAACCATCGTCATCAGCATCTTTTACGCCATCCTCGGGATCGGCAGGATCCAATCCATAAAGCTTTTCCCATTCATCCGGCATACCATCCTTATCACTATCAACGGCAAGTGTCCCTGATTTCATTTTCGGCCAGCCACCTACCTCGGTCTGCGAATCGATAATTTTTCCTGAGCCGCGGTGAACCTCATCCACAAGCCGGGTATCAACCGCATCCCGGACCGGCTTGGATGCACCAACGGCAGCAAGCACAGCTTCATAGGCTTCTTTGGCCGGAAGAGTTTTTACCAACGCGACCGCAAACGGTTCATCGACGGTCTGCACCTGCCGTTTACCGTCTATCTCAACCGGATCGAAAAACAACGAGTTATCGACAGTCAGCTTATCGTCTCCCTCGAAAATGTTATCGCGAATATAAAATAGCATATCAGAAGGGCCGCCGACACGGATCGGCTTACGCAATGTACTACTGGGGCCGGGTTTGATATAGTTACCAACATAGTTCACTTTGAGCCGGCCCTGGGTCAGACCGGAAGCAATTGCACCGAAATCGTATATTACATTGTTGCGAACATCGAATGTTGGATAAGGGGGGCGACCATAATTATCACCAAGGCGGGGATTGCGAGCGTCATTATGAATCCAGAGATTATGATGGAATGAAACCGGTCCGTTCGCCCGGGCGAGCGTACCGTAGCCATGCGGCCCTTTGGTGTGTTTACTATCCCTCAGCGCCTCACCTATAAGGCACCACTGCACTGTCACGTTCGAAACGTTTCCGGATAATGAGAGAACTTCATCGATCGACCACGTGGCCGAACAATGATCCAGTATCGAATTTCTTGCCCCATGGACAAAATCGAGTGAATCCGCAATCTGCCCGCTTTCATCACCCAGCCGGCAACGCAGGTATCGAATTACAACATCGTGGGTTGCCACCTGAAACGGGTGATTACGAATACAAACACCATCACCCGGTGCTGTCTGTCCGGCCAGAGTCAGAAACGGATTCGTCACTTCAATTGGCTGTTCGAGCGTTATTAATCCGGATACCCTGAAGATGACAATACGCGGGCCTTCAGTTTCGCAAGCGACCCGGAGGCTCCCGGGGCCGGAATCGTTCAGGTTGGTTACATAAATGACTCTTCCGCCCCGACCGCCGGGCGTGCTCGAACCGAAACCTTCAGCGCCCGGGAAAGCTGGAAGACTGTTAGGCTCAACTTCGGCTGCGTACGTATCGGCCAAAAACACCAGCACACAAACGAGGTAAAAGAAAAAGCTAAAGACATACCACTTGTTATTTTTAATATTAGCAGTCATATATTTCTCCTTATCCGGGTGGTTGAGGCAACGACAAATTGGCATGGCGAAGAGCAGCGGCTGCCTGTGTTGCTATGATGGCGCCGCTCTGAAGGTCAACACCGTCCACTTTAATACCCCGCCTGTTGGAAACATCAAAGACAATGGTGGTACTACCACTTCCGAAACGATAATTTGCATAATCTCCACCGTGCAGTACAAGTCGCGGCTTGCCCTTTACTGTAACATTTTCACTGAATATAACCTCAATACGGTCGGCATAAACCTCGACCTTTTCAATAACCGGTCCGTCCGACCTCTCGGGGTCCCATGTACCGGCAAAGGTCCAAGCCGCCGTAATTTGATCGGGCTTCGGTGAGCCGGACGCCGAAGTAATATTATCAGTGTGCCACGGGTAATCACCACCGTCACGGTGACAGTTATAAAAATATGTACGTTCACCCCAGAGGTTAGACTTATCCAATTCCCTGTTACGCTGAATGTCGGCCTGGGTTTGTGTTTTATTCCCGATAGGATAAATGACACGCTTGGGCTGAAGATCGCGCATGGCCGCTGAAAATTTGCAGTCGAGCAGGAAAAACTGGGCGTCATGGTGGTGCCGGGCAAGGATCCATCCCTCGACACCGTCGAATCGGCAATTTCGCAGGACAAACTTCATATCCTGATTCTTGCTGCCGTCGTGCCAAATGGCCGCCGAAGCGCCCGGATTGACCTGGTAGAATGTGCAGTCGGTCATGTAACACCAGCCGCGAGGGCATACGAAATCGACCGAGCCTCGGATATTGAGCCGTGCATGGTAATAGCGGCCGACTTCACCACGCCACAATGAAAGGGTATCGGCTCCGTCGCTGAACACATCGCAATCAATGATTACCGTTCGGTCACCCCTGCCATAAACCGCGAAAGCATGGGGACCAATAACGCCATGAGTATTGCGAATCGTGAGGTTTTCGAGAACCACATCGTCACCGTTTATGTTCACAACCGCGCGGCCCAGGTTGTCGCCGAGGCGGGTGAATTCTTCGTTGCCCTGCGAGAATTCGATTCGCGTGCCGGTGCGGCTTTGACCGCGCAGCGTGATACAGGATTCGTCAATCCGTACTTTTTCATTATAAATGCCATCCTTGATGAAGATGATGATACGATCACGATTTTCATCCGATATAGATTCGAGCGCCTGCTGGACGGTGGTAAAATCACCACTGCCGTCTGCTGCAACAGTAATATCAGGCTGAATGGCATTTTCAGCATGAGCAGTGACGATTAAGATATGGAGCAACAACGCTACCAGCAGTACGTAAAAGTTTAATCTATTCATTCTCTTTGTTCTCAATTGGTGATATCGCTTCCTTCGACCTCCGCATTCTCCAGGATAAGCGGCGGGCCATTCTGCGTTTCGATTTTAACATCATTCAGTTTGACACCTTTGGTATTTCTAATAAGCAGGCCCTCGGGAGCGGAAATATGAACATTCTCCAGCACTACATCCGAAACATAAGCCTCGGGCAGGCCGACAATGAAACCGGCGCTGCGCGGGCTGGTCGCAGTCAGATTCGAAATACGTATGTTTCGATAGACAGGAGTTTCAGGCGTAAGAGGCTGAGCCGCGTCTTCGACGGGAATTTTCGGGTAATACGCAGAAATGCTGATTGGAACTTTAACATTCTTCATCGTGATGTCGCTGCAGATGATGTTTTCCACCAATCCACCTCTGCCACGATATGATTTTATCCGGATTCCATTATCGGTATCCTCGAAGGTGCAGCGTTGAACTGTGAGGCCCCGCACACCACCGACGGTCTCGCTGCCGATTGAAACACCGTGGCCGTGCCGGATCACACAATCGGTCACAGTAATATCTTCGCAGGCATATTCGCGACCATCCATTTTTCTGCCGGACTTGATTGCCACATTATCATCACCCACGTCAATAACACACCGGGTAATAAGAACGCGTCGACTCACACTCGGATCAATTGCATCCGTGTTCGGAGCACGTTCGGGAGCAAGGAAGGTAACGCCATCTATAATTACATCCTCACAATCGGTAGGAACCAGGTGAAATTTCGGCGCGTTCTGAATAGTAACGCCTGCAATCCTGACATTCTTACATCTTGTCAGAATAATCAGGTTCGGCCGCGGTAAAGTATAACCTGATTGCTTTTGCCGCGCTTCTTCGGCGGGACCCCACCAGACCTGGCCGCTGCCGTCGATTGTGCCTTTGCCGGTAATAGTAACATTTATTAGGTCTTTACCACCGATGAACGGGATGAAATCGCCACTTCCTTTAGCACTTAGCCAATCACCCGATGTCTTCATGAAATCGGAATGATTAGTGTTTGCCAGCAGAATTGCATCTTCATCCAGTTGAAATATAGTATTACTTCTCAAATTAACGGGATTGCTCAGATAGGTACCAGCACTTAGACGAACTATGCCTCCACCCGCATCGCCGCATTCACCGAGGGCCTTTTGAATTGCTTCTGTATCAAGCGTTTTGCCGTCGCCGGCAGCTCCATATTGGCGAACATCGAATATTCTTGGCGAGGTATTGGTTAATTCTGGTTTTGTTGATTGAGCGGCTGTTCCCGTACAGAAAAAAGCTGTATTCATTAGCAGTATGGCTGGAACAATCAAATTAATAGCAGGCAGATATCGATGGAATCTTATAATTGATATCACCATAATATTTATCTCCTGTTATATGCAGATACAGATACCCCCATTTCTGGAACATAAATAACTGATTTGCGGTATCTTTTCAAGCACGTTTTCGTATACCGGGATAACAGTTCAAAATAAAAAATTATGTGAAAAAAATATGATATCACCTTTTGAATTGTTAAAAACAAGAATCTTTCATTAAAAACACACCAGGAACCATAATAATATCATTTTTTACACAAAAAACATTGTTTTTAAACATCATTTTCTGATACAATTCATAATACAAATCAGTGAAATGTTAGTACTTGAACCGGACTGGTCGTTCGATTCACTAAATTCGATAATCCCGGCATACCGGGAACGGTCGTTTGTTCTTTTAAATTTCAGTGGAAAGGAGATTAAAGATGAGAAGAGTGTGTGTTGTATTAGGATTAGTATGTTTTTTGTGCAGCGGAGCATTCGCCATTGACTTCAGGGGAGAAGGAAACTGGGCGGATCCAAACATGTGGAGCGATGGACGCCTCCCAACCGGCGCCGAAGAAGTCAAGGTTCGCGGGGAAGAAACCATCTGCACATTGAACACAAGCACCGGTGACTGGGGTGTGGGTCAGCGAATGAGGGTGTACGAAGGAGCAACAATGTTAGTCGAAGAAGGAGCGGAACTGCTTGGCGCGGGCTGGATGCGAGTTGGCGCCAGTAATCCCGGTTATTTAGTACAGACGGGAGGGCTTATCCAGCTTCAGAACGGCAATGATAGTGCTACACTTGGTATTGGAGATAGTGGAAGTTCCGACGGCCACTATACTATCAGTGGCGGTACTCTCACTTACATCGGCGAGGGGGGAAGTCTAATTGTAGGCGCCCGAGGGGGCCAGGGCATTCTCACCATCGTAGGAACCGGTCCGACCATTCTAATGAACAGTTTGACGGTTGGAGATCGTGCCGGAGCTATTGGTACCGTCGAGTTTAAGATTGATGTCAATGGTGTTAGTCCGATTGGCCTTATCGGCTCTGCTTCAATCGATCCTCTGGAAGATGAAACGACAGCGGCATTAATTGTTAGCGCAATCGATACACCGCCGATGGCTGAAATAGTGCTGGTGGATATTCCGGATGGTGCCGAGGCAGCAAACGAATTCGATACAGTTAACGGCGAGCCCGCTGTTGAAGGCGCTTCAGTATTTATGAGTGCCGGCGGAATCGGCTATTACTTCAATCTGACATACGTCGGCGGTACCGGCAATGATATTGCCCTTGTATACAGCAACTCCGTCGAGCTTTACCCGGTAAGTCTTGGAGCTTCAGAAGATATTACTATTGATAACGGGCCGCGATGGG